>NZ_QTSU01000001.1:959601-1279468 GCF_003382365.1 Lysobacter silvisoli | reverse complement strand
CCGAAGCCACCACCAGCTCGTTCTCGGCGATGCCCTTGGAGACCTCGTCCGGCAGCGGGCCGGAGTTGCCGATGCAGGTGGTGCAGCCGTAACCGACCACGTAGAAGCCCAGCTTTTCCAGGTCGTCGAGCACGCCGGCCTTGCGCAGGTAGTCGGTGACCACCAGCGAGCCCGGGCCCAGCGAGGTCTTGACCCAGGGCTTGGCCTTCAGGCCCAGGCGCGCGGCGTTGCGCGCGAGCAGGCCGGCGCCCAGCATCACCGCCGGGTTGGAGGTATTGGTGCAGGAGGTGATCGCGGCGATCACCACCGAGCCGTCGCACAGCTCGGCGTCCTGGTCCTGGATGCGGATCTTCGACACCGGCTTGGCCGCCAGATGCTCGGCCTGCGGCTGCGCGCCGCCCTCGGTCTTGAGCTCGTCGATGGCGCAGCCCACGCCGCGCGGTTTGCGGCCGGCGATCAGCGGACCCAGGTTCTCTTCGAAGTTGCGGCTCACGTCCTCCAGCAGCACCCGGTCCTGCGGCCGCTTGGGCCCGGCCAGCGAGGGCTTCACGTCGCCCAGGTCCAGCGCCAGGGTGGCCGAATAGGTGGCGTGCGGCTGATCCGGCTCGTGCCACAGGCCCTGGGCCTTGGCATAGGCCTCGACCAGGCCGATCTGCTCCTCGGAGCGGCCCGACAGGCGCAGGTAATTCAGCGCCTCGGCGTCGATCGGGAAAATGCCGCAGGTGGCGCCGTACTCGGGCGCCATGTTGGCGATGGTGGCGCGGTCGGCCAGCGGCAGGTGCTGCAGGCCGTCGCCGTAGAACTCGACGAACTTCCCCACCACGCCCAGCTTGCGCAGCATCTGGGTCACGGTCAGCACCAGGTCGGTGGCGGTGGTGCCCTCGGGCAGCTTGCCGCTGAGCTTGAAGCCCACCACCTGCGGAATCAGCATGGACGAGGGCTGGCCGAGCATGGCCGCCTCGGCCTCGATGCCGCCCACGCCCCAGCCCAGCACGCCGATGCCGTTGATCATGGTGGTGTGGCTGTCGGTGCCGAACACGGTGTCCGGGAAGGCCTGCAGTTCGCCGTCGACCTCCCGGCCCACGACCACACGTGCCAGGTTCTCCAGGTTCACCTGGTGGACGATGCCGGTGTTGGGCGGCACCACCTTGAAGTTCTCGAACGACTTCTGGCCCCAGCGCAGGAAGCTGTAGCGTTCCTTGTTGCGCTCGAACTCGATCTTGCCGTTGAGGTCCAGCGCGTCCGGGCGGCCGAACACGTCGACCTGGACCGAGTGGTCGATGACCAGTTCCGACGGGATCAGCGGGTTGATCTGCGCCGGGCTGCCGCCCAGCCGGGTCACCGCGTCGCGCATGGCGGCCAGGTCGACCACGCAGGGCACGCCGGTGAAGTCCTGCAGCACCACGCGCGCGGGCATGAAGGCGATTTCGGTGTCCGGTTCGCGCGCCGCGTCCCATTGCGCCACCGCCTCGATGTGCTCCTTGCCCACGGTCATGCCGCCGTCCTCGTGGCGCAGCAGGTTCTCCAGCAGGATCTTCATGGAGTAGGGCAGGCGGGCGATGTCGTAGCGCTCGCCCAGCGCCGGCAGGCTGAAGTAGGTGTAGCGGCGTCCGTTGACATCGAGCTGGCGGCGGGTGGAGAAGGAGTCGGGCATGGGGTGGGGCTCCTGAGTGCGGCTGACCGGCCCGGTGCGGGCGGGGTGGCATGCGTGGTCCTGATTATCACCCTATCGGATTCAGGTAGCGTGCAGACAATGGTCGCAGCCGCGCCACAGCGTTCCGCAAAAACCGCGCAAAGCCTTGCCGGATATGGCTGACAGGCCTGCGGCGCGTTGCCGTGAAACGCCATTCCAGGCAAAATACGCGGTCGAGGGGCCGCCCGCTGACGACCAGCTCCCACCGGGCAAGCTCCGACTCCCCGCCAGCCCGCGACGCACGCCATTGCCATGGCCGGTGCGGCGCCGGCGCGGTGCAATCCAGCTTCATCTACGGGACTCTCCATGCTCTCCAGCTACCGCCAACACGTTGCCGAGCGCGCCGCGCTGGGCATTCCGCCGCTGCCGCTGACCGCCCAGCAGACCGCCGACGTCATCGAACTGCTGAAGGCCCCGCCGGCGGGCGAGGAAGAGTTCCTGCTCGACCTGATCACCCACCGCGTTCCGGCCGGCGTCGACGATGCGGCCAAGGTCAAGGCTTCCTACCTGGCCGCAGTCGCCTTCGGTACCGAAACCAATTCGCTGATCGGCCGCGCCCGCGCCACCCAGCTGCTGGGCACCATGCTCGGCGGCTACAACATCCATCCGCTGATCGAACTGCTGGACGACGCCGAAGTCGGCGCCGTCGCCGCCGACGCGCTCAAGCACACCCTGCTGATGTTCGACGCCTTCCACGACGTGCAGGAAAAGGCCGAGAAGGGCAACGCCAACGCCCAGGCCGTGCTGCAAAGCTGGGCCGACGCCGAGTGGTTCACCAGCAAGCCGGAAGTGCCCCAGTCGCTGACCGTCACCGTGTTCAAGGTGACCGGCGAGACCAACACCGACGACCTGTCGCCGGCGCCGGACGCGACCACCCGTCCGGACATCCCGCTGCACGCGCTGGCCATGCTGAAGAACGCCCGCGACGGCATCGTGCCCGAGGAAGACGGCAAGCGCGGTCCGGTCGCCTTCATCGAATCGCTGAAAGCGCAGGGCCACCTGGTCGCCTACGTCGGCGACGTGGTCGGCACCGGCTCCAGCCGCAAGTCGGCCACCAACTCGGTGCTGTGGTTCACCGGCGAGGACATCCCCTACATTCCGAACAAGCGCTTCGGCGGCGTGTGCCTGGGTTCGAAGATCGCGCCGATCTTCTACAACACCATGGAAGACGCCGGCGCGCTGCCGATCGAACTCGACGTGTCGCAGATGAACATGGGCGACGTGATCGAGCTGCGCCCGTACGAGGGCAAGGCCTACAAGAACGGCGAAACCATCGCCGAGTTCGCGCTCAAGTCCGACGTGCTGCTGGACGAAGTGCGCGCCGGCGGCCGCATCCCGCTGATCGTCGGCCGTGGCCTGACCGCCAAGGCGCGCGAGGCTCTGGGCCTGGCGCCGTCCACCCTGTTCCGCCTGCCGCAGAACCCGGCCGACACCGGCAAGGGCTATTCGCTGGCGCAGAAGATGGTCGGCCGCGCCTGCGGCCTGGCCGAAGGACAGGGCATCCGCCCGGGCACCTATTGCGAGCCGAAGATGACCTCGGTGGGTTCGCAGGACACCACCGGCCCGATGACCCGCGACGAGCTCAAGGACCTGGCCTGCCTGGGCTTCTCGGCCGACCTGGTCATGCAGTCCTTCTGCCACACCGCCGCCTACCCCAAGCCGGTGGACGTCAAGACCCATCACGAGCTGCCGGCCTTCATCAGCAACCGCGGCGGCATCGCCCTGCGTCCGGGCGACGGCGTGATCCATAGCTGGCTCAACCGCATGCTGCTGCCCGACACCGTCGGCACCGGCGGCGACTCGCATACCCGTTTCCCGGTGGGCATCTCGTTCCCGGCCGGCTCCGGCCTGGTCGCCTTCGCCGCGGCCACCGGGGTGATGCCGCTGGACATGCCCGAGTCGGTGCTGGTGCGCTTCAAGGGCCAGATGCAGCCCGGCGTGACCCTGCGCGACCTGGTCAACGCGATCCCGCTGGCCGCGATCAAGTCCGGTCTGTTGACCGTGGCCAAGCAGGGCAAGAAGAACATCTTCTCCGGCCGCATCCTCGAGATCGAGGGCCTGCCGCAGCTCAAGGTCGAGCAGGCCTTCGAGCTGTCCGACGCCTCGGCCGAACGCTCCGCCGCCGGTTGCACGGTCAAGCTGGATAAGGAACCGATCATCGAGTACCTGACCAGCAACATCACCCTGCTGAAGTGGATGATCGCCGAGGGCTATGCCGACCCGCGCTCGCTGCAGCGCCGGATCAAGGCCATGGAAGCCTGGCTGGCCAACCCGCAGCTGCTGGAAGGCGATGCCGACGCCGAGTACGCCGCGGTCATCGAGATCGACCTGGACCAGATCGTCGAGCCGATCGTCGCCTGCCCGAACGACCCGGACGACGTGAAGACCCTGTCCGACGTGGCCGGCGCGGTCATCGACGAGGTCTTCATCGGCTCGTGCATGACCAACATCGGCCACTTCCGCGCCGCGGCCAAGCTGCTGGAAGGCAAGCGCGACATCCCGACCCGCCTGTGGGTCGCGCCGCCGACCAAGATGGACGCCTCGGAGCTGACCAAGGAAGGCCACTACGGCACCTTCGGCACGGCCGGCGCGCGCATGGAAATGCCGGGCTGCTCGCTGTGCATGGGCAACCAGGCACAGGCGCGCGAGGGCGCCACGGTGTTCTCCACCAGCACCCGCAACTTCCCCAACCGCCTGGGCCGCAACACCAACGTCTACCTGGGCTCGGCCGAACTGGCCGCGATCTGCTCGCGCCTGGGCCGCATCCCGACCCGCGAGGAGTACATGGCGGACATCGGCGTGATCAACGCCAATGGCGACAAGATCTACCGCTACATGAACTTCGACCAGATCGAGGATTACAAGACCGTGGCCGATACGGTCGCGGCCTGATCCGGGCCGCGCGGCGTTCTACGAGAAACCCGGCTTCGGCCGGGTTTTTTGTTGCCTGTCGGAGGGCAGGGGCGGTTCCCGTGCTGTAGCGCTTCGCCCGCGATCTGCGCTAGCTTCATCCAATCCAGCAATGGGGTGCGGCATGAAATGCACGATGGGCTTACTGCTCTTGCTAACGGCCTCCATGCCAGCGGCAGCATGTTCGGTCATCATGTTCCCACCCGATCAAGAGTTTGAGCGCAGCGACGTGGTTGTACTCGCGCGACCTGTGGGGGGCTCGTTCTTACCCAAGCAAGCGGCGGCTAGGCGCTACGCCGGAACCTTCCGTGAGACCGTCTTATGGGAGGTGCTGCTTAGCTGGAAAGGTGCGTGGAAATCCGGGGATAAGTTCACTACCCGTCACACGTATCCCGCGTCACCCTGCACCTACGAAGTTCGCTTGCCCGATAGGACCTCCGCTTATCTCCTGTACGTCAACGGAGCGGAGCCATACCCGTATTATCGCCTGATACCAGCGGAGTACTCCGCTTATCACATGAAGCATCTGTCCAAGCGGGCCGCGCGGTGATGCAGGCTGCTCGAGAGCGGGTCTAAGCGGAGGTCGCTTCGCGTAGCGGCTCTTCAGGCGTTGGGCCGCGGCGTTCGTGGCCCAGTAGAGGGTGACCGGGACCGTCCCGGCCCGATCGCGTCGCTGCATCGCGATGAATCACGAAAAACCCCGGCTTGGCCGGGGTTTTTTGTTTGCGACGTAGGCTAGGGGTAGGGCCATTGCATACGGGAGCGTAGGCGCGAACACGGTCGCAATATGCGCAAGAACAGCGTGCAGCGCGTGACCGTATTCGCAGACACCGGCACGGCGCTGGTGTGTGATCTGCACGCACAGGGGGAGCAGTATGAAGTCGATGAAAACCGTCCGAGCCGACCGGCTCGACCGCGCCTTGCGTTGGACGCTGGGGTTGACCTTGATCGCCGCCGTCGCCTGGGCCTGGGCCCAGGGTGGCGCGGCGTTGTAGGCGCGCTGGCGTAACCGCGCCGGAGGCCTGGGTTTCCGCTTCCGCGGGAATGACGGGCAAGAGCGGCAGACGTCCGCCCCGTCATTGCCACGCCGGAGGTCTGGATGTTCGGCTCCGCCGAAGTAAAGCGGAGCCCGCTTTCGCGGGAATGACGAGCAAGAGCGTCCTTCCACCCCGTCATTCCCGCGAAGGCGGGAATCCAGAGTGCCGACGTTACTCCCATAGGAGCCCGTAGCGTGGCGGTAAGCCGCAGGCGCACCGCACGGCGCGCCCATGCAGCGGGGCGGGACGCCCCTCAGTCCAAATACCCGTTCAACGCCGCGATCATGTCCCGCCGGCGCAGCAGGAAGTCCCACAAGCTGCCGCCGAGCTGACGCCACAGCACGGCCGAGCGCACTGCGGCCAGCAGCACCGCGCGCACCTCGGCCACCACGTTGGCCTGGCCCAGGTAATGCGGGTTGCCCTGCACCAGCACGCGCGGGCGCAGGTGGCTCAGGGTTTCGGCGTACAGGCTGCCCAGCGCGGCCAGCACGTCGGGGTGGCTGCTGCCCAGGCGCTCGGCCTGGATCGCCTGGGCGCGGATGCCGGCCTGCACGCGCTCGGCCATGGCGCTCTCGCGTACGAAGCGGCGCTCCAGCTGCAGCACCGCCATCGCCAGGCGCGGCAGCTGCTCGTCCTTGGTGTCGCGCACGAAATAGTCGCGCAGCAGCACCAGGCCCGGGCGCAGCGCCTCGACTCCGCCGTAGATCTCGGCCGGAGTGTCGGCGTCGATGCGGAACACCGACTCCAGCGCCGTAGTCAGCACCGCGTTATTGGCCTGCCCGGTGTCGGCGATGCGGCGCACCTGCGCCAGCGCCTGGACCAGGCCGGCCAGGGCGAGTACGCGTTCGGAGATGGCACGTTGGGCGGGGGAGGCGTTGCGGGTGGAGCTCATGCGGCGTTGACCTTCAAATGTTGTTCCAGCGGCGCGTCGGTGGCGGCGATCACGGCGCCGCCCAGGCAGACCTCGCCGTCGTACAGCACCAGCGACTGACCGGGCGTGACCGCGCGTTGCGGGCGCGCGAAGCGCACCTGCACGCGGCCGTCGTCCAGCACCTGCACTTCGCAGTCCTCGTCCGGCTGGCGGTAACGGGTTTGCGCGGTGCAGGCGAAGCGGCGCGCCGGCGGGCTGCCGGCGATCCAGTGCGCGGTTTCCGACCACAGCGCCTGCGAGCGCAGCCAGGGGCTGTCCGTGCCCTGATCGACGTAGAGCACGTTACGGGCCACGTCCTTGCCCACCACGTACCAGGGAGCGGCGTCGAAACCGCGCACGCCGCCGATATTCAGGCCTTCGCGCTGACCCAGGGTGAAATAGAACACGCCGGCGTGGCGGCCGATGGCGCGCCCGTCCGGACGGCCGTCGCCGGCCACCGCGCGGATCTCGCCCTCGCGCGCGGGCAGGTAGCGGGCGAGGAAGTCGCGGAAGTCGCGCTCGCCGATGAAGCAGATGCCGGTGGAATCCTTCTTGGCCGCGGTCGGCAGCCCGGCCGCCTGGGCCATGGCGCGCACGTCGACCTTGAGCAGCTCGCCCAGCGGGAACCGCGTCGCGGCCAGCTGGGTCTGGCCCAACTGGTGCAGGAAATAGCTCTGGTCCTTGCTGCGGTCGGCCGCGCGCAGCAGCCGGTGGCGGCCCTCGCGGCGCTCGACCCGGGCGTAGTGGCCGGTGGCGATGAACTCCGCGCCCAGGCTGTGGGCGGCGTCCAGGAAATGCTTGAACTTGATCTCGCGGTTGCACAGCACGTCCGGGTTGGGCGTGCGCCCGGCCGCGTATTCGGCCAGAAAGTGGGCGAACACCCCGTCCCAGTACTCGCGCGAGAAATCGCGGAAGTGGATCGGCAGGCCCAGCCGGCCGCAGACCGCGACCGCGTCGCGGCGGTCGTCCTCCGCGCGGCAGTCGCCGCTGCCATCGTCGGCCCAGTTCTGCATGAACAAGCCGGCGATCGGCTCGCCCGCCTCGCGCAGGCGCAGCGCCGCCACCGACGAATCCACGCCGCCGGACATGCCCACCACCGTGCGCACCGTCGTCACCGCCTCAGCCCAGGTGCTGCAACAGGTCCAGCGGGTGCCGGCGCCCGGCCAGGAAGTCGGCGGCGGTGCGCCAGACCAGCGGGCTGCGGTGCCGCGGCGCCTGCGCCTGCAGTTCGTCCGGGGTCAGCCACAGCGCGCGCACGATGCCTTCGTCCAGGGCCCGGTTCGGATCGTGCCGCACCGGCTCGGCGGCGAAGGCGAAGCGCAGGTAGTGGCGCCCGCCGCTGCCGTCGGCCTGCAACGGTGCTTTCCATTGGTAGGCACCGACGAAACCGGTCAGACGCACGTCCCAACCGGTTTCCTCGCGGGTCTCGCGCAGGGCCGCGTCCACCAGGCTCTCGTCCGGCTCCAGGTGGCCGGCGGGCTGGTTCAGCACCAGTTTGCCGCCGACGGTTTCCTCCACCACCAGCAGCCGTCCGCCATCGACCACCACCGTGGCCACGGTGACGTCCGGCTGCCAGAAGCGGCCCTCGCGGTAGCTCATCAGAACTCGTCCTTGCCCGGGGAGAGTTCCTTCTCCATCAGGTCGGCCGCGCGCAGCGCGTAGTCCAGGGCGTCGTCCAGCTCCTGGTCGCTGGCGTCGGCGGGGATCTTGACCACGAACACGGCCATGTTGCCCTGCTTGACCCAGGCGCCCATCTTGCTGGACTGGCTGTCTTCGAGCAGCTTGTTGGCGATCTCCACCGGGAACTGCTCGCCGGAGGAGCGGTAGGCCGGCGCCCAGACTTCGCGGACCTTGTGCTTGCCGTAGCTTTCGGTGCGCGAGATCACGAAGCCCAGCTGGCTGCGGTCCTCGCCCATGTCGAAGGTCAGCTTGTAGTCGCCGTCCTCGTCGACCTCGTACTTGTAGCCCAGCCCGTCCAGCTGCTTGCCGATGCGGGCGTCGGCGGCGGTGGAATGCTGGGCCTCGGCGGCCTGGGCCTTGTTGTTGCTGGCGGCAGGAGCGGTGGCGGGCAGCAGCGCGAGGGCGGCGGCGAGCATCGCGGGCAGGGCCAGGGCGGTCGGGCGCATCGGAAGTCCTTTCTCGGGTTGGGTGGCGGTCGGGCTTGGTTTACGGCGTTTGGTCGCCATTTTGATTCACCCGCTGGTGGGCGTCCACGGCCCGCGGCCTGCCGGACGTATAATTTCCGTATGCCCAAACAGACCGATCACGAACACAGCCACGGCGTACTGGTGGAAACGGGGAAGCCGGAAGTCGCCCGGCCGCCGCTGTATTCCGTGCTGCTGCTGAACGACGACTACACCCCCATGGATTTCGTGGTGGAAGTGCTGATGCGCTTTTTCCCGATGAACGCCGAAAAAGCCACCCAGATCATGCTCCACGTCCACACCCGCGGGCGGGGCGTATGCGGGGTCTTCACGCGCGAGGTCGCCGAATCCAAGGTGGCGCAGGTGAACGAATTTTCAAGGCTGCACCAGCACCCCTTGCTGTGCACGATGGAAAAGGCTTAAACAGGAACCGTACTCCGCGACGACGGGGATGGAAAAACCGCCGGCCGGCCCCACCTAGGGTGCATACGTTCTGGAGGCTCCCTCCCCATGTTCAGCAAGGATCTCGAATACAGCATCGGCCAGTGCTACAAGCGCGCCCGCGAGGCGCGCCATGAGTACATGACGGTCGAACACCTGCTGCTGGCGCTGCTCGACAACCCCTCGGCCGAGGGCGTGCTCAAGGCCTGCGGCGCCGACTTCGCCCGGTTGCGCAGCGACCTGGAGCAGGCCATCGCCACCTCGGTCTCGGTGCTCCCCGACGACGTCGACCGCGACACCCAGCCCACCCTGGGCTTCCAGCGGGTGCTGCAGCGCGCCGTCTACCACGTCCAGTCCTCCGGCAAGAAGGAGGTCACCGGCGCCAACGTGCTGGTGGCGATCTTCGGCGAGAAGGACTCGCACGCGGTCTACTTCCTCAACCAGCAGGACGTGGCCCGCCTGGACGTGGTCAATTACCTGTCGCACGGCATCGCCAAGCAGGGCGCCGAGGACGCCGGCCCGCACGAGGACGGCGAGACCAAGCCGGCCGAGGGCGGCGAGGGCGAGGGCAAGTCCGACGCCCTGGCCGAGTTCGCGGTCAACCTCAACCAGCTCGCCCGCGACGGCAAGATCGACCCCCTGGTCGGCCGCGCCGACGAGGTCGAGCGCACCATCCAGGTGCTGTGCCGCCGGCGCAAGAACAACCCGCTGTACGTGGGCGAGGCCGGCGTGGGCAAGACCGCGATCGCCGAAGGCCTGGCCAAGCGCATCGTCGACGGCGACGTGCCGCTGGTGCTGGAGAACGCGACCATCTTCGCCCTGGACCTGGGCGCGCTGGTGGCCGGCACCAAGTACCGCGGCGACTTCGAAAAGCGCCTCAAGGCGGTGCTGGCGCAGCTGAAGAAGCTGCCCGACGCGGTGCTGTTCATCGACGAGATCCACACCATCATCGGCGCCGGTTCCGCCAGCGGCGGCACCATGGACGCCAGCAACCTGATCAAGCCGGCGCTGTCCTCGGGCGAGCTGCGCTGCATCGGCTCGACCACGTTCCAGGAATACCGCGGCATCTTCGAGAAGGACCGCGCGCTGGCGCGGCGCTTCCAGAAGATCGACATCGTCGAACCCACCGTGGGCGAGACCTTCGAGATCCTGCAGGGCCTCAAGCCCAAGTACGAGGCGCATCACGGCGTGACCTACGCCGACGAGGCGCTGCAGGCGGCGGTGGACCTGTCGGTCAAGCACATCGGCGACCGCCTGCTGCCGGACAAGGCCATCGACGTCATCGACGAGGCCGGCGCGCGTCAGCGCCTGCTCGCCGAGGGCGTGCGCAAGAGCCTGATCGACGTGGAGGAGATCGAGACCATCGTGGCCAAGATGGCGCGCATTCCGACCAAGCAGGTCAGCGCCTCGGACAAGGACGTGCTCAAGAACCTCGAGCGCAACCTGAAGATGGTGATCTTCGGCCAGGACGCGGCCATCGACACCCTGACCTCGGCGATCAAGCTGGCCCGCTCGGGCCTGGGCAATCCCGACAAGCCGATCGGCAACTTCCTGTTCGCCGGCCCCACCGGCGTGGGCAAGACCGAGGTGACCAAGCAGCTGGCGCTGCAGCTGGGCATCGAGCTGGTGCGCTTCGACATGTCCGAGTACATGGAGCCGCATTCGGTGAGCCGCCTGATCGGTGCGCCTCCGGGCTACGTGGGCTTCGACCAGGGCGGCCTGCTGACCGAGAAGATCGTCAAGACGCCGCACTGCGTGCTGCTGCTGGACGAGGTGGAGAAGGCGCACCCGGACATCTTCAACATCCTGTTGCAGGTCATGGACCGCGGCACGCTCACCGACACCAACGGCCGCGAAGCCAACTTCAAGAACGTGATCCTGGTGATGACCACCAACGCCGGCGCGGCCCAGGCCTCGCGTCGCACGATCGGCTTCACCAAGCAGGACCATTCCACCGACGCCATGGAAGTGATCCGCCGCAGCTTCACCCCGGAATTCCGCAACCGCCTGGACGCGGTGGTGCAGTTCCAGGCGCTGGGCTTCGACCACATCCTGCGCGTGGTGGACAAGTTCCTGATCGAACTGGAAGCGCAGCTGCACGAGAAGAGCGTGAGCCTGAGCGCCACCCCGACCGCGCGCGACTGGCTGGCCCAGCACGGTTTCGACCCGCTGATGGGCGCGCGGCCGATGGCGCGGGTGATCCAGGACAAGATCAAGCGCCCGCTGGCGGACGAGCTGCTGTTCGGCAAGCTGGTCGGCGGCGGCCGGGTCATGATCGACGTCAAGGACGACGAACTGGTGGTGGAGGCGCAAGCCGAACCCGAGCGCCTGCTGCCGGCAACGGTCTGAGCGTTCCCCACGCAACAAGAAAAAAGGCGGCCCCCAGGCCGCCTTTTTTTGCTCCCGGGTAGGAGCGGCGTAAGCCGCGACCGCGAATTCACATCGACGACAAACCCCACGATTGCCCCTGTAGGAGCTGCGCAAGCTGCGACCGCGAATCCGCACCTGCGACGAACCCCACGCTTGCCCCCTGTAGGAGCTGCGTAAGCTGCGACCGCGAATCCTCAACTACGACGAACGCTTCGGTCTCTGCGGGATGTGCTTTCTGTAGGAGCGGCGTGAGCCGCGATCCGCTCCGAACTCGCGAAGGTGTGTGGGGGTGCTGCTTTGAAGCAACAGCAACAGCTTCCGTCCGCAAGCGGCCGGGTCACTTTCTTTTGATAAGCGTCAAAAGAAAGTAACCAAAGAAAAACGCTTCGCCAGAGCTCCCCTGCGAGATCGGGGCGTGCGCCGGGATTTTTCGATGGCACATCCTGTGCCAGCGAAAAACGGCGCACCTCCTGTGCGCCGCCCTACGGGTCTGCTATTGGCGTGGCGAGTTCGGTGCCCGACCGAGGAGCAAGAGCATTCGCTGCGCTCACCCCCTCACCCTAGCCCTCTCCCGCAGGCGGGAGAGGGGACGCATCCGACGCCGCTTGATGCTTTAGCCCCTCTCCCGTTCACGGGGTGAGGGGCAGCGCTTGCGAGCCACTGGCTCGCGCTGCACCGAACGCCCGACCGCACTGCGGGCGGGCCGGGGTGCGGGTTGGGGTGAGGGCAGTCGCAACAGCAAATCGCGGCGAAAGATCGCCATCAGCTCCGGCGCGAATACCGCGTGTACGCCGCCTCGTCGATGCGCTCGACCTTGCTGATCTTGCAATCGCCCTTGTTGAGCTTGACCCGCGTGCCGCTGGGGCAGACGCGGCCGGCCTGGCCTTCGGTGGACAGCTCGAAGCGGGTGGCCAGCTGCAGGCCGTCGCAGGAGCTGCCGACGCTGAGGCGGTAGTAGTCGCTGCCGTCGGCCACTAGCACGTACTGACCGCCGAAGCGCGACACCTGTTGCGAACCGCTGAGGTCCACGCAGTCCTGGATGGCGTCGGCGGCGAAGGCCTGGGCGCTGGCGGCGCACAGGCCGGCGGCGAGCAGCAGGGAAACGCGATAAGAGTGACGCATGGTGGGGCTCTCCTTAAGGGGTGGATCTAGCTCGGGGACAAGGTAGTGATGTGCGGCTCGCACCGAATCTGGAGGAAGTCGTTGTGACCTCCGGCACCATGACCTTCGGCACCGTGCGCGTCGTGCAGCACGCATGCTGCGCGAGCGCGCCGACGACGCAAGACGGTTTGCGACGACTCCCGCCCAAGCCGGTGCGAAAGGCCTGCAGCGGCGACGAATCCGCACGCGCGATGGCGCCGCGCAGGCGTTGCCGGCGCCGGATGCGCGCTTAGGCCGCATGCGGACGGTGCGTTCGCGGGCCCGCGAACGCGTCGGTCGCTGTGTCGTGCGGCCTGGCGAATATGGATGTACGCGGAGGCGATTTCGTTGCAGGCCGATGGCGATCGGCGGCGTGCGGCCGGGCGCTGCGCTTGCGTCGCGATGCACGGCGCGAAGGTGAGGAGAGGGCGGGGGCGCGGCTCGCACAGGTTCGATGCGTGTGCCGGGTCGTGGGCGAGTGCGGTGCGCAGTTGCGGCTTGCGAATCGCGGCTCACGCCGCTCCCACAGAAAGCGGGTTGCGCCGGCTCCACAGACAGCGGGTCGTGCCGGTTGCGCAAAATGCGGGTTGCGCCGCAGGTGGGTTTCTCTTGTTCCGCGAGGGCGGGGGCGCGGCTGCCTGGGCGTGCAAACGAAAAAAGCGGCCGGCGGCCGCTTTTTTCAATCGGTTACCGCGATTACTTCATGCGGTAGGTGATGCGGCCCTTGGTCAGGTCGTAGGGGGTCATTTCGACCTTGACCTTGTCGCCGGTCAGGATGCGGATGTAGTTCTTGCGCATGCGGCCGGAGATGTGGGCGATGATCTCGTGGCCGTTTTCGAGGCGCACGCGGAACATGGTGTTCGGAAGGGTTTCCGCCACCGTGCCCTCGAATTCGATCACGTCGTCTTTTGCCATGTGTTCCCTGGATGAGGAAAAGCGGGCGGTTCGCGCCCGCGAAGCCCGGCATTGTGCCATGCCGGGGGCGCTGGCGCAAAAATTAAGTTAAGCGGCGTCGGGCGCCTCGGATTCGGCCAGCAACCGGGCCGGCCAATCGCCGAAGCGGGCGGTCCAAGAGCCGGCGGGCTCGGGCTGCGCGGCCAGTTCCGTCACCGCGGCCAGGAAGCGCGGACGCGGCCAGCGCTGCGCGCCCAGGCTGAGCAGGTGCGGGTTCTCGACCTGGGCGTCGAGCAGCGGCCAGTCCCAGCCGTGCAGGCGCCGGGCCAGCGCGGCCAGCGCGACCTTGGAGCCGCCGGACTGCAGCGACACCATGCTCTCGCCGAAGAACATGCGCCCCACCGCGATGCCGTACAGGCCGCCGATCAGGCGCGGGCCGTCGTAGACCTCGATCGAATGGGCATGGCCGAGCGCGTGCAGGTCCAGGTAGGCCTGGCGCATGCCGGCGGTGATCCAGGTGCCGTCCTGCCCGGGTCGCGGCGCTTGCGCGCAGGCGTCCAGCACCTGGGCGAAGGCGGTGTCGGCGCGCACGATCCAGCCGCTGCGGCGCAGGCCGCGGCGGAACTTGGACGACAGGCGCACGCCGTCGGTGGCGAACACCATGCGCGGGTCCGGCGTCCACCACAGGATCGGGTCGCCTTCGGAAAACCAGGGGAAGACGCCGTGGCGGTAGGCGTTGAGCAGGCGCGCCGTGCTCAGATCCCCGCCCACCGCAAGCAGGCCGTTGGGCCGGCGCAGCGCGCGCTCGGCCGGCGGGAACGGCGCTTCGGGATCGGCGGGGAGCAGGGCGGGCAGGCGGCTCATCGCGGCGATGATGGACGAGCGAGCGGCGAGTGGGGGAAGAGCAACAGCCAATCCCCCCAGCCCCCCTTTTTCAAAGGGGGGGAACAGCAACGGCGGCGGCAATTCGGGTTCTCCCTCTGAAAAAGGAGGGCGAGGGGGGATTTGCTGTTGCCCCAGTTCAAGCGTCGCCCCCCTTGAACGGACTATGCCCCGCCAACGTGCGCGCGTAGCGCCGTACCGACGCGCTCTCCTCGCGGCACCAGGCCGACAGCGCTCCGCGGAAACCCTCATGCGCGACCCAATGCCGGCTGCGCACCACCTGCGGCAAGAACCCGCGCGCGAGTTTGTGCTCGCCCTGCGCGCCGGGTTCGAAACGGCGCAGGCCCGTGCGCAGGCAGTAGTCGATGCCCTGGTAATAGCAGGTTTCGAAATGCAGGCCCGGCACCTGTTCGCTGGCGCCCCAATAGCGGCCGTACAAGGTGTCGCCGCCGCGCAGGCACAGCGCGCCGGCGATGGCGCGGCCGTCGCGTTCGGCCAGCACGATCACTAGGGCCTGTGACAGGGTGCGGGCCAGGTGGTGCAGGAATTCCAGGGTCAGCGCCGGGTGGTTACCGTAGTCGGCGAAGGTGCGCAGGTAGAAGCCGTGCATGGCCGCCAGCTCGGCCTCGCTCGCATCGGCGCCTTCGATCACACGCAGGCGCACGCCGGCGCGCGCGACCTTGGCGCGCTCCTGGCGGAT
The DNA here is from genome assembly GCF_003382365.1 of Lysobacter silvisoli. Lineage (NCBI taxonomy): Bacteria > Pseudomonadati > Pseudomonadota > Gammaproteobacteria > Lysobacterales > Lysobacteraceae > Lysobacter > Lysobacter silvisoli. The sequence goes on along the minus strand of NZ_QTSU01000001.1, from coordinate 1,264,347 downwards.
GTTCTTGCGGTGCTTGTGGTCCATGGCCGCGAGGAAATCCTCGAAGCTGCGCCAGGTGGGCGCGCCGTCGGCGCCGGCCGGGTTGCGCCAGTGGTACTGCACGTCCGTGCGCGCCAGCCAGTCCTCGCCGAACAGCGCGTCTTCGTCCTCACGGTGGAAATTGACGTGCGCCGACGACAGCTCCTGGCGCTGGGTCAGCGCGGCCATCGCCGCGATCAGCTGCGCGCGCGCCGCGTCGTCGCGCGCGAGCAGGCGCGGGCCGGTCACGGGCGAGTAGGGCACCGCGCACAGCCACTTGGGAAAGTAGTCCAGGCCGTGTTGGGCGTAGGCGTGCGCCCAGGCGTGGTCGAACACGAACTCGCCGTGCGAGTTGTCCTTCAGATACGCGGGGGCGGCGGCCATCAGCTCGTCGCCGCGCCACAGACTCAGGTGATGCGGAGTCCAGCCCCAGTCCTCGCGCAGGCAGCCCTGGCTTTCCAGGCCGGACAGGAAGGCGTGGGCCAGGAACGGGTTGCCGCCGTCGTGCAGCGCGTCCCATTGCGCCGGCGCGATCTGCGCCAGGCCGGGCAACAGGCGTGCGGTCAGCGGCTCAGCCGTTGCGGTCATTGCGACGGTAGACGTCGGGGTCGTGGCGCTGCATGTGGTACTCGGGCTGGCTCAGCGCCTCGAAGCCCAGGCCGGCGTACAGCGTCTGCATGTCGCGGGTGACCAGGTGCCAGCGGCGCAGACCCTGCAGGCGCGGGTCGTCCATCGCCGCGCGCACCAGCGCGCGCGCATGGCCGCGGCCGCGCTGCTCGGGCAGCACGAACACGTCGGCCAGATAGGCGAAGGTGGCGCGGTCGCTGACCACGCGCGCGAACGCGACCAGTGCGCCGTCGATATAGCCGCGGTAACACAGCGAGTGTTCCAGCGCGCGGCGCTGGGTCTCGGCCGGAATGTTGCCGGCCCAATAGGTCTGGCTCAGGAATCCGTGGATGACCGCGAAGTCGCTGTCCGACAGCGCGTCGTGGCGATCGTCGCGGATCTGCAAACGGGTGTCGGACATGGCGATTAGCGCTGGATGGAAAAAGGCAGGGCGAAGCCGAACGCCTGGCCGCTGTCGTCCTTGCACGGCAGCCCTTCGCTGGGCAGGCGCTGGAGCAAGGCCCGCAGCGCAGCCAGCATCGCCGGCTGATCGATGCCCGGGTCGGCCTGTTGGATCTCGACGCGATTGGGGCAGGTGCGCACGGTGGCGCGCACGTTCTGCAGTTGGCCGGCCGCATCCTTGCGCACCACTTCGTCCGACAGCGCCTCCAGACGTTCCTTGAGCATGGCGCTCAGCACCACGCCGAACACCGCCATGGCCTGCTGTTCGGACGGCGCGGACTGCGTGAGCTTGAGCCGGATCGCGGTCTTGGCCGCGGTGTCGGGCGGATAACCGGAGTCCACCAGCAGCTTGTATGCCTGGCCGTAGTCGGCGGGCACGCCGGCGCCCAGGGCGTGGAACTGCGCCAGGTATCGCTGCGCCTGCGTGTCGCCCTTGCCGGCCGCGGCTTGCAGGTAGGACACGGCGGTGGCCTGCTTCTGTGCGCTCATGCCGTCGCCGGCGAGCACGCAGGCGGCCCAATAGCCGCCGATCCGGCGCTGCGACGTCGCGTCGCCGCGCTCGGCCGATTGCAGCATGCGTTCATAGCCGGCCAGCAGGGCGCCGAAGCTGGACTGTTCGTTGTAGATCAGCTGCCGGGCCGCCGGGCTGGCCTTGTCGCGCTCGGTCGCCAGCTCGGCGCGGTCCAGACAGAACAGGCCCGGCTCCCTCGCTTGCGCGGCACACGGCAACAGCGCCGCGGCCGCGATCAGCACGGTCGCGAACGCGGCGCGCATGCTCAGGCGTCCTTGTCGAGGAACTTCTCGGCGTCCAGCGCCGCCATGCAGCCGAAGCCGGCCGAGGTGATGGCCTGGCGGTAGACCTGGTCGGCCACGTCGCCGGCGGCGAACACGCCTTCCACCGAAGTGCGGGTGGCGTTGCCGTCCAGACCGGTCTTGATGGTCAGATAACCGTTCTTCATTTCCAACTGGCCTTCGAACAGCGACGTGTTCGGGGTGTGGCCGATGGCCACGAACAGGCCGTGCACGGCGATGTCGCGCACGCTGTCGTCCTGCACCGAGCGCACGCGCATGCCGGTCACGCCGGCGTCGTTGCCCAGCACTTCCTCGATCACGTGGTGCCACACCGGCTCGATCTTGCCCGACTGGATCTTGGCGAACAGCTTGTCCTGCATGATCTTCTCCGCGCGCAGGGTGTCGCGGCGGTGCACCAGGTAGACCTTGCGCGCGATGTTGGACAGGTACAGCGCTTCCTCGACCGCGGTGTTGCCGCCGCCGATCACGGCCACGTCCTGGTCCTTGTAGAAGAAGCCGTCGCAGGTGGCGCAGGCGGACACGCCGCGGCCCTTGAACAGGTCTTCCGAGGGCAGGCCCAGGTACTTGGCGGTGGCGCCGGTGGCGATGATCAGCGCGTCGGCGGTGTACTCGCCGCTGTCGCCGATCAGGCGGAACGGGCGCTTGGACAGGTCGGCGGTGTGGATGTGGTCGAACACGACCTCGGTATCGAAGCGCTCGGCATGCGCCTGCATGCGCGCCATCAGGTCAGGGCCCATCAGGCCGTGGGCGTCGCCGGGCCAGTTGTCCACCTCGGTCGTCGTCATCAGCTGTCCGCCCTGCTGCAGGCCGGTGATGACCAGCGGCTTGAGGTTGGCGCGGGCGGCGTAGACGGCTGCGGTCCAGCCGGCCGGGCCGGAACCGAGGATGACGACGCGGGAGTGCTTCGAAGGGGTCATGTATATAATCGCGGGCTGTTGGGACGCGCGTGAGCGCGATGTGCCTCCGGCACGCGAGCCATACGCTGGCGTGTTGAAGGCGCTGTCGTTGCCATAGCTTGGCGGCGACGTCCCGGCAAAACAAGGCGCGCGCCGCGGACGCAACGTTGCAGCGCCAAAGACCGATCCCCCACAGCAGCGAAACTGCACAACACAATCCGGGCTGGGTGCGCCGCGCATGCGGCGTTTTTTCTTGGCCCCACTGGAGAGCGAAGGCAATGCGTATCGGCGTACCCAAGGAAACCAAGACCCTCGAAGGCCGCGTCGCGCTGGTCCCGGCCGCCGCGGGCGACCTGGTCAAGCGCGGCCACGAGGTCTGGCTGGAGCAGGATGCCGGCGTCAAAAGCGGCTTCAAGGATGCCGACTACACCCGCCTGGGCGTGAAGATCGCGCCGGACGCGGCCGCGCTGTACGAGAAGGGCGAACTGATCGTCAAGGTCAAGGAACCCATCGCCGGCGATCTGCAGCACCTGCGCAAGGATCACCTGCTGTTCTGCTACCTGCACCTGGCCGCCGAGCCGGTGCTGACCAAGCAGCTGCTGGACATCGGCCTGACCGGCGTGGCCTTCGAGACCGTCGAGCTGCCCAACGGCGACCTGCCGCTGCTGGCGCCGATGTCGATCATCGCCGGCAAGATCGGCGTGCAGGTCGGCACCCACCTGCTGCACCAGCCCATGAGCGGCAAGGGCAAGCTGCTGGGCGGCCTGCCGTCCACCGAGCGCGGCAAGGTGGTGGTGTTCGGCGCCGGCCAGGCCGGCGGCGCGTCGGCGGCGCTGGCCGCGGCCGGCGGCTCCAACGTCACCGTGTTCGAAATGCGCCAGGACCGCATGGACCAGATGATGCGCCTGGGCAACAACGTGACCGCGCTGTTCCCGTACGTGGACGTGGTCGCGCGCGAAGTGGCCTCGGCCGACCTGGTGATCGGCGCGGTGCTGGTGACCGGCGCGCGCGCGCCGCACGTGCTGACCCGCGAGATGCTCAAGGGCATGGAAGACGGCAGCGTGGTGGTGGACATCTCCATCGACCAGGGCGGCTGCTTCGAGACCTCGCGTCCGACCACCTGGAAGGAGCCGACCTATGTGGAGGAGGGCGTGACCCACTTCTGCGTGACCAACATGCCCGGCGCGGTGCCGCAGACCTCCTCGCAGGCGATCTGCGCGGCGATCCTGCCCTGGGTCAACAAGCTGGCGGCCGGCAACGAGTGGCGCAACAACCCGGCCCTGGTGCGCGGCATCAATGTCGAAGGCGGCAAGCTGGTGCACCCGGCGCTGCAGGGCATGAGCCTGTAAGCACGGCGGATCGGGGCCGGATGCCGGCCCCTGTCCCGCACGGCGGGCGGCGGCGGACGCGGGCTTTGATGCTACCGTTCGCTGGCCGCCCGTTTTCGTTTCGACGGCGCCCGTACGCAGCCCCCGGCTCAGCCCCGGGGCGGCTTGCGCGGGGCAGGGGCTTTTCGCGTATATTCAATAACTAACGTTATCTAGCTGAGGCAGAACTTCACGGTGGCGCAAGCTCCTTCCGCAAGCCGCAAAAAGGCCGCTCCGGCCAAGGAAAAGGCGCCGCCTTCGCCGCGCCGGCAGCGGCTGGTGCGCGATATCGCGCTGATCCTGATCGCGCCGTTGCTGCTGTACCTGCTGGCCAGCCTGCTGTCGTACTCGCCCGCGGACCCGGGCTGGTCGCATTCGGGCTCGATCACCGCGCCGGTGCACAACCTGGGCGGGCGCGTGGGCGCCTGGACCGCCGATGTGCTGCTGTACCTGTGCGGCTACGTCGCCTTCCTGCTGCCGGTCATGCTGGGCGCGATCGCCTGGATCGCCCTGTTCGGCATGGACGCGGACGGCGATGGCGACGCCGACCTGGGGCCGGCGCTGCGCCTGGTCGGCATCGTCGGCTTCCTGGTCTCGGCCACCGGCCTGCTGCACCTGCGCCTGGGCACGGCCGAATATTTCTCCGCCGGCAGCGGCGGCATCCTCGGCCAGCTGGTCGGGCGTTCGCTGTATTCGGGCTTCGGTCCGGTCGGCGGCAACCTGTTCCTGCTGGCCCTGCTGCTGATCTCGGTGACCCTGGCCACCGGCATTTCCTGGCTGGCGGTGATGGACAAGATCGGCCAGTGGACCCTGGCCCTGGGCCCGCTGCTGAGCAAGCTGTTCCGCCGCGGCAGCCAGCAGGCCAGCGAATGGCAGCAGACCCGCGCCTACCGCGAGGAGCGCGAGGAAGCGCGCAAGGTCGACGTGGAACTGCGCGCCAAGCGCGAGAAGGTCAAGATCGAACCGCCGCCGGCGCCGGTGGTGGAAAAGAGCGAGCGCGCCAAGCGCGAGACCCAGATCCCGCTGTTCCATACCGGCGACGGCACCGGCATCCCGCCGCTGGCGCTGCTGGACGATCCCAAGCCGCAGCCCAAGGGCTACAGCGAGGAAACGCTGGAAACCCTGTCGCGGCAGATCGAGTTCAAGCTCAAGGATTTCCGCATCGACGCCCAGGTGGTCGGCGCCTATCCGGGCCCGGTCATCACCCGTTTCGAGGTGCAGCCGGCGCCGGGCGTCAAGGTCAGCCAGATCAGTTCGCTGGACAAGGACATCGCCCGCGGCCTGTCGGTGAAGTCGGTGCGCGTGGTCGACGTGATCCCGGGCAAGTCGGTGATCGGCCTGGAAACGCCGAACACCTCGCGCGAGATGATCTTCCTGTCCGAGCTGCTGCGCTCCAAGGAATACGACAAGTCCGGCAGCCCGCTGACCCTGGCCCTGGGCAAGGACATCGCCGGCCGGCCCACCGTGGCCGACCTGGCGCGCATGCCGCACCTGCTGGTGGCCGGCACCACCGGCTCGGGCAAGTCGGTGGCGGTCAACGCCATGGTCCTGAGCCTGCTGTACAAGGCCTCCGCCAAGGACCTGCGGATGCTGATGATCGACCCCAAGATGTTGGAGCTGTCGGTCTACCAGGGCATTCCGCACCTGCTGGCGCCGGTGGTCACCGACATGAAGGAGGCCGCCAACGGCCTGCGCTGGTGCGTGGCCGAAATGGAGCGGCGCTACAAGCTGATGAGCGCGGTGGGCGTGCGCAACCTGGCCGGCTTCAACAAGAAGGTCAAGGACGCGCAGGACGCCGGCCAGCCGATGATGGACCCGCTGTTCAAGCCCAACGCCGAGCTCGGCGAGGCGCCGCGGCCGCTGGAAACGCTGCCCTTCATCGTCATCTTCATCGACGAATTCGCCGACATGATGATGATCGTCGGCAAGAAGGTCGAAGAGCTGATCGCGCGCCTGGCGCAAAAGGCGCGTGCGGCCGGCATCCACCTGATCCTGGCCACCCAGCGCCCGTCGGTGGACGTGATCACCGGCTTGATCAAGGCCAACATTCCTACCCGCATCGCGTTCCAGGTGTCGAGCAAGATCGACTCGCGCACCATCCTGGACCAGTCCGGCGCCGAGACCCTGCTCGGCCACGGCGACATGCTGTACCTGCCGCCGGGCACGGCCATGCCCGAACGCGTGCACGGCGCCTTCGTTTCCGACGAGGAAGTGCACCGCGTGGTCGAGCACCTCAAGCAGGTCGGCGGCGGCCCGGACTACATCGAGGGCGTGCTGGACGAGGTGCAGACCCTGGGCGACGGCGTGGTGGTCGGCGCCACCGGCCTGCCGGAAAGCGGCGGCGGGGCGGGGGACGAGTCCGACCCGCTTTACGACGAGGCCGTGCGCATCGTCACCGAGACCCGTCGCGCCTCGATCTCCGGCGTGCAGCGCCGGCTCAAGATCGGCTACAACCGCGCCGCGCGCCTGATCGAGGCCATGGAGGCCGCCGGCGTGGTCTCCCCGCCCGAGCACAACGGCGACCGCAGCGTGCTGGCGCCGCCCCCGCCGAAGTAGCCCGCCACCCCGACGGACGGCCGCCGGCGGCGCTGGCGGCGGTCACACAAGCCGGCTTAAGCTGGGGACGGGGGGATCTTGCGGTTCGGACTCGGGGAGTGGCCGCATGGCCCGGTATTCGAGCAAGACCGGCGCCGTCGCCGCGGCGCTGCTGCTGATCGTCTGCGTCCATCGGCCGGCGCCCGCGCAGGAGTGGGTGCGGTGGCGCAGCGTGCCTTCGTTGCGCGACCAGGATCCGGCCAAGCGCCTGCCTGCGGCGCAGCCTGTGCAGGCGACCGCGCCCGAGCCTGTCGCAGCACCCGTGGCAGCGGAGCCGCCGCGCGCCGCGCCCGTCGCCACCGCCGCACCGGTGCCAGCGAAACCCGCTGATGAAGTGCCTGCGCGTGTCGGGCCCCAGCCTGACACCTCCGGTCGTGCGGTGGTCGCTATGGCCGTCGCCGGTTACGACGCCGCCGACCCGATTGCGGTGCGCGAACTGGATGTGGCTGCAGCCGCGTCCGCCCCGCGCCTGGCCGCCGTGACCGGACCCGCGCCTACGCCGCATCGCGGCGGCGCCTACGTCACCGTCGGCAGCGACAGCGACGCCTCGCTGGTCGCGGCCGCGCCCCAGGTCTACGCCTGCGACGACGACGGCCGCTGCGAACAGTTGCAGGACGAGCATGCCGGCGTCGGCCTGGACGCGCCGGCGCAGGCCCAGGCATCGCCGCAGCAGCAGATCGAATCGCAGATCAAGCGCAACGCCTTGCGCAGTTTTTAAGGCGGGGCGACGGCGGTAAAAGCCGTCATTCGGCGAAAGCCGTAACCCATCTTGTCTTTGCTTCACCTCCGCTGGCGCAAGCGAAGATCAAAGTGGGTTCCGGCTTTCGCCGCAACGACGGGTGGGGCGTGTGACGAAATCGCATCGCCGCCTGCCTGTGCTCTGGCCCCGCCAGTCGGAGCGAAGATCAAAGTGGGTTCCGGCGTTCGCCGGAATGACGGGAGGGAGTGGATCGGGGCCATACCGCCGCCTGAACGCCGTCTTCGCATCCAGGCGATACTGTGCAGCTCTATTCAGTTTCACCGCGGCAGACTCGCCGCAAAGCTACGTACCGGAGCCTTCCCCCGCATGAGCCTGTCCGCCACCGTCCGCCATGCCGCCCGCACCGCCCTGATCGCCGGCGCGCTGTTCGCCGGCGCCGCCACCGCCGGCGCGCGCGACGACCTCAACACCTTCACCCGCGGCCTCAAGGGCCTGGACGGTCAGTTCACCCAGCAGGTGTTCGACGCCAACGGCAAGCGCAAGGAAAGCTCCAACGGCAAGGTCGCGCTGTCCGCGCCGCGTCTGTTCCGCTGGGAGTACGTGAAGCCCTATCCGCAGCTGATCGTGGCCGACGGCAAGAAGGTCTGGGTGCACGACCCGGACCTGCAGCAGGTCACCGTGCGTCCGCAGGGCGCCGAAGAGCAGAACAGCCCGTTGTCGGCGCTGATCGATCCGGCCAAGCTCGACGCGCAGTTCGTGGTCCGCGAGGCCGGCACCGCCGAGGGCCTGAACTGGCTGAGCCTGGCGCCCAAGTCCGGCACCGAGGCCGGCTTCCGCAGCGCCAAGCTCGGCTTCAACGCCGCCGGCCTGGCGCGCATGCAGGTGGTCGACAGCCTGGGCCAACGCACCGAGATTTCCTTCACCGGCTGGCGCCGCAATCCCGCCTTCGCCACCGGCCAGTTCAAGTTCACCCCGCCGGCCGGCACCGACGTGATCGGCGGCGAGCGCTGATCGCCAGGCTCAGGGCGCGCTGACCGGGAACCACTGCGCGCGCCGCAGCCAGCCGGCGAGGAAGCGCGCCAGCACCGGGTGCTGCGCCGCCAGCAGGCGGTAGTAGTCGATCCGGCCCTGGCGGTAGCGCGCGTACAGGCTGCGCTGGTCGCTGGCCTGCAGCGCGGCCAGGGTGTCGTGGCCGAACACGCCGTCCACCGCCACCGGCGCGCCCAGCAGGCGCTGCAGCAGGAAGATCGCGTGCACGCCGGCGTTGACGTAGAAATCGAACAACTCGTTGGCCAGGCACTGCAGCTGGATCTGGTCGCCGTGCAGCGGGTCCCAGTACAGCGCGCGATACAAGGTCGCGGCCTGCGCGTCGGTCAGCGCCTGCAGGTTGGCCAGGGTCGGCGCCACCTGCAGCAACGGCGAGGCGTGGGCCTGGAAGGTGCGCAGGGTGATGCCCTTGTTGGTCGCGCCGCCGGGGTCGTGCGGATCGTCGACGTAGCCGCCTTCGAAGCTCAGCAGTTGCGGGAAATACAGATCGAAATTGGCCATGGCTCGGGGTCCGGGGCGGTAGGGCGCAGGCGAGCGCCGGGCGGCGCGCGTCGCCGGCCCGCTTAATGCCAACGCGGCGGGCCCCGGTTTGTGAGCTGGGGGGCGAGCGGCCTTGCGCATCAAGGTCTTGGCCCGCATTTCTCTTCTGCTGCGACGCGATCTTGCTATCGTGGCCTTCGATACCGCCTGACGAACGAACCCCGCGTGGCCCGCCGAACCTCCCGCCGTCCCGAGGACGCCCCCGACCTGCTCAGCGTCGACCGCGAAGGCCTGCGTCCGCTGGCCGAACGCATGCGCCCGCGCGAATTGGACGACATGGTCGGCCAGCGCCGCCTGCTCGCGCCGGGCACCGCGCTGCGCCGCGCGGTGGAGGCCGGCAAGGTCCATTCGATGATCCTGTGGGGGCCGCCGGGCTGCGGCAAGACCACCCTGGCGCTGCTGCTGGCGCGCTATGCGGACGCGGACTTCCGCGCGATCTCGGCCGTGCTCTCGGGCCTGCCCGAGGTCCGCCAGGTGCTGGCCGAGGCCGCGCACCGTTTCGCCGAAGGCCGGCGCACCGTGCTGTTCGTGGACGAGGTGCACCGCTTCAACAAGGCCCAGCAGGACGCGTTCCTGCCGCATATCGAACGCGGCACCATCCTGTTCGTCGGCGCGACCACCGAGAACCCTTCGTTCGAACTCAACTCCGCGCTGCTCTCGCGCTGCCGCGTGCACGTGATGGAGGCGGTGTCGGCCGCCGACATCGCCGTGGCCCTGCGCCGCGCGCTGGAAGACGAAGAACGCGGCCTGGGCGGGCAGGGCGTCCAGGTCGACGATGCGGCGCTGCTGCACATCGCCGGCGCCGCCGACGGCGACGTGCGCCGCGCGCTGACCCTGCTGGAGATCGCCGCCGAACTGGCCGCCGACGAAGGCGGCGTCATCACCGAGGCCACCCTGGCCCAGGTGCTGGCCGACCGCACCCGCCGTTTCGACAAGGGCGGCGAGCAGTTCTACGACCAGATCTCGGCGCTGCACAAATCCGTGCGCAGCTCCAACCCCGACGCCGCCGTGTACTGGCTGGCGCGCATGCTCGACGGGGGCTGCGACCCGTCCTACCTGGCGCGCCGGCTGACCCGCATGGCGGTGGAGGACGTGGGCCTGGCCGATCCGCGCGCGCTGCAGATGGCCCTGGAAGCCTGGGACACCTACGACCGCCTGGGCAGCCCCGAGGGCGAACTGGCCTTCGCCCAGCTGGCGATCTATCTGGCCAGCACCGCCAAGTCCAACGCCGCCTACAGCGCCTACAACGCGGCCCGCGCCGACGTGGCCGAGTTCGGCACCCAGGACGTACCGCTGCACCTGCGCAACGCGCCGACCAAGCTGATGAAGCAGCTCGGCTACGGCCAGGGCTACCAGTACGACCACGACGCCGCCGGCGGCATCGCCCTGGACCAGACGGGGTTCCCCGACGCCATGGGCGAGCGCGTGTATTACCAGCCGGTGGAGCGTGGCCTGGAGATCAAGCTCAAGGAGAAACTCGATCGCCTGCGCACCGCACGTGCGAACGCGCGCGGCGAGGGCGAGCAGGGGGGCTGAGCATGGGCGCCTGGCTGATTCCCTTCGCCGCGGTCGGCCTGGGCGCCGCGCTCGGCGCCTGGGCACGCTGGGGCCTGTCGCTGTGGCTGAATCCCATCGCCGCCACGCTGCCGCTGGGCACCCTGGCCGCCAACCTGGTCGGCGGCTACGGCGTGGGCCTGGCCGTGGCCTGGTTCGACAGCCACGCCGCGATCGCGCCGGAGTGGCGGCTGTTCGCCATCACCGGCCTGCTCGGCGGCCTGACCACCTTCTCCACCTTCTCCGCCGAAGTGGTGCAGCAGCTGCTGCGCCAGCAGTACGGCTGGGCGCTGGCGACGGCGGCGCTGCATTTGTTCGGCTCGCTGGCGATGACGGCGCTGGGGATGGCGACAGTACGCGGGTGGGGTGGGGCGGTTTGATTGCACTCGTGAATTAACTGGAGATTTACTCTCTAATTAATTGTTTTTAAAAATAAATAGTGCGCAAAGCTGCGCCGGACTTATCGCCGGCTTATGGCTTCACGTAGTTCACCTGCAAGCCGAAGTTCGCCGCCGTGTACCCGCGCACGGCCACGAACACCTCGCTGCGGTTGCTCGGCACCTGCAGTTCGCACACCTCGTCGGCGCGGCTTAGGTAGGGGCGGCAGACCCAGCGGTTGAGTTCGGGTTTGCGGGTGAAGTCCACGTACAGGTCGGGGTCGCCGGGGGTGGCGCCGGCGCCGCTGAGGCGCACTTCGAGCAGGGAGCCGGGCTTCACCCGGAACGGGCCGTAGTGCTTCATCGCGCCCTTGGCCACGGTCTGCGCGGCGAAGGTCTCGCTGGCGGCGCTGCCGCTGGCCACGTCGGGCATGCGGAAGCGGCAGGCGCCCAGGTTCTCGGGGTTGTTGCTGCCCTTGCCGTAGATGCAGCCGGCGCCGGCCTTGTCGGCGGCGGTCAGGGTCAGCGACCAGTCGCCGCCGCCGTTGCAGTGCGGGTAGTGCATGACCGAGAAGCGGTCGTAGTCGGTGACCGGGATGTAGTCGCTGTCCTCGAAGCAGGTGCCGGCCTCGGGGCGGGTCTGTTCGTGGCGCCAACCCAGGGCGTGGCCCAGTTCGTGGCGCAGGATGCCGACCAGCTTGAGCTTGTCGGCCGGGTCGAGCTGGAACGCGGACTCGTCGATCAGCACGTTGCGGTCGCGGCGCTGGTCGCTGGGGAAGAACGCGCGCGCCAGGTAGTTGCCGTCCACGTTGACCGGGCGCACGTCGAACACCACGCCGGGGTTGCTGGCGGTGCAGTTGCCGTTCTGCGCGGGCAGGTAGACGAAATCGACGTCGGCCGCTTCCTCCCAGGCGCGGCCGGCGGCCTCCATGTCGGCGACTACGGCGGCGTGACGCGCGCCGAAACCGGTGCTCACGCAGTAGGTGAGCCGCTTCTTGTTGCCGCTGTTCCAGACGTCGGCGCGGCCGTTGAAGGTGGCCACGGCCAGCCCGGCCGGCTCGCCTTCGCCGCCGATGCGGTTGACCACGAGCTTGCCGCCGGCCACGCCGTTGGCGCTGTCCTGCAGATGGTCGAAGAACTCCTCCAGGTGCTTGCGGTCGGCGAAGGCGATGTCGCCGTTGACGATGTACTTGCCGTTCTCGCCGGGCTCGCGGTAGACCGCCTTTTCGAAGTCCTCGAAGGACTTGCCGATCCACTGCTCGCGCATCTTCTGCGCCGACTCGGCGATCTGCTCCTTGGTCTTGGCCACGTTGGCCTCGCTGGCTTCGACCGCGCCGCTGGCGGGACGGATCTTCAAGGTGATCGGCGGCGGTTCCGGCGTGGGTTCGGGCGCGGGCGCGACCGGCTGCGGCGCCTCTTGGCGCTTGCAGGCCGGTGCCGTCAGCACGGCCGCGAGCGCGAGAGCCAGCGGAAGGCTAAGCGAGGGAGCGGATTTCATGGCGCGTCCTCCTTGGACGGGATGCAGGGTGTGGATTCGACGGCGATCAGTTCGACGCCGGCCGTGAGTTCGCGGATCTCGGCCAGGGCCTCGCGTGCCTGTGCGGCATCGCTGAAGCGAGCGCACAAGCGGGTTTCGCCTTCCAGGCCCATGCGCCGCACGCTCAGGCCGGACAGCTGCTGCTCACGCTGTTTGTGGTCCATGAGGGCACGCACGCGCTGGTAGGCCTCGCGCGTGGGCTCGGGCACGCCGCGGCCCTTGGACAGGGTGGTGATGCTGATATCTAGGTAAGGCGCGGGCGGTGCGGCGGGTTTGGGCTTGGGATCCGGTGTTTGCGGCGGCGGGAGCGGCACTGGCACTGGTTTGGGTTGCGGCGGCGCGGCCCCGGTGGGCGGCTCGGCGGCGGGCGTTGGCGCAGGCGCGGGCGCAGGCGGCTCCGGCGCGGCTACCGGCGCTTGCGCGGGCGCCTGGGTCGCTACCGGCGCAGGCGGTTCCGGCGTTTGCGCGCCGCAGCCAGCGGCACAGGCCGCCAGCAGCCAGGCCTTCCAATGCCGTGGGCGGATGGCCATGCGCGCCTCAACTCGCCGGCCGCACGCACAGGCGCGGATCGCTGCGCCAATCCGGCGCGACGGTGTCCAGGCGCTCGACTACCTTGCCGATCGGCAGGATCGCCTCGTGCGCGCGCCAGCCCGGCGACCAGGGCTGCGAGGTGTCTTCCTGGCCGTCGAACAACAGGCCGACCACCGCGTGGTTGCGGCGGCTGTACACCGGCGAGCCGGAGTTGCCGTGGTAGGTGTCGCTGTCGGCGCCGATGGTGGGCTGGTCGCCGAAGCGCACGCTCACGTATTCGTAGTAGCGGCTGCCGTCGGCGGCGGTGCGCGGGCGGTAGCTGTCGATGAATTCCTTGAGTTTGCCGTCGATGTAGGACTGCTGTTCGTCCTCCAGGGTGGCGAACTCCGAGCGCACCAGGATTTCGATCTCGGCGAATTCGTCGGCGCTGGCCAGGAACGGGAAGTAGACGTAGCTGTTGTCGTGCACCGTGCGCGGCCCGCCCAGCGGGAAGCCGATCACGTACAACGGGTCGTCGCGGCGCACCGGCTTCAGCGACAGGCACTGCGGCGGGTAGACCGCGCCAGGCAGGGCGCCTTGCGGGTTGGCGCCCAGTTCCAGCAGCACGAAGTCGAGGTTGTCGCGTTCCTCTTCCGAGGTCAGGCGGATGTCGGCGATGGGGAAGACCTGGCTGTCCAGGTGGCGGCCGTCCAGGTCGTCCTCGTAGTCGAACACCGCCTCCAGTTCGCTGGGCAGGTCTTCCAGGATGCAATGGTTGTTGGTCAGCGCCAGCGTCTCGCCGATCAGCACCGCGCTGCAGCGCGGCATCTCCTCCCCGCGCACGCGCAGGGCGAAGGCGCCGCGCGAATTGGCATAGATGCGCTCGTAGGCCTGCGGCGGGTAGCGGTCGTCGCGGTTGAGGCCGTACAGCGATTTCTTGGCCCGGCGCAGTTCGCTGTGCTGTTCCACCAGCACCCGTTGTTCGCTGCGCTGGCTGGGCGGCAGCGAGCGGTAGGCGCTCAGCACCTGGCGCTCGGTCGCGTCCACGGCCTGGCGCAGGCGGCCCAGGTCGGCGGGCGTGGCGTTGGGGCGCAGCGCCGATTCGGCGGCCGCGCCCAGGCGGCGCTGGGCGGCGTCGACATTGCCGAACTTGCTGCGCTGCTGCGGGCTCAGCTGCCGCCAGCGCTCGGTGGCCTGCAGCTTGACCGCGCCGATGCGCACGCCCTCGACGCCGGCCGGGGTATCGCTGACCACCACCTGCACCGGCAGCTGGCGCACGTTCTGGCCCAGCGCGCCGGGGTTGACCACGGGTACGGCCGCGTCGGCGGTCTGCAGTACCAGGCGGTCGCCGCGTTGGGTGATTTCGGCCGGCACGGTCACGCCCTGTGGCCGTTGGCGCAGTTCGCCCTGCAGCGCGCGGCTGCTGATGCGCTGGCGCTGCGGCGGGTCCTGGGCCAGCGCCAGGGGCGAGGCCAGCGCGCTCAACAGCAGCGCCGCGGCGCGCAGCCGCAAGGGTGTGCAACGACGGCAATCCATGGCGCTGTCCCCGGCGTCCGGGCCTGTAGACGGGATCGGTCCCTCCCACTCCAGCAGACGCAGCCGCCGCGCCGCAGCGGCCGTCCGTTCGTCGGTATGCGGCACTGCGCATTGCCGCCGCGCCCGCCGGGGTGCAAGCTCGCGGCGCCGGGTTCGGGGGAACCCATACGAAAGGGGCTAGGCCATGCGGGTACTGGTAGCAGGCATCATCGGCGCGGTCGTGATGTTCATCTGGGGCGCGGTCGCGCACATGGCGCTGCCAATCGGCGAGATGGGCATCAAGGTGCCCGCGCAGGCGCAGCAGGACACGGTGCTGGAAGCGGTGAAGGCCTCGACCTCGGGCGAGGGCATCTACATGTACCCGAGCATGGACATGGCGCAGTGGAACGACGAAGCCGCGCGCAACGCCTTCATCGCCGGCAACAAGGACAAGGCCTACGCCTTCGTGGTCTATCAGCCCGGCGGCAATCCGGCCATCCAGAGCATGGGGCCGAACCTGATCAAGCAGTTCGTGAGCTGCCTGCTGGCGGCATGGCTGCTGGCTTGGGTGGCGTCGTTGGGCCCATGGAGTTTCGGCCGCCGCGTCGCCATCGCCGGCGCGTTCGCGCTGTTCCTGTGGTTCTCGCTCGCGGTGCCGCATTGGAACTGGTACCTGTTCCCGATGCAGTTCACCCTGGGCGTGTTGCTGGAACAGCTGATCGGCTGGCTGCTGGCCGGCGCCGCGATCGCCTGGTGGCTGGGCCGCCGCAGCAAGAGCGCGGCCTGAGGTCCGTAGCGCACCGGCGGCCGCGTGCCGCCGGTGCCGCTGGATTCAAGGCGTGGTCGCGGGGCTGCGCGCGTAGTCCGGCGTTGCCGTATTGCTGGCGTTGGCGCCGGCGCGATTGGACAGCACTTGCTGCAGCGCTTCCACTTCCGCCCATAGCAGGTGCTGCAGGCCTTGCAGCAAGGTATTGCCGGCTTCGGACAGGCACAATCGTCCGCCCTGGTTCAGGGCCAGACCTTCTTCGACCAAACAATGCTTCAGATGGCTGGTTTCCGGCTGCACGCCCCGCTGCAGCCCCACCAGCACGCTCATCAGTGCGTGCTCCCTCAACGACACTTTGAACACTGCGAATTCCCCCGTGGTTGCAGGGACAATCTAGGTGCGTATGGGTTAACGGTGTGCAACGTTGCTGGTGCCTGTGGGCACTATTTTGACGAGTCGTTCAGTTTGTAGACGCGTTCTTCACGCAGCCACACGTCTGGTTTGCGCAAAAAATACGCATGATGGCTGTGCGAATTGCGGATCGCCATGTGTGCTAATGCGTTCTCGCTTCCGCACTCTCTACTGCTTATTGTGGCATTCAAGCAATGCCGGCGCTGGCCGCCGCGAGCCGGCCCAAAGTCGCCAGCGCCGCCTCCACCCGCTCGTCCAGCGGATGCCCGCAGTTGAGCCGCAGGCAATGACCGAAGCCGCGCCGCACCGAGAACATCGGCCCCGGCGCGATGCTGATGCCCATGTCCGCCGCTTGCCGGTACACGCGCAGCGCATCGGCGCCTTCCGGGAGTTCGATCCACAAGAAGTACCCGCCTGCGGGCCGGGTCACGCGCGTGCCTTCGGGGAAGTGGCGCGCCACCGCCTCCAGGTACTGTCCTTGTTGCGCGAGCAGCGCGGTGCGCAGGCGGCGCAGATGGCGGTCGTAGCCGCCCTGGGCCAGGTAATCGGCCAACGCCAGCTGCGCCGGCACGCAGGTGCTGAGCGTGGCGGTGAGCTTGGCGCGCGCGACCTCGCGCAGGTAGCGGCCGGGCGCGACCCAACCGATGCGGTAGCCCGGCGCCAGCGTCTTGGAGAACGAAGCGCAATGCATGACCAGACCGTCGCGGTCGTAGGCCTTGGCCGGCGTGGGGCGGCGCTCGCCGAAATACAGCTCGCCGTACACGTCGTCTTCGATCAACGGCACGCCGTGGCGGGTCAGGCGCTCGACCAGGGCGCGTTTTTTCTCGTCGGGCATGGCGCTGCCCAGCGGATTCTGGAAGTTGGTCATCAGCCAGCAGGCCTTCGGCCGGTGCCGCCCGATGGCCGCGTCCATCGCGTCCAGGTCGATGCCGTCGCGCGGATGGGTGGGCACTTCGATCGCGCGCAGGCCGTGGCGCTCCAGCGATTGCAGCGTGGCGTAGAAGCAGGGCGATTCGACCAGCACCGCGTCGCCGGGCTGGGTCAGCGCGGTCACGCACAGGTTCAAGGCTTCCAGCGCGCCGTTGGTGATCACGATTGCGTCCGCGCCCACCTGCAGCCCGTCGATGCGGTAGCGCAGCGCGATCTGCCGGCGTAGCGCGACCTTGCCAGGGGTCAGCTCGTCGACCGTGCTCCACGGGTCCAGGTGCACCGCGGCCGAGGCCATCGCGCGGCCGAGCTTGCGCAGCGGGAACAGCTGCGGGCTGGGGAAGGCCGAGCCCAGCGGCACCACGTCGCGCGCCATCGCCGATTCCAGCACTTCGAACACCAGCTCGCTCACGTCCACCGGACGCGACTCGCCGTCGGGCTGCGAAGCCGCGTCGGGCTCCGGCGGCAAGGCCGGCGGGGCGCTGCTCACGTAGTAGCCCGAACGTGCGCGCGAGCGCACCAGGCCGCGCGCCTCCAGCAGGTAATAGGCCTGGAACACCGTGGCCGGGCTGACCCCGCGGGCGGTGCTGGTGCGGCGCACCGAGGGCAGGCGCTGGCCCGGCCGCAGCAGGCCGTCGCGGATGGACGCGGCGATGTCGTCGGCCAGGGCCTGGTAGCGCTTCATAGGGGCCGTTCCTGGCAACTGATATGGTTTTTTATCCGATTTCTGATTCTGGCGGAACTGATCCGGTCCGCGCACCATGCCGCCATACCCCCTCATGAGCCTCCGCGCCATGCTCGCCGCCGCCATGAACCCCCAGGTCGAACTCAATCTCGCCTTGATCCTGTTCGTGCCCTGGTTCTCGATCCTGTCCTGGCTGTACTGGGCCTACCCGCGGCAGCCGCGGCCGCCCGCGCGCAGCCTGTTCGACGCCGGCGCGCTGCTGCTGGCCACGCTGGCGGCGGGGTGGGGCATGCACTGGTCGATGTACAACGCCGACCCCAGCGCCGGCGCGATCTGGAAGCAGGTGCTGGCGACCTCGGTGGCCTACGGCCTGTTCCTGGGCCTGATGACCGCCGCCTTCCTGCTGCGCTTGCGGCTGTTGCGCGGCTGGCGCGCGTCCGCCACCGCCGGCTAAGCGGTGCGCCGCCCGCGGCGCTGCGCGGGCCGTTCCTTACTGCGCCGGCCGAGCCGGCAGGACTACGCTCTGAAAACCTTGTTCATCCTCGCCTTCATGGCGCTGATTCTCTGGAACCTGGGCGCGGGCATGTACTACATGCTCGTCGACCAGGGCCAGAGCAAGCGCACGGTCAACGCGCTGACCCGGCGCATCGCCTTGTCGGTGGCGCTGATCGCGCTGGTCGCGGCCGGCATCTTCAGCGGCGTGATCCAGCCGCACGGCGTGGGCTACTGAGGCCAAAGCGCAAGATCGGTGCAGCCTACGCAACGCGGGTACGGGCATGCTGGGCGTAGGGGCGCGCAGGCGTCCTCCCACCCCCGATAGAAGGACTGCCCGCAATGCGCTCGATCTGGTTGCTGCCCCTGTGCCTGGCCGTATCCGCCCCCGTCGCCGCCGCCGACCGCAGCGCCGACGAGCGCGCCATCCTGCAGGCCGAACGCGAGATCTGCGCCGCCTACGAACGCGAGGACGCGGACTGGATCGGGCGCCATCTGGACCCGCGGTTCACCCTGACCGCGTCCAACGGCAAGATCACCACGCGCGACGACGAAGTCGCCGAACTGGCCAGCGGCACCGCCCAGTACGAGGTGTTCCGCAACCACGGCACCCAGCTGCGCTTCTACGGCGACGACACCGCCATCGCTCTGGGCGTGACCGAGGTCAAGGGCGTGTTCGGCGGCCAGGCGTTCGCGGCCGACTTCCAGTTCACCGATACCTATGTGCGCACGCCGAAGGGCTGGGTGATGGTGGCCAGCCATGCCTCCAAATTGCCGCCCAAGTCCCCATGACCCGCGCAACCGCATTGGGGTAGGAGCGGCGTGAGCCGCGACCGCGCCACCACGCCCGCCGACGCAGGTGGGATGTGGGAGGGGCGTAAGCCGCGATACCCCCGAGCGCCGGCGTTCTGGCGAGTCCGGAGCCGATGTCGGCTCACCTCGCTCCCGCACTCCGGCTCTTCGCAGGCTAGGACATTTCCTACCTCCGAATAGGGCGTGCACTGCGCTTACGACGGCCATCGCGGCGATGCGATGTGTCCTGCGCCGACGGCAGGCTGACGACACCGACCCGTTGCGCCCTCCGGCGCAGGTCCGATTGGAGCCGTCACCGCCATGCCTATCGCCGTCGTGCTGTTCTTGTTCCTGTTGCTGCCCGCATCTGCCGGCGCGCAAACCATCTACAAATGCCTCGCCGCCGATGGCGTGCCGCATTACCAGTCCCAAGCCTGCGCGCAGGGCATGCGCCTGATCCAGGTCTGGGAGAGCGGTACCGTCATGCCCGCCTTCTCGCCGGTGCGCGCACCGCGCCGCCCCGACCCCGGCTACCTCTCGCGCCTGGCCGGCACCGACCGACCGCGCGGTGGCGGCGCGCACCTGATCGCGCTGGGCGGCAGTTCGGCTTGCGTGAGCGCGCGGGCCAAGCGCGAGCGGGCTCTCGAGGCGGCGGGCATGGACCGCGACTACGACCTGGTGCGCCGCCTCAACGACGCGGTTTACGACGCCTGCAAATAGAGCGGGGCGCTGCGGATCGCGGTGCAATCGCAGGTCGGGCCGGCCTCATGCTGGCCTAACATCCGCTGCTCTATTAGTGTGGCTGCGCGCCGCATGGAGGGAGAGCCATGGTTCGCAGTCCGGCTCGACCGGCTGCGGCGCGCCGCTAGCCGCCCGTGCCCGTGGGCGGCCCCTCGACCGCCAGGACGACGTTCGACGCAAAGGAGCAGGAATGCCCACCCCGCGACCGCCCACCCTGCCTGGCCTGGCCGCGCCCGAACGGCGGCGGCTGGCCGCTGCCCACCACCAGGAGATCCGCATGAAACCATGTCGCCCGTTGCTGCTGATCCTGTTGCTGTGTATCGCCTTGCCCGTACCGGCCGCGCAGAAGCAGGCCAAGGCCGGTGCCGCGCCCGATCCCGTCACCGCCGCCGGCTTGCTCAAGCGCATGGACCGCGACGGCGACGGCAAGCTCTCCTTCGAGGAATACCGCAACGCCATGATCCGCCGCTTCGCCCAGGCCGACGCCGACCGTGACGGCGTGCTGCGCGGCGACGAGATTCCCGCCCATCTGGTACCGGTGGCGCGTGCCGAATCCGGCCAGCGCGAAGTCACCCTCGACGCCTACGGCGACGCCCTGCGCCCGGTATTCGACAGCTTCGATACCGACCGCGACGGCTACCTCGACGGCGCCCAGCTCGAAGCCCTGGCCCAGGCGCGCCAGGCCGCCAAGTGAAGGAGACGACCATGAAACGCATCGTCAGTTCCATCCTGATCCTGGGCCTGGTCGCACCGCTGGCCGGTCCCGCGCACGCGGCCGGCCAGACCGTGCGCTGCGAGTCCGGCAACGGCCAGTACCAGAGCTGCCCGGTCGACACCCGCGGCGGCGTGACCCTGTCGCGCCAGCTCAGCTCGTCGGGCTGTTGGCAGAACGACACCTGGGGCTACGACCGCAACCGCATCTGGGTGACCAACGGCTGCCGTGCGGAGTTCTACGTCGGCGAAGGCCAGTCTTCCGGCCGCGACAACTCCGGCGCCATCGCCGGCGCGGTCGTCGTGGGCCTGCTGGGCGCTGCGATCCTGGCCAACAAGAACAAGAAGGACCGCGATCGCGACCGTTACTACGACGACGGCCCGTACTACGGCGGCAACGGCTATCAGCCCAACAACGTGGTGCGCTGCGAGTCCACCGACAACCGCTACGTGCGCTGTCCTTACTACGGCCGCGGCCATGTCGAGGTGCAACGCCAGCTCAGCAAGACCTATTGCCAGTACGGCCAGAACTGGGGCGTGGAGCGCAACAGCATCTGGGTCGACAACGGCTGCCGCGCCGATTTCGGCGTGTACTGAGGCCGGCGCTTGCGCGGGATGGCGGGTTCCGGCATCGGGGTAGGGCGATGATCGCCGCAGCGACGCGGGTCGCTGCGGACTCGCGCAGCCGTGCCCGTCGCGTGTGCACGTGCATGCGGACGCCAGCGTGGTGGGTGCTTGCGCTGCTGCTGAGTGCGTGCGGTCACGCGCCGCCGCGCTCGATCCTGCCAGCTGCCGCGCCAACCGTGCCGCAGCGCTCGCCGGCACGCGATGCCGACGAAGCCGGCATGGTCGAACTGCGCAGCCTGGTGCCGGACTTGGCCTACGACATCCGCTATGCGGGCTCGCGCAATTTCACCGGGCGTCCGGTCGCCGGCTACCTTGCGCCACGCTGTTACCTGCTGCGCCCGGTCGCCGAGGCCTTGCAGCGGGTAGAGGCCTCGCTGCGCGAGCAGGGACTGAGCCTACTGATCTACGACTGTTACCGGCCCATGCAGGCCGTCGCCGACTTCGTCGCCTGGGCCGGCGATCCGGGCGAGCAATCGACTAAGGCCGCCTACTACCCGAACCTGGACAAGCGCGAACTGCTGGGCGACTACATCGCGCCGACCTCCGGCCACAGCCGTGGCGCCACGCTCGATCTGACGTTGCAGCGCTGCGACGCCGGCCGCCGCTGCGCGCCGCTGGACATGGGCACCAGCTACGATTACTTCGACCCGTCCGCCCACACCGATTGGCCGGGCGCCACGCCGCAGCAGCGTGCGAACCGGCAGCGGCTGCTGCAGGCGATGGCCCGCGAGGGCTTCGCCAACTATCCGCTGGAGTGGTGGCACTACACCTATAAGCCCGAGCCCACGCCCGATACCGCCTACGACTTCCCGCTGCGCTGAGGCAGCTCTGGCGGAGCCGCGCCTTCTGCTAGGCTGGTCGCGCTAACAGGGGGTTAGCGCCTTGCGAATCGGACTCGCAGCATGCCCAAGAACATCCTGATCTACGCCGACGGCACCGGCCAGGCCGGCGGACTGCGCCCGGACCAGCGCCTGAGCAACGTCTACAAGCTCTACCGCGCCACCCGCAGCGGGCCCGACAGCCCGATCGATCCGGCCGAGCAGGTCGCCTTCTACGATCCCGGCCTGGGCACGGTCACCGCCTCCGGCGCGATCACCTTCAGCCCGGTCGAAACCTTCAAGTCCATCGCCGGCATGGCCGTGGGCCTGGGCTTCCAGCGCAACGTCGTGGATTGCTACGAAGCCATCCTGCGCCACTACGAGCCCGGCGACCGCATCTACCTGTTCGGCTTCAGCCGCGGCGGCTACACCGCGCGAGCGCTGGCCAACGTGCTCAACCTCTGCGGCGTACCCACCCAGGACGGCGAGGGCGGGCCGCTGCCGCGCGACGGCCGCGAGCTGCGCGCGATCGCGGCCGAAGCCGTGCATGTGTACGGCCACGGCGCCGGCCACCCGCGCAAGACCTTCGAGATCGAGCGCGAAGCGCTGGCGCAGCGCTTCCGCAGCCGCTACGGCGCGGGCAAGGATCCCAACCGCGGCGACGTCTACCCGTACTTCATGGGGGTGTTCGATTCGGTCGCCGCGCTGGGCTTGCCGATTCCGATACGCATCATCCTGGGAGCGGTCGCGGCCTTGGCTGGTTTCGGCGTGGCCTCGTTGTTCGCCGCGATCATGCATGCCTGGCGCGACTGGCCGCCGGCGATCACCACGGCCTCGACCTTCGCCGTGCTGTTCGGCGCGGTGCTGCTGCTGTACCTGCGCTCCACCGTGCGCATGTCGCCCAAGGGCGCTCGCGCCCGGTGGTGGCCCTGGCATTTCGCGCTGTGGCACGGCAAGCACTTCGACCGTTACCTGGACCCGCGCGTCCCCATCGTGCGCCATGCGCTGGCGGTGGACGAAACCCGCCGCCATTTCGCCCGGGTGGAGTGGGGCGGCCGCGCCGAAGGCGAAAAGGCGGCCAGGGAGGGGCGCGCGCCGCAGCTGCAGCAGCGCTGGTTCCCGGGCAACCATTCCGATGTCGGCGGCAGCTATGCCGAGGAGGAGTCGCGGTTGTCCGATCTGTCCCTGCAATGGATGCTCGGCGAAGCCCTGGCCTTGGAGCACCCGGTGCGGATCGACCGCAGCAAGCTGTACCTGTTCCCCGACGCGGGCGGGCCGCAGCACTGCGAGCGCCATGCGTTCCGGCAGAAGCATCGTCTGCTGAACTGGTTCGGCATCTGTTGGCCCGAGCGGTTGCGGGACATACCGGCTACGGCCGAGCTGGACCCGTCGGTGCTGGAACGTTTCGCCCTGCAGGAGGTGATGCAATGCGGATTGCGCCGGCCTTATCGGCCACAGTCGCTGCGCACGCACCCGGCTACGGCGCACTACTACGGCGACGGCACGCCCTGACGCTGGCCGGACGCGCCTGCCTTTCCAAGCGGAGGCATCGTAACTGGAGGCATGGAAATCCGCCCTCCGCTCGTGTTATCCAGGGCGGCATGACCGACCGACTCTTCGTATACGGAACGCTGGCGCCCGGCCGCCCGAACGCGCACGTGCTGGCCGACGTGCCGGGACAATGGGAGCCCGCCCAAATGCGTGGCCGTCTGCTCGCCGAAGGCTGGGGCGCGGCTGCGGGCTATCCCGGCATCGTGCTGGACGAAAGCGCCGAGCCCGTCGATGGGCTGGTTTTCAGCTCGCCGGAACTGGCGGCGCATTGGGCGCGTCTGGACGAATTCGAGGGCGAGGGCTACCGACGCGTTCCTGCGGTGGCCCTGCTGCACGACGGCCGCCAAGTCGAAGCCTACGTCTACGAACTCAGCAGCGCACCCCCGCGCTAGCGCCCTCCAATCCCTCGTAGCGCTCTCGCTCCGGGGTAGGAGCGGCGTGAGCCGCGATCCGCTCCGAACTCGCGGAGGCTTGGCGCTGCCTGCTCCCAGCTTTGGGGCAGGTGCTGCGTGAGCTGCGACCACGCCCCCGCGATTACGACGAACGCTCCGGTCTCTGTGGGACCTGCTGTAGGAGCGGAGTGAGCCGCGATCAGCTCCGAGCTCGCGGAGGCCTAGCGCTGCCTGCTCCCGGCTTTGGGGTAGGAGCTGCGCAAGCTGCGACCGCGAATCCGCAGCTACGACGAAGCTCTCGGTCGGCGTGCGGTCTGCCCTGGCGCCTTGGGGTAGGAGCGGCGTAAGCCGCGATCAGCTCCGAGCTCGCGCAGGTGTTTGGGTGTGCTGGTTGAAGCAACAGCAACAGCTTCCGTCCGCAAGCGGCTGGGTCACTTTCTTTTGATAAGCGTCAGAAGAAAGTGACCAAAGAAAAACGCTTCCCCAGAGCTCCCCTGCGAGAGCGATGCGCGCGCGGGGATTTTTCGATGGCACATCCTGTGCCAGCGAAAAACGGCGCACCTCCTGTGCGCCGCCCCCCGGCCTTCGCGGGGGCAGGCTCTCCGGGTCTTCTGTTTGCGCGGCGAGTTCGGTGCCCGAGCGGGGATCAAAAGCATTCGCTTCGCTCACCCTAACCCTCTCCCGCAAACGGGAGAGGGGATGCATCCGGCGCTGCCTGCTGCTTTTCGCCTCACTCTCGCTTGCGGGAGAGGGCTTGAGGTGAGGGCATGCGCGATCTTGCGTCGTGGCCCTCAATGCGGCTGCGACACCCGTCGGCCCACCTCCGCCCGAACCGAGCGCAGGCTTTGATCGCGTTCCAGATCGGCCATGGCGACGATGCCGCACAGGCGGCCTTGGGTGTCGACCACCAACACGCGCCGGATTTGCTCGCGCATCATGCGTTCGGCGCAGTCCTTCATGTCCGCATCGACAGCCACCGTCACCGGCGGGCTGGTCATGCAGTCGCTGGCGGCCACCTGGGTCGGGTCCTGGCCGTGGGCGACCAGGCGCACCACGATGTCGCGGTCGGTGACCACGCCGAGCGGGGCGCCGGTTTCGTCGACGATGGGAATTTCGCCTACGTCGTGATCCAGCATCATGCGCGCGACCGCGCGCAGGCTGGTGGACGGCGCGGCGGCCGTGGGGGAGGGGGTCATCAGGCTGTCGACTTTCATCGTGGTCTCCGGGTCGTTGTTCGCGGCGGCGGCGTGTCCATCGGTCTGCCGCCGCCGTGGGGGACGCTAGCCAGTGTGGTCATCGTCGCGTTACCGCGCGGTCCCGATAATGTGAGCGTCGCCCAACGTTTGGCCTCGAATGCGGTTCAGGGCGGCGGCGACTTGCGGCTGGGGGCCTTGCGGTCGCTGAGCAAGGCGCTGACCACCAGGGCCAGGCCCAGCACGCAAGCCAGCAGGAACAGCACCAGCGCCAGCGCCGGGTAGCCGAACAACCGGTAAGGCGTATCGATGCGCATGATCAGGGCCGAGGCCAGGATCAGTGCGGCGGCGATCGCGCCGGTGCTGATCCGGTTGGCGATCTTCTGCAGCGCTTCCATCAACCGCGACTCTTCCATGCCGGCGATCGAGATCTGCAGCTTGTTGTCCGCCAACAGGGACAGCAGCGATTGCAGCTTGCGCGGCGCTTCGCGCATCAGGTTCTGCAGCTCCAGCGATTCGGCGGCCAGACCCGACAGCGACAGCCCCTGCGCCAGCCGCTGGCGCATCAGTTGACGCAAGTGCGGACGTACCACCGCCTCGATGTTCAGTTCCGGGGCCAGGGCGTGGATCACCGCCTGCAGATTGAGCAGGGTGCGGCCCAGCAGGCCCAGTTCGGCGGGCGGGCGCAGGCCGCAGTCCACCGAAACCCGCACCACCTCGATCAGCAGACTGCCCTCGGCCAGGCTTTCCTCGGCCTGGTGCGCGGCATAGCGGCCGACCAGATGGCCCAGTTCGCGACGGTAGCGCACTTCGTCGAATCCTTCCAGCCGCACCGAGATGCCGGTCATTTCGCTGGCCACGTCCTCGCCGCGACCGTCCAGCGCGGCCAGCATCAGCTTGAGCAGGCGCTCGCGCCGCTGCGGCGGCACGTGCACGATCATGCCCAGGTCGATGATCGCCAGGCGGCCGTCGTCGGCCAGCAGCACGTTGCCCGGATGCGGATCGGCGTGGATTTCGCCGTGCAGGAAGGTCTGGTCCAGATAAGCGCGCAACAGGTCCGCCGCCGCTGCGTCGAAGTCGCACTCCGTGCGCAACAGGCCGGACAGGCCGAGCACGCTGCGGCCGTGCACGCGCTCCAGGGTGATCAGCGCGGGGCCGCAGAGATCCCAGATGGGCTGCGGAACGTACAGCGACGCGTACGGCGATACGTAGTCGCCGAAGCGATGCAGGTTGCGCGCCTCGGCGCGATAGTCCAGCTCTCCCTGCAAGGCGCGATGAAATTCGTCCAGCCAATCGGCGAAATGCACGCGCCGGCCGGTCGGGGTGACCTTGTCCGCGGTGCGGGCCAGCCGGCGCAGGATGTCCAGGTCGGTGGCGATCACCTGCTCGATGCCGGGGCGTTGCACCTTCACCGCCACTTCGCGGCCGTCGCGCAGGCGCGCGGCATGCACCTGCGCCAGCGAGGCGCTGCCGATCGGGGTTTCGTCGAACTCGGCGAACACCTTGGTCAAGCGCGCCCCCAGGCGTTGCTCGACCAACTCGCGCACCTGCGCATACGGCAGCACCGGGCCGACCTGGTCGTGCATGCGCCCCAGGGCGCGATGCACGTCCTCGGGCAGCAGGTCCGGCCGGGTAGACAGCGCCTGGCCCAGCTTCACGAATGCCGGCCCCATCGTCTCCAGGTCGCGTACGAAGGCTTCGGCATCCGGATGCGGACGCGCCGCTTCGGGCTGCGCTCCACTTTCCGCGCCCAGGTCCGAGAACGCGGCGATATGCCGGTACTTGGCGACGAAGGCGAGGATGCGCGCCGCACGCATCGCAGCGTTCTCGCTATGCGGCGGATCCTGCGGGTTCGTGTTCATCGCGTGCTCCTGTATGCCCTCAGTGCAAGGTGGGGGAACGCGGTTCGAACAAGCTCAGGATGCTGTGGCGGATGCGGCCGACCACGTAGTCGTAGTCCAGTGCTCCGGTGTGGACCAGGATGCGCGCTACGGCGATCTCGAACTCCCGCTCCAGCACGCGCCGTTCCGGCGGATCGGCCAGCCAGGCCGCGACCGCGTGGTCCAGGCCGTCCAAGGCACGCTCCAACTGTTCGCGATGGTCCCGTTCCGAGTTCATGCTGGGCTCCCGACGTAACGCGATCCGCATCTGCTGACGAAGCAAGCCGCGTGCCAGCGCCGCCGCAGGTCTCCCTTTCCTCGTCCGATCCGGTCCGATGAACATGCCGGCGCCTCAGTTGCGCAGGTTGACCGGCACCGCGCTGGCGTGGCGGCTTTCGCTGAACACGCCGACGCGGTCGCCGAACTGCTTGAACACCAGATCCACGCGTTCCTCGCCGACGACCAGACCATGCACGCGCACGTCGTCGATGCCTGGCGGCAACTTCGGCCGGTTCACATGCACCACCCGCTGCTCGCCGTCCACCTCCACGCCCAAGCAGGCCTGCAGCAGCATGAAGGGCGAGCCCGCGGCCCAGGCCTGCGGCAGACAGGCCACGGGGTAAGGGATGGGCGGCGCGCCCGGGCGGCGGGCGAAGCCGCAGTACAACTCGGGCAGGCGCATGTCGAAATGCACCGCGGTTTCGAACGCGCTGCGCAACAGGCGCGCGGCCACATCGCGGCCGCCGTAGCGCGCGAGGCCGGCGGCGCACAGCGCGCTGTCGTGCGGCCACACCGAACCGTTGTGGTAGGACATGGGGTTGTAGCGCGGTTCGCCCTTGGCCAGTGTGCGCAGGCCCCAGCCGGTATAGAAGGCCGGCTGCATCATTCGTTCCGCCACCGCCTGCGCATGCGCCGGATCCGGCAGGCCGACGTAGAGCAGGTGGCCTGGGTTGCTCGCCAGCACTTCGCAGCGCTTGCCTTCGCCATCCACGGCGATGCCGTAGTAGCCGGCCTCGGCCATCCAATACTTTTCCTGCACCGTCGCGCGCAAACGCTCGGCACGCCGCTCCCAGGCATCGGCCTGGGCATCTTCGCGGCGGCGGCCGAGTTCGGCCATGGCGCGGAACGCGGCGTAGGCGTAGCCCTGCACTTCGACCAGGGCGATGGGGCCGGGGGGGAAGCGGCCGTCGGCGTGGAACACGGAGTCCTCGCTGTCTTTCCAGCCCTGGTTGGCCAGCCCGCTGGCTTCGCGCCGGGCGTAGTCGAGCAGGCCCCACGGGTTGGCATCGCAGACCCGCTCGATCCAGGCGGTGGCCGCGCGCAAGGCCGGCCACAAGCCGTCGATGAAGCCGTAGTCGCCGGTGCGGCGCGCGTAGGCGCCGGCCAGCAGCACGAACAGCGGCGTGGTGTCGACGCCGCCGTAATACAGGCCGAAAGGCAGCTCGCGCAGGCTGGACATCTCGCCCTTGCGCGTCTCGTGCATGATCTTGCCCGGCGCCGCATCCAGGAAGGCGGACTCCTCCTGCGCCTGATGCTCGGCCAGGAAGCGCAGCACGCCACGCGCTAGGCCCGGGTCCAGCCACAGCGTCTGCAGCGCGGTGATCACCGCATCGCGGCCGAACGGGGTGGAGAACCAGGGGATGCCGGCGTAGGGATACGGCCCGCTGGACAGTTCGCTGGTCAACAGCGCCAGATCGGAGCGCGAGCGGCGCATCCATTCGTCGAACAAGGGGCCGTTGCTGCTGATGCGGGCGCCGCGGCGCTGGCGTTGGCGCATGCGCAGGCGCGCCTGCGCGGCGGCCTGGCGGTAGCGTTGGCGCGAGGGCGCCGCATCGTCCTGGCTGGCAACGCCGGCCTCCACGTACAGCTCGGTGTGGCCGCCGGGTTCGATGCGCAGATGGATGTCCAACCCGTTGCCGTCCTCGGCCGTGGGCGCGTGGGAGTAGGCGATGAACGAGCTGCGCAGCACGCCGTCCAGGCCTCGGTACTGGAAGCGGCGGCGGTAACCGTCCGCTTGCGAGGCGAGCATTTCGCCGCGCGCCTTGCGCACGCTGCCGCGCACCTCGAACATGTCGCGGAAGTCGGCTGCCAGTTCGAAGCGCAGGGGCAGCAGCGCCGGGCGGGAGTCGTAGTTGGTGCAGGCGATGCGCTCGTACATGCGTTCGTGCAGCAGCAGCCGGGTGCGGGCGATGTGCACCAGCCCCTGCGGCGTGCCGGCTTCGCCCAGCGGCGACAGCGCGCGGTTGGTCAGGTGGGCGACGAAGAAGGCGTTGTCGCGCGACACCGAGGCGCCGAGCAGCGCCGGTCGCGCCTCGCCCAGGCTCAGCCGGTACAGGCTGAGCAGGCGCGTGTCGTTGTGGAACAGGCCCTCGCTGGGCCCGGCGATGTCGCCGTAACCGTTGGCGATCAGAAAACTGTCGCCGTCCTTGAGCACGTGGCTGGCGTACAGCGCGGCGGTAGTGGCCGAGTCCACGCTCAGGCCCTCTTCAGGCGGCCCCGGTGCGCGGCCAGACGCGTATAGAGCTGCACATAGTCCTGCGCCATCGCCGCGGCGGAATAACGCCGCTCGAACACCGCGCGGATGCGGGCCCGGTCGAAGTCGCGCAGATCGGCCACCGCCGCGACCGCCGCATCGATGGAATCTACGATGCGGCCGCTGAGGCCTTCGTCCAACACCTCCGGCACCGAACCGCAGTTCCAGCCGATTACCGGCGTGCCGCAGGCCATGGCCTCGATCATCACCAGGCCGAACGGTTCCGGCCAGTCGATGGGGAACAGCAGCGCCGCGGCCTGGCCCAGGAACTCGGCCTTCTGCGCATCGCCGATCTCGCCGACGAACTCGATCCCGGGCGCGCCCAGCAGGGGTTCGATGGTCTCGTGGAAGTAGTCCAGATCGGCCTTGTCCACCTTGGCCGCGATCTTCAGCGGATAGCCCGCGCGGCGCGCGATCTCGATCGCGCGGTCCAGGCGCTTTTCCGGCGAGATCCTGCCCAGGAACGCCAGGTAGCCGCCGCTGGGCTCGGCCACGAAGGGATAGAGGTCCGGCGGCAATCCGTGATGAACGGTTCCCAGCCAGTGCGCATGCGGCAGCGGCCGGCGTTGATGGTCGGAGATCGACACCAGCGGGTAGCGCGGCCAGCGCCGGTACAGCTCGGGTAGGTCCTTGTGGTCCAAACGCCCGTGCAGGGTGGTCAGAGTACGTTCGGCGCAGTCCTCGAAGAACGGGAAGTGCAGCAGGTCCACGTGGAAATGCAGCACATCGAACTCGCCGGCGCGCCGGCGCACTTCGTCCATCATGCTCAAGTGCGCCGCCACGTTGGATTTGAGCGGGGTCGGGTCGAGCCGGATCGCCTGGTCGCGCACGGGAGCCAGGCACGCGCTCGTGCGGGCGTCCGCGGATGCGAACAGGGTCACCTCGTGGCCCGCGGCCACCAGCGCATCGCTGAGGTGCGCGACCACTCGCTCGGTGCCGCCGTACAAGCGCGGCGGCACCGACTCGTAAAGCGGGGAGATCTGGGCGATTTTCATAGGGTCGTCTTGCTCGCGGGGGAAAGGGCGGCCAAGGCGGTGCCGTGGCGCGGCGTGGAAGGGAGCGCAGGCGCCGGCAAGGCGCGCCCGCGCGGTCCGCACTCGGCCAGGTCCTGCAGGTATCGGCGGCGCCACTGCACGATGTCGTCGCGGCGCAGGCCATCCCACAGCGCATGCCAGCGCTCGCGCCGCTGCGCCAGCGGCATGCGTGCGGCCGTCGCGATCGCGTCGGCGACCTCGTCGCCGTCGTGCGGATTGACCAGCACGGCCGCCTGCATCTGCTGGGCCGCACCGGCGAACCGCGACAACACCAGTACGCCGGGATCGTCGGCGGACTGACTGGCTGCGTATTCCTTGGCGACCAGGTTCATGCCGTCGCGCAGCGGCGTGACCAAGCCGATGCGCGCGGCACGGTAAAAGCCGGTGAGCACGCGGTGGGGATAGTCGTGGTTGACGTAGCGGATGGGCGTCCAGTCCGGGCGCGCATGAGCGCCGTTGATATG
The DNA here is from genome assembly GCF_003382365.1 of Lysobacter silvisoli. Taxonomy (NCBI): domain Bacteria; kingdom Pseudomonadati; phylum Pseudomonadota; class Gammaproteobacteria; order Lysobacterales; family Lysobacteraceae; genus Lysobacter; species Lysobacter silvisoli. Next base: position 1,233,793 of record NZ_QTSU01000001.1, on the reverse strand, counting down.
CCCCGCCAGCGCATCCAACTCCGCGCGCAAGTGACGGTACTCGGCCACCTCGCTACGCGAAGGCGTGGCGATTTGCAGGTAGGTCAGCTGCCCGCACAGGTCCGGGTGGCGCGCTAAATGCTGGCCGAAGGCGCGCAGGCGCTCGGGCAGCCCCTTGGAATAATCCAGCCGGTCTACGCCGATCGCCAGCCCGCGGCCGCCCAGGCTGGCGCGCAGGCGGCGCACGTCGTCGGTGCTCTCGGCCAACGCAGCCTGCGCGGCGATGGCTTCGGCGTCGATGCCGACCGGATAGGCATCCACGCGCGGCGAGCGTCGGATCGCGCCGCCTGGCCCAGCCACAGGCGCGTGCGTGTCCAGATACTCGCGCAGATGGGTCGCGTCGGCCTGGGTCTGCACGCCGACCAAATCGTAGTCGGCCAGGCAGCCGAACAACTCGCGATGCCGTGGCAGCACCGCGGCCAGGTCGGCGGGAGGGAAGGGCACATGCAGGAAGAAGCCGATGCGGTTGCTCACCCCCAGATTGCGCAGTTCGTGCGCCAGCGGCACCAGGTGGTAGTCGTGCACCCAGATCAGGTCGTCGCCGCGCAGTTCGCGCGCGAGCACGCGGGCGAAGCGGGCGTTGACGCGCCGGTAGCCCTCGCTGCATGGCTGCTGGTAGTCGATCAGGTCCACACGCGAGTGCAGCAGCGGCCACAGCACGCGATTGGAATAATCGCGATAGTAGGCGGCGGCCTCGTCTTCGTTGAGGCCCACAGTGAGATAGTCCACCCCGCCGTCGCGGCAACGTTGCGGCAACTGTGTTGCGTTGCCGATGCGTCCGCTCCAGCCGAACCACAGTCCCGCGTCTTCGCGCACGGCGGCGCGCAATGCCACTGCCAGACCGCCGGGGCGCTGACGACCCGGCAAGGCCACGCGATTGGATACCAGGACCGTGCGCGCCATGTCAGGCCGCCTGCGCCTGTGCGCCCAGCCAGCGCCGCACCTGCTCGGGCCCGGGCAGGCCGTGGTGCGCGGCGCTGTTGGCGCGCCGGCCCACCAGTACGCTGATGCCGTCGTGCGCATTGACCACGGCGAAGCCGCATTCGTCCGCCGGATCGTCGCCCACGAACACCGGCCGCCGGCCGCGGAACGGCGGGCGCTGCAGGAGTTCGGCTATGGCGCTGCCTTTGTCGCTGCCACCGGGGCGCACCTCGATGCCGTGCGCTCCACGGTGCAAGCCGTAGCCGGACAGGCGCGGCAGCGCCGCCTCGGCGAACGCGGTCATCGCCGTCGCCGCCTGCGGCGCGGCGCGCCAGTGCAAATTCAAGCACGGCCCGGACATTTCCACGCAGGCCCCCGGATAGGTCTGCAGCAGGCGATCGCTCTCGCGCAGCACGGCGGCCAGCGCCGGCGGCGGTTCGGGCGCGCAGCGGTCGGTCTGGGCACCGCGCCGCTCCAAACCGTGCAGGCCGACCACGCACAGCTGCGCGCATTCCGGAAACAGGCCGTCCAGCGCCGCGATAGAGCGCCCGCTGACCAGCGCCAGCGCGCCGTTCAGCTCCGCGGCGATACCGCATAAGCGCTGCCCCAACCGCTCCGGCACGCAGACCTGTTGCGGCGTGGGCGCGTGCTCGAGCAGGCAGCCGTCCACGTCGAGAAACAGAGCCCAATCGTTCGCCAATACCGGTGGTGCGGGAAGTGCGGGTTCGGATGCGGCCATGAACGCATGCTAACGAGATGGCCGTGATCGCCGAGTCCAAACGCCTGCCTGAAATCATGCGATAGGGTCGAAAAAATGGCCTGAATCGGGAAATTTGTTCGCACCAGGGAAGTAACTTCAGTGAACGCGGAGCGCACAGCTTCGCGATCGCGCCGCCGTGGCTGGTCCGCGCCGCGTATCGCGCGGTTCTGGCATGACGCTTGCAGCGCAGTGTTCGTCACCGTCCGGGAGCGCGGGCATGCACAGAAGCCGACTGGCCCAAGTCGTGATCGATTGCGAAACCACCGACCCCGACTGGGCCGCGCAATTCTGGGGCCAGGCCCTAGGTTGCCGCACCGAGCCCATGCGCGATGCGGCCGATGCCATGTACCGTCGCTTGCTGGTGCACGCCGATCAGCCCTGCGTACTGGTGCAAGCGGTGCCGCACGCGAGCCGGGTGCACCTGGATATCGAAACGGACGACGTGGAGGCCGAGGTGGTGCGTCTGGAGCGGCTGGGCGCCGCGCGCATCGTCCAGATCAAGCGTTGGTGGGTGCTGGCCGCGCCCACCGGCCAGCGCTTCTGCGTGCTGCCGCCGCAGCGCAGCGATTTCCCGGCGCACAGCAACGTCTGGCGCTGAGGCGCGCATGGCTGCCGGCACGCCTCCGCGCACGCCGCCGTTCGCCAAGCCGGTCACCGCGCCGGTGCCGCAGGGCGGCCTACGTGCTTTGCGTGCGCAGGCCGCCGATTGCCGCGCCTGCCCGCTGTGGCGCCACGCTACGGCGACGGTGTTCGGCGAGGGTCCGGCACGCGCGCAGGCCATGCTGATCGGCGAGCAGCCTGGCGATGAAGAGGACCTGGCGGCGCGGCCGTTCGTGGGGCCGGCCGGCCGTTTGTTGGATCGTGCCTTGGCCGAGGCGGGCCTGGATCGTCGCCGCCTGTATCTGACCAATACGGTCAAGCATTTCAAATTCCGGCAACGCGGCAAACGCCGGCTGCATAACCGCGCCAACGCGCAAGAGCAGGAGGCATGCCGGGTGTGGCTGGCCGCAGAGTGGTTGCGCCTGCGTCCACGCTTGACGGTGGCCCTGGGGGCGATGGCCGCGCAGACCCTGTTCGGTGCCGGCTTCCGCCTGAGTCGCGAGCGCGGCCGCTGGATCGAACTGGATACGCGCAGCCGCGCCTTGGCCACCTGGCATCCTTCCGCCGTGCTGCGAACGCCGCCGCCGGAGCGCGATCGCCGTTATCGCGAGCTGGTGCAGGATCTGAGCTTGCTGGCCGAGACCTTGCAGGCCACCACTGGCGGCGCAGGCGGGCGCTGAGTCGCGGCGATCAGGATGTCAGCCGCGTGTCCAGCCTCAGCAAGTCCTGCGACAGTAGCTGCAGGCGCGCGCAGTCCTGGTGCGACAGGCTCAGCAGCACGTTCTTCTCGCGCGGCGACAGTGCGCTGGGCACCAGCAGGCCCAGCGAGCAACCGCTGTCCAACCAGCAGTCGCCCACGCGGCGCACGTGTTCGCGATACGGCCGCTGGTCCCAGTCTTCGGGTACCCGATCCGCGGTGTGGCAGCAATCGGCGGGCACGCTGGCCACGGCCAGGCGGAGTTCGCGCGGAATCTCGCCCCGTGCATGGACCAGGAATTCCAGTACCGCGCTTGCGGGGCTGAGCGAAGCGTAGACCACCCTGCGCCCGGGAGAGGTCCAGCGCGCGTCGTTGGCAACGGCGTCCTCGCTGTAGGCCCGATCGGCGTCTTCGGCCGCCACCACCCGGTACAGCGACAGATGCGGATGAGCCGGCTGCGGCTGTGGCGCGCGCGGGTCGGTGGTGGAAGGCGGATCGCTGGCGGGGAAGGAGTCGGCCAATTGTTTGTCGCGCTTGGCCAGCGCAGGCCGTTGCTGTGAGGTGCTGGAGGCATTCATGTTCGGCTCGCGCGCTTCGCGGGGAGAAGCTGGATAAGGACAGATGCGCAAGCTTCATGCCATGGCCGATGGCCGCGTCCGTGCATCGCAGATCGGAGCCGCGCGAACAATCTGCAGCGGCAGGCAACAGTTGCTTCGCGCCGGTGGCAGGTGCGCACGCATAGCGTGCGAGCGACGGCCTTCGGCGCTGGCACGCGACTTGCGGGATCAATCAGGAACCCACCCACGACCGACAGCGAAAACCCCGCATCTCGAGGAGGACATATCCGTGCGTAAACCAGAACAACACCGGAGCCGCGACGTCGCCGGCACCGGAGAGCTCAAGGCCGTGGCCCAGGAGGCGATGCGGCTGGGTGCGCGCGCCTTGCACAGAGGCCGCGAATGGCTGAACGACATGACCGACAGGAGAGACGAAATGAGAGAGCACGAAGGCCGCAGCGGCCGCCATTCCGAATCGCAGGCGCGCCGTACCGGCTCCGGCGACGACCCGCGTCACCCGCGCGCCGAACGCGGCTATCAGGCTTCGGAGCGGGAATCCTGGTCGCAGGACAAGACGCGCCAGGCGTCGCGGGCCGGTTTCCGCGATTACGCCTACGATCCCGAGCGCGGCGGCCGCGAATACGGCCGCGGCTGGCAGGACGACGGCAACCCGTCGCGACAGTCGCGAGCCGCGCAGGAACGCGATTTCTACGGTGCACAGGGCCCTGACGTGGAGCCGCGAGGCTATCGCGGCGAAGCCTACGGCGACAGCGGCTGGCGGGCCGGTGGTTTCGACGAGCGCTCGCAGTCCGCCGGCTGGGACGACGATCGAGACGAACTTCCCTGGTCGCAGCGCCCGAACTACCGCGGTGCCGAACCCATGCCGGAACAGGGCGACGCCCGCCACGGCTATTACGTGTATGGCGGGGAAAGCGCGGGCAGCGGCGGCCGCGACCGCCTGACAGGAGACGACCAGTACGCCACCGACCACGCCGCGCGTTCGCGCTCGATGGGCGAGGGCTACGGCCGCTCCTCGGGCTACGCGGCGCGCAGCGGTTTCAGCGGCTCGGCCTATGGCTCGGGTTTCGAGGCCAATCCGGTCAGCGCGCGTGAGCATGCCTACGACGACATGCCGTCGACGTATCGCGAGCAGGGCCTGCGCGGCAATCGCGGCCGCGGTCCGCGCAGCTATACACGCTCCGACGAGCGCATCGCCGAGGACCTGAACGAGCGCCTGACCGAAGACGACCTGCTCGACGCCAGCGACATCGAAGTGCGCTGCAGCGAGGGCAAGATCGTGCTGGAGGGCGAAGTCAGCGATCGCTGGATGAAGCACCGCGCCGAGGACATCGCCGACGCCTGCTCCGGCGTCAAGGACGTGGACAACCGCATCCGCGTGCGTGGCCGCGGTCAGGGGGCGCCCACTACGGCCACCGCTTCGGAAGGAGGACGCCAGGGCACCGCCGAACGCAGCGGCGGCGGACGTTCCGCCAGCGCGGGCACGGGCACGGAACCGACCAAGCAGACCGGGTCCGGCAGCGGCCCAGGTCAGGCGCACTGAGTTGCGCCGCTGCGCCGAGGCCGCCGTGGCGGCTTCGGCGCGGCTTTATCGGCGGCTCTGAGCTAAGGCAATCTAATCGGAGGACTGGCGCGGCGCCTTGCGCAACAACTCGGTGCCGCGAGCGCAGGCATCGGCGGCGCGGCGCAGGTTCCTGCGGGTCGATTCGAGGTCTCCGCTGGCCAGCACCGCATCGGCGGCCGCACAGGCCATGAGCACTGCGCTGAGCTCGTTGCGCAAGCCGTGCAGCCAGCGTGCGTAGTCGCCTTCGTTGGGCGCGGGAGCGTTCTGCGTGGGCAAGGACGGCGGATCGCTCATGGTCTCAATCCACCTGGTGACCGCTTTCGCGCAGGCGGGCGATCTGGTTGTGGATGGTGCGCACGCTCACGCCCAGCGCCCGCGCGGTGCGTGTGCGGTCGCGGCCGAAATGGGCCAGGGTCTTGAGCAGCATCTGGCGCTCTATGTCCGCATAGCTCATGCCGACGCGAAAGCTGACGCTGCCCGGATCGTCCTCGCTGCCGTATACGCGCATGTTGGGTCCCGGCACCAGGCGCACTTCGTCGCCGGCGGCGGTCAGGTAGGCGCGCTGCACGGTGCTGTTGAGCTCGCGTACGTTGCCCGGCCAGGGATGGCTGGAAAGCACGAGGTCGGTCCCGTCGGCGAAGCGCTTGCGGGTGCCATAGCGCTGGTTCAGGCGTTCCAGCAACGAGCGTGCGATCAGCGCCGCGTCGTCGCCGCGGCTGCGCAGCGGCGGCATTTCGAGGTGGAAGTCGGCCAGGCGATAGTAAAGGTCTTCGCGCAGCAGGCCTTGCGCCACCGCCTGCGCGGGGTCGCGATTGGTGGCGGCCACCAGGCGCAGGTCGACCGCGATCTCGTCGCTGCCGCCGACCCGGGTCAGGCGGCCCGTTTCCAGCACCCGCAACAGGTACACCTGCAGCGCCGGCGGCATCTCGGTGATCTCGTCCAGGAACAGGGTTCCGGCCGAGGCCTGCTCCAGGTAGCCAAAATGGCGGCTGGCCGCGCCGGTGAAGCTGCCGCGCTCGTGGCCGAACAGGTGGCTGGCCAGCAGGTCCGGCGCGATCGCGCCGCAATTGACCGCGACAAAGGCACCGCTACGGCCGCTGGTCTCGTGCACCGCCCGCGCCGCCAGCTCCTTGCCGGTGCCGCTTTCGCCGCTGATCAACACCGATAACGGCGAAGGCGCCACCCGTTGCAGCTGCGCGGCCAAGCGGCGCATGGGCGCGGAGCGGCCGATCATGCCCATGCGCTCGGCGCTGGGCGCCGGACGTGCGCTGGCGGCCACCCGGTCCAGCAATTGGCCGAAACGCGCCGGACACAGCGGCTTGACCAGGTAGTCCATCACCGGTTGCGACACCGCGCGCGCCGCAGATTCCATCGTCGGCTCGCCGGTGACGATGGCGATCTGCCCCAGCTCCGGCAGGCCGGGCTGCCCGATGAGGTCGAAGCCGCAGCCGTCGGGCAGGTTCAGGTCCAGCAGCAACAGGTCCACCGCCGGCAGGCGCGCGAAGTCGCGCGTTTGCGCCAGCGAGTGGGCGAGGTAGGACGTGTAGCCGCGGGTGCGGGCGAAATCGGCCGCCGATAAGGCGAAGTCGCGGTCGTCGTCGACGATCAGCAGGGTGAGGTCCCTATCGTCCGCGCGCGGGAGCGCGGTATTGGAAGACACGGAGTGCAGTCCTATGCGTTGAATGAGCGCCACGTACAGCGCAGGCTCAACTTATTCCCGATTCTGTTAAGCGTGGGTGCGTGGAAAATGATTCCTGCGTGATGAACTTTTTGCGCGAAGGTTGGCGCGCGCGTGAGATGCGCGAATGCACGGCACGTTCGCGCTGCAACGGGTAGCCTGGTCATCCGATCGCGCGTACCCGTGCGTGAACCGTTCAGATCACGATGGCGGGAAAGCGAACGGTCACGAGCGCGTCATCGACGCTCGCACCGACGACCAGGCAGGCATGTTGCTGACGACCACGAAGACCGCAGTACCTCTGACCAGCCCGGACTGGGACGGCGCGCGCGAACGCATGCTGATCGAAGTGCAGCGGCTGTTCAGCGCGGCCCCGCTGCTGCTGGCGGCCTTGTTGATGACCCTGGCCGCATGGTGGCTGGGCGGTTGGCTGTCCCGGCGTGCGGCGGTGCAGCGCGTGGCGCGACGCAATCCCTTCCTGAAGGACCTGCTGGCCAGTTCGATCAAGGGCGGCGTGGCCCTGCTGGGGCTCACCGCCGGCCTGCAGCTGCTCAACGCCACGGCGGTGATCGGCGCGGTACTGGGCACCGCGGGCGTGGTCGGCATCGCCCTGGGCTTCGCCTTCAAGGACATCGTCGAAAACTACATCGCCGGGGTGCTGCTGAGCCTGCGCCAGCCGTTCCGCCAGCACGACCACGTCAGGATCGCCGAGCACGAGGGCTTGGTCATGGCGATGACCGCGCGCGCCACCGTGCTCATGACCTTGGACGGCAACAACCTGCGCGTGCCCAATGCCATCGTGTTCAAGAGCGTGATCCTGAACTACACCCAGAACCCCAGCCGGCGTTTCGAGTTCGACCTGAGCCTAGCAGGCGAGGGCGCGGCCGAAGCGCGCTTGGCCGAACTGCGAGACTGCGTCGCCGGCGTCGACGGCGTGCTGGCCGACCCGCCTGTGGAGACCTTCGTTCAGGCGTATGCGGACGGCAAGCAGGCCGTGCGCGTGCGTGCTTGGATCGACCAGCGCGGCGACGATATCGAGGCGGTGCGCGGCCGCGCGATCGCCGTGGCCTCGCGCTGGGAACAGGGCCGCCATGAGCCGCCCATGGCGGCCGCGCGCAAGACCGGCGCCGCGTCCGCTTCGAACAGCGCCGCCGCGGAGCAGGCACGCCAGCACCTGGTGCGCGCCGGCAGCGCGGCGTCGCAGTCCCGCGACCTGCTGGACGCTACCGCGCCGACGGAGTGAGGCGACGTTCCTCCGCATGACCAGCGGCCCGGGCGCACCATGCCCGGGCCGCAGACCCATGCGGCATCAAGCCGCCGGCGGATGCTGCGCCGGATGCGACGAGCGATGGCGGAAGCGCCTGGTCATCCACTCGCCCAGATCGTCGATCACCGTGAACGCCGCCGGGATCACGATCAGGCTGAGCAGGGTCGAGGTGATCAGGCCGCCGATCACCGCGATGGCCATGGGCGCGCGGAAGCTGGAGTCGCCGGAGAAGCCCAGCGCGATCGGCATCATGCCCGCGCCCATCGCCAGGGTGGTCATGACGATGGGCTGGGCGCGCTTGCGGCAGGCGTCGATCAGCGCATCGTGCTGGCTCAGCCCGTGCTCGTCCTCGGCGATCACCGCGTAGTCCACCAGCAGGATCGAGTTCTTGGTGGCAATGCCGATCAGCATCAGCAAACCGATCAGCGCCGGCAGCGACAGCATGTTCTGGGTCAGCAGCAACGCACCGAACGCGCCGCCCGCGCACAGCGGCACCGCGGTCAGGATGGTCAGCGGCATCAGCGCATGGTTGAACAGCAGCAACAGCACCATGTAGATGCAGATCAGGCCCGCCGCCATCGCCAGCATGAAGCCGACGAACAGCTCGATGAAGACCTCGGCGTCGCCGGTGTTGAGGAAGCTCACGCCGGGCGGCAGATGGGTCACGCTGGGCAGCTTCTGCACCGTCTCCATGACATCGCCCAGCGGGCGGCCGTTGAGTTCGGCGGTCAGGGTGACGTTGCGCTGGCGCTGGTAACGCGAGATCTGCGAGGGGCCGCTGCCCATGCGGATCTCCGCCACCGAGGCCAGCGGCACCGGGCCGTACCGGCCGGGCACGCGCAGCTGGCCGATCAGCGCCGGGTTCGACAGCGTGGCTTCGGCGAAGCCGACCCGGATCGGAATCTGCCGGTCGGGCAGGTTGAGCTTGGCCAGGCGCTGTTCGTAGTCGCCGGCGGTGGCGATGCGCGCGGCCTCGGCGATGTCGGCGGTGGACACGCCCAGGTCGGCAGCGCGGGCCGGGTTGGGCAGGATCTGGATCTCCGGCCGCAGCAGCGAGGCCGAAGAGGTGATGCTGCCCAGGCCCTCGATGCCGCGCAGGTCGCGCTCCAGCGCGGTCGACGCTTCCTGCAAGTGCTGCGGATCGTCGCCCGACAGCACCAGCTGCAGCAGGGCGCCGGGTTCGGAGCTGACATAGCTCACCCGCACGCCGGGCAGGTCGGCCAGGCGCGCACGTGCGTCGCGTTCCAGTTCGCGCTGTCCGCGCTCGCGGTCGTCGGCTACGCCCCAGTCCAGGACCAGGGTGGCCTTGCGCGCATCGGGCGTGCCGGTGGTCGAGGGATCGCCCAGGTCCAGCACGCTGCCGATGGCGGTGTAGACCTGCTTGAGCTCGGGCATGTCCTTGAGCAACTGGCGGGCCTTCTCGGACACCGCCTTGGTCTCTTCCAGCGGCGTGCCCGGCGGCAGTTCCAGGCTCAGGTTGCTGCGGCCCACGTCGGAACTCGGGATAAAGGTGGCCGGAATCAGCGGCACCAGCGCCAGCGAGGCGAAGAACAGCGCGGTGGCGATCCACAGCGTGCGCGCACGATGGCGCAGCGCCGCGTCCACCCAGCCCAGATACCAGCGCATCAGCTTGGAGTCGCCTTTCTCCTCGCCGTGCGGCTTGAGCAGGTAGGCGGCCATCATCGGCGTCAGCAGGCGCGCGACCAGCAGCGAGAACAGCACCGCCGTGGCCGCGGTCCAGCCGAATTCGCGGAAGAACTTGCCGGCAATGCCGGGCATGAACGCCACCGGCACGAACACCGCCGCCAGGGTCAGCGAGGTCGCGATGACCGCGTTGCCGATCTCGCCGGCCGCCTCGCGTGCGGCCTCGATCGGCGGCTTGCCCATGCGCAGGTGGCGCACGATGTTCTCGATCTCGACGATGGCGTCGTCCACCAGGATGCCCACCACCACCGACAACGCCAGCAAGCTGATCAGGTTCAAGGTGAAGCCGAAGAAATACATCACCGCGAACGTCGGGATGATCGACAGCGGCAGCGCCAGCGCCGACACCCAGGTCGCGCGCCAGTTGCGCAGAAACAGGAACACCACCAGCAGGGCCAGCAGCGCGCCCTCCCAGAGCATGGTCATCGACGAATCGTAGGAACGGTGGGTCTCGTCGATCAGCGTGGTGACCAGACGGAAGTCGATGTTCGGGTGCGCGGCCTTGAGTTCGTCCAGCGCCTTGTGCACGCCGGCTTCCACCTTGACCTCGCTGGAGCCGCGGGTGCGCGACATCGAGAACGCGACCACGTCGCGGCCGTCCAGCAGCGCGGCCTCGCTGGGGTCGGCCGCGGCGTCGGTGACCTTGGCCAGCGCCGACAAGCGCACCGCGCGCCCGTCGGGCAGGCTGATCGAGTAATCGCGCAGCGCCTGGGCGTTGCCGACCGTGCCCAGGGTGCGGATGGTCTGCTGCGCCCCGTCGAGTTCGGCCTTGCCGCCCGCGCGTTCGACCTGGATCGCGGCCAACTGGCGCGACACGTCGCCGGCGGTCACGCCGTAGGCGAGCAAGGCGTTGGGGTCCAGGTCCACGCGCACCTGGCGCTGCACGCCGCCCACACGGGTCACCCGGGCCACGCCCGGCACGCCGTACATCGCGCGGGTGACCTCGCGGTCGACGAACCAGCTGGCTTCGTCGTCGGTCATCTGCGGCGCGACCAGGGCGTAGGTCATCAGCGTGCCGCCGATGTCGACCTTGGCGATCACCGGCTCCTGGATGTCCTGCGGCAGGTCGGTACGGATGCGGGTGACCGCGTCGCGGGTGTCGTCCAGCGCGGTGGCCAGATCGGTTTCCAGCAGGAATTCGATACTGGTGGTGCTCACGCCCTCGCTGACCGTGGACATCACCCGCTTGACGTTGTTCACCGTGGCGACCGAGTCCTCGATCTTGCGCGTGACCTCGGCTTCCAACTGGCTGGGCGAGGCGCCCGGCTGGGTCACCGTCACCGTGGTCATCGGGAACGCCACGTCGGGGAAGCGCGCCACCGGCAGTTGGTAGAAGCCCCACAGGCCGGCCACGCAGAGCACGAAGAACACCATCACCGCCGGCAGCGGGCGGCGGATCGCCCATGCGGAGAAATTCATGGCGTCTTGTTCTCCGCGGCCTGGGCCGAGACCGCGCGCACGCGATCGCCATCGCCGAGGAAACCGGCGCCTTCGGCCACCACGCGTTCGCCTTCCTTCAAGCCTTCGAGGATCTCGACCTTGCCCTGCGAAGTCTGGCCGGTGCGCACGCGCTTGCGCTGCACCGTCTGCGCGTCCTTCATGGTGAACACATAGCTATGGCCGTCGCGCTGCACCACCGCGGCGCTGGGCACCATCAGGGCGCGGCCGGCACCGGTCAGGATGCGGCCTTCCACGAACACGCCCGGCTTCAAGGCGCCGGGTTCCGGCAGATCGGCATAGACCGTGCCGGTGCGCGTCTGCGCGTCCACGCCCGGGCTTACCGCGCGGATGCGGCCGGTGATGGTCTGCCCGCCGTACGGCAATTCCACCGTATTGCCCACCGCGACCGTGGCCAGTTGTTCCTCCGGCAGTTCGGCGCGCCATTCCAGGCGGCCGTCGCGGATCAACCGCAGCAGCTCGGTGCCGGCGGATACCACTTGGCCGGCCTGCACCAGGCGCTTGGAGATCACGCCGTCGGCGGGCGCGCGCAGCTCGGCGAAGTCGCGCCGCAGCTGCGCGGCATCGCGTCCGGCGCGGGCGGTGGCCGTCTGCGCTTCGGCCTGCACGCGGGTCGCGCGCAGCTCGTCCAGGTTGCCGGCGCTGATCAGCTGCTGCGCCGCCAGCTTGGCGCCGCGCTCGTAGCTGACCTGGGCCAGCGACAGCGAGGCCTGCGCCTGCCGCAGCGAGGCCTCGGCCTGCGCCAGTTCGCTGTCCAAGGTGCGGTGGTCCAGCTCCAGCAGCACTTGGCCCTTGCGCACGCTCTGTCCCACATCGACCTTGAGCGCGGTCACCCGCTGCCCGCTGAGCTCCACGCCCAGCTGCATTTCCTCGAATGCCGACACCGGCCCGGACACTACCGCGGCGCGCGCCAGCGGCTGGTATTGCGCCGGCGCCAGCGACACGGTCAGGCCGGAGGAGGTCTTAGCGGTGTCTTCGTCTTCCTTGGCGCCTCCGCACGCCGCCAGCGACAAGCACAACAGGAGGGGGACTAGCCAACGCCGGGGGCGTGCGCGCATGGGGGGTTCCGTGAGGGTAGGGGTAAAGAGGAGGCGCGAAGATCGCAGCCGCGACCGCGCTGACTGGGCGGCGGACGCAATCTCTGCGCGCATCGCGACCAACGTAGGCGGACGAGTTTAAGAACGGATTAATGAGCCAAACGGCGAGCCCGCGGCCCCGTGAGTACGGGCGCTGCAGGGCGGCTAGGAAAGTGGCCTGGCTCGGAGTAGGGGAGGCGGCACGCGGATCTGCAAGATCCGGCGACGCGACGACACGGCGATACGACGCGAGTGGAGTTGGAATGGCGCAGGCTCCCGAACCGCCGAGCCGGACACGCCTGATGTTGGATTCCAACCGTTCCACGGCAGGGAGCCCTCTCCCCGTAAGCGCCATTGCGCCACTGTCGATTCGTATTCCCGCGCATGATCGGCAGCGGCCTGTCGGCAGTCAAGGCGATCGTGCGCTGGTGCATGCGACGGGGCAGTCAATTCGCAAGCATGGGATGAACGTGCCGGCGACGTTATGAGGTTTCCGCAAGCGTGCGCGCGGCGGGGTGCCTGCCGCTGGTCCGCCGGAACGGCCCACCCCTGGCATCCAGACCCGGATGGGTGTACAAATGTACACCTAATGGACACCCCCGATCTGCCCCCTCAGCGTGCCGCCGTCCTGGCCTACCTGCGCCGGGAGCTGACCTCCGGGCGGTCGCCCAGTCTGGCCGAGATCGCCGAGGCCTTCGGTTTCGCCTCGCGTAATGCCGCGCAAAAGCATGTGCAGGCGCTGCTGGCCGAGGGTCTGCTGGAACAGGCGCCGGGGCAGAAGCGCGGGCTGCGGCTGCCGGGCGGCACGGCGCCGCTGCTGCCCTTGCAGGTGCTGGGCCGCGTAGCCGCCGGCCCGCCCATCGGCGCGGATATCGGCCTGGACGAACAGCTGTGGCTGGACCGGCGCATGTTCTCGCCGCAGCCCGATTACCTGCTCAAGGTGCAGGGCGATTCCATGATCGAGGACGGCATCGTCGACGGCGATCTGGTCGGCGTGCACCGCACGTCCGATGCGCGCGACGGCCAGACCGTGGTCGCGCGCATCGACGGCGAGCTGACCATCAAGCGCTTGCAGCGCGGCCGCCACGGCATCCGTTTGCTGCCGCGCAACGCCGCGCACGCGCCCATCGTGGTGGAAGCGGGGCAGGACTTCGCCATCGAGGGCGTCTACTGCGGTTTGGTGCGGAAGGGCTAGTGGGCGCCGTGGCCGCCCTGGAAACGCTGCTGGCCACGCGCTCGTTGTGGCACGCCGGCCGCAACGCCGCGATCGCCGCCGACGGCGAGCCCACGGGTCATGCCGCGCTCGATGCGCTGCTGCCGCAGGGCGGCTGGCCGCGCCGCGCCCTGACCGAACTGCTGCTGCCCGCCGACGGTGTGGGCGAACTGGCGCTGCTGATGCCCACGCTGGCGCGGCTCAGCCGCGAAGGCGGCACCGTGGCGGTGATCGCGCCGCCCTACATTCCGTATGCGCCTGCCTGGCAGGCGGGTGGCGTGGACTTGGCCATGCTCGAGATCGTGGCCGCGTCCGCGCGCGATGCTTTATGGGCCTTCGAACAATGCCTGCGCAGCGGTGCCTGCGCGGCGGTGCTGGGTTGGCCGGCGCAGGCCGATGCGCAGGCGCTGCGCCGCCTGCAGGTCGCCGCCGACAGCGGGCAATGCCTGGGGTTCGCCCTACGCGACCGCAAGCATGCCGGCAACCCTTCGCCGGCCGCGCTGCGCCTGGAGGCCGTGCGCGATGTGCGCAACGCCGTGGCCTGGCAGGTGCGCAAATGCCGCGGCGGTCCGGCGCCGGCGCAGGCGTTCGCGATGAGGGCCGGGTGAGGCGCGCGCATGCTGTGGGCCTGTGTACTGCTGCCGCAACTGGCGCTGGATGCCGTCCTCCGGCGTCTGCCCGAGCCTGAAGCGCCGCTGGCGCTGGTCGAAGGGCCGGCGCAACTGCGCAGCCTGCATGCGGTGAACGCGGCCGCGGCCGCGGCCGGCCTGCGTGCCGGCATGCGGCTGACCGCCGCGCACGCGCTGCTGCCGGATTTCGCCATGGTCGAATACGAGCCGCAGGCCGAGGCGCGCTGGCAACGCTTCCTGGCCGCGTGGGCCTACCGCCACAGCTCGCTGGTCAGCGCGCAATGGCCGGGCTGCCTGGTGCTGGAGGTACGCGCCAGCTTTCGCCTGCTGGGCCCCTGGCCGCGCATCGAGGCGCGGCTGCGCGAGGAGCTGTCCGCGCTGGGTTTCCAGCACCGCATCGCCCTGGCGCCTACGCCGCGCGCCGCGCACGTGTTCGCCGGCCTGCGCGACGGCCTGGCGGTGAACCAGCCGGCGGCGATGCGCGACCTGCTCGCGCGCGTGCCGGTGCGGCGTGCGCGCCTGCCCGAAGAAGCCGGCGAGCGCCTGCACCGCATGGGCATTCGCGACCTGCGCACCCTGCTGGAGCTGCCGCGCGATGCGGTGCGCCGGCGCTTCGGCTTGCCGCTGCTGGGACACCTGGACCGATTGAGCGGGCAGGCCGACGATCCGCTGGCGTACTACGCGCCGCCGGACCATTTCGATGCGCGCATCGAACTGGGTTACGAAGTCGAGAGCCATACCGCGCTGCTGTTCCCGCTGCGGCGCCTGATCGGCGACCTGTGCACCTACCTGTCCATACGCGACGGCGGCGTGCAGCGTTTCGTGCTGCGGCTGGAACACGAGGAAGGCCATAGCGACGTGGAGGTGGGGCTGCTGGCCGCCGAGCGCGAACCGGCGATGCTGTTCGAACTCACCCGCAACCGGCTCGAGCGCGTGCAGATCGAGCAGCCGGTGGTCGCTTTGCGGCTGCTGGCGCGCGAACTGCCGCCGTTCGTGCCGGCCGAGCGCGACTTGTTCGACGTGCGCAGTCAGCAGCAATTGCCCTGGCCGCAGCTGCGCGAACGCCTGCGCGCGCGGCTGGGCGACGAGGCCGTTTATCGCGTCGCCCCGGCCGGCGACCCGCGCCCGGAACGTGCCTGGCGCTGCGTGAAAGGCGACGACGCCCGCATCGGCGCGGCGCCGGCGCGGCCGCCGCGCCCGGCCTGGCTGCTGGCGCAGCCGGTGCCGCTGCGCGACTCGCGCCTGCGCATCGTCTCCGGTCCCGAGCGCCTGGAAAGCGGCTGGTGGGACGGCGAGGATGCGCGCCGCGATTACTACGTGCTGGAAACCTCGCAGGGCCAACTGGCCTGGGCCTTCGCGCCGCCGGGCGAGCGCGAGGGCTGGATGCTGCACGGATGGTTCGCATGAGCCGGCGCGAGGAACGCGAACACGATTCCCCAGGCGGCTCGCCGCCGCGCGCCTGGGAAGTCGCGCAGCGCCTGGCTTTGCAGGCCGCTAACGACGACGCGCCCAGCGACGACGACTTGCCGGCCTACGCCGAGCTGCATTGCCTGTCGGATTTTTCCTTCCTACGCGGCGCGTCCAGCGCGGAGGACCTGTTCGCGCGAGCCGTGCGTTGCGGTTACAAGGCGCTGGCGATCACCGACGAGTGTTCTTTGGCCGGCATCGTACGTGGTTACGAGGCCTCGAAAGCCACAGGCATGGATCTGCTCGTCGGTAGCGAGTTCGTACTGACCTGCGGGACAAAGTTCGTGCTGCTGGTGGAAACATTGGCCGGCTATGCCCGCTTATGCGAAATGATCACCACCGCACGCCGTGCCGCCGTCAAAGGCAGTTACAAGCTCAGCCGGGCGGATGTGGAGCGCGTGGTGGGGGAGGGCGACCCGGCCGCGCCGGGCTTGTACGCATTATGGCTGCCGGCGCAGGTGCCCGATGAAGAACAGGGGCGTTGGCTGCGCAGCCTGCTGGGCGAACGCGCGCATCTGGCCGTCGAGCTGCATCGCGAGCAAGACGACGAGGCGCGCCTGGAACAGCTGCTGACGCTGGCGTTGCGCCTGCGGATGACGCCCGTCGCCAGCGGCGACGTGCATATGGACGTGCGCCGCCAGCGACTGTTGCAGGACGTGATGACCTCGATCCGTCATAACAGCCCGTTGTCCGAGTGCGGCGAGCATCTTTTCCGTAACGGAGAACGGCATCTGCGCACGCGCCGAGCGCTGAGCAATATCTATCCGCACGAACTGCTGGAAAACGCCGTGCAACTGGCGCGGCGCTGCGGATTCCGCATGGATCAGGTGAAGTACGCTTATCCGGCCGAACTGGTGCCCGACGGGCATACGCCTGCCACCTGGTTGCGCGAGCTGACCCAGCGCGGCATGCGCAACCGCTGGCCCGAAGGCGTGCCGCCGGGCATCGCCGCACAGATCGACAGCGAGTTGGAACTGATCGCCTTCAAGAAGTACGAGGCCTTCTTCTTGACGGTCGAGGACATCGTCCGTTTCGCCAAATCGAAAGACATCCTCTGCCAGGGGCGCGGTTCTTCGGCCAACTCGGCGGTGTGCTTCGCCCTGGGCATCACCGTGGTCAATCCGTCCGAGAGCCGGTTGTTGATGGCGCGCTTCCTGTCCAAGGAACGCGACGAACCGCCGGACATCGACGTGGATTTCGAGCACGAGCGGCGCGAGGAGGTGCTGCAGTACGTCTACAACAAGTACGGCCGCCGCCGCGCCGCGCTGGCGGCCACCGTCATCCGTTACCGCGGCAAGAGCGCGGTGCGCGACGTGGCCAAGGCTTTCGGCCTGCCGCAGGACCAGGTCGCGCTGCTGGCCGAGTGCTATGGCTGGGGCAACGGCGAGACGCCGATGGACCAGCGCCTGCGTGAGGCCGGCTTCGATCCGGACAACCCGCTGATTGCTCGAGTACTGGCGGTGACTGCGTTGCTGCGCGATCACCCGCGCCATCTGTCGCAGCACGTGGGCGGCTTCGTCATCAGCGATGAGCCATTGTCGACGGTGGTGCCGGTGGAAAACGCCGCCATGGACGACCGCACCATCATCCAGTGGGACAAGGACGACCTGGAGACGATGAAGCTGTTGAAGGTCGATTGCCTGGCGTTGGGCATGCTGACCTGCATACGCAAGGCGGTCGCCCTGGTGGAGCGGCATCGTGGCTACGCGATAGACCTGGCCAGGCTGCCGCCGGGCGACCTTCCCACTTACGCCATGATCCAGATCGCCGACACCGTGGGCGTGTTCCAGATCGAATCGCGCGCGCAGATGAGCATGCTGCCGCGATTGAAGCCCAAGGATTTCTACGATCTGGTGGTGGAGGTGGCCATCGTTCGTCCAGGCCCCATCCAGGGCGACATGGTGCATCCCTACCTGCGGCGGCGCCAAGGTAAAGAGCCGGTGACTTATCCGTCCGATGAGGTAAAGGACATCTTAGGCCCTACTTTGGGCATTCCGCTCTTCCAAGAGCAGGTAATGGAACTCGTGATTCATGCGGGGTACTCGACCGAACAAGCCGATGGCCTGCGACGCTCTATGGCGGCATGGGGCAGGGGAGGAGACATGGAACCCCATCGTGTGCGTATTCGCGAACTGATGGAGAAGAAGAAATATTCCTCCGAATTCATCGACCAGATCTTCGAGCAAATCAAAGGCTTCGGCTCCTACGGCTTCCCGCAAAGCCACGCCGCCTCCTTCGCCAAACTGGTCTACATCAGCTGTTGGCTGAAGCGCCACGAGCCCGCGGCCTTCGCCTGCGCGCTGCTCAATGCCCAGCCCATGGGTTTCTACTCGGCCAGCCAGATCGTGCAGGATGCGCGGCGCGGTCGCAGCGAGCGCGTGGGTGTGGACGTGTTGCCCGTAGACGTAACCTGCAGCGACTGGGACAACACCCTGGAAGGCGGCCACCACCACCGAGGCGTGGACGACGGCGGACAACCGGCGATCCGGCTGGGCCTGCGTCAGGTCGCTGGGCTATCCGAGGCCACGGCCAACGCCATCGTCGTTGCACGCGCACAGCATCCCTTCACCGACCTGCGCGACCTGTGCCTGCGCGCCAACCTGGACGAGAAAGCCCGCAATACCCTGGCCGAAGCCGGCGCCCTGCAAGCCCTGGCCGGCCACCGGCACGCCGCGCGCTGGGCCGTGGCCGGCATCGAACGCCAACGCCCTTTGCTGCCCGGTAGCCCCGAGGAGAGCGCCGTCGCCCTGCCGGCACCGACCGCGGCCGAAGACGTGCTGTCCGATTACCGCACCGTCGGCCTGACCCTGCAGGCGCATCCGCTGGCCCTGTTGCGCGCGCGCCTGCAGCGGCAACGCATCCTGGATTCGCGCCAACTGCGCGACGTAAAGCACGGTCGCGGCGTGCACGCCGCCGGACTGGTCACCCAACGCCAGCGCCCGGGTACCGCCAAGGGCACCATCTTCGTCACCCTGGAAGACGAGCACGGCATGGTCAACGTGGTGGTGTGGTCGCATGTGGCGCTACGCCAGCGCAAGGCGCTGCTGGGCGCGCGCCTGCTGGCCGTGCGCGGGCGCTGGGAACACGTGGACGGCGTGCAGCACCTGATCGCCAACGACTTGCGGGACTTGAGCCACCTGTTGGGCGAGTTGAGCGTAGTTTCACGCGATTTTCATTGATGTCCACACATCCAGTCGCACGTGTGGCCTGCTTGTTAACGGCCAGTGCCAGGTAGCGAACCTGATCTTCACGCATGCGCAACCCGCTGCCGCCTTCCATGGCGATACGGATCAAGCGAGAGGCAGCGACGATGAGCACAGGCTCCAACGCCGTTCGGCATGGCTATACGAAGGTCGACGGCCACCGAATATTCTATCGCGAGGCGGGAAGGGCGGACGCACCAGCCGTGCTGCTGCCTCACGGCTATCCCTGTTCCTCGTACGAGTTCCGCGACCTCATGCCCGCGCTGGCGGACCGCTGGCGCCTGGTCGCACCGGATTTTCCGGGTTTCGGCTACAGCGACACGCCGGAGGATTTCGACTACAGCTTCGACGGCTACGCCCGCTTTCTGGCCAAGTTCGCCGATGGGGCAGGGCTGCAGCGCTACGTGCTGTACCTGCACGATTACGGATCGCAGATCGGCTTGAGGCTGGCGATCCAGGCGCCGGAACGAATCGCCGGCTTGATCATCCAGAACGGCGACATCTACGCCGACACGCTGGGCCCCAAGTACGAGGGGCTCCTGCGGCATTTCGAGCATCCGAACGCCGAAAGCCGCTGGCAACTGGTCGATGCCGTCAGCGAGCAGGGCTATCGCGAGGAGTTCCTCAACGACGTCGGCCCGGATGTCGCCGAGCGCATCCCGCCGGATTTGTGGACGCTGCATTGGAACCTGACCACCTCCCAGCGCGCGAAGATCGCCGTGGCGCTGATGGAGGGCCTGAAGGAAAACCTGGAATGGTTCCCCAAGTACCAGGCCTACCTGCGCGAGCACACACCGCCGACCTTGATCGTCTGGGGCCCGCGCGACGGCTACATGCCCGAGGCGTCGGCGCGCGCCTATCTGAGGGACTTGCCTCAGGCACAGTTGCACCTACTCGACGACGGCGGCCACTGGCTGCTGGAAACCCACCTGCAAGAAGTGAGCGTGCTCGTCCGACGTTTTCTCGATACCTTGGCTTGAGGACAAGAACGTCAGGGGACGTTATGCGAAGTGCAGGGATGCTCGTCTGCCTGCTGCTGGTCTCAGCAACAGCCGCCGCCCAGATCCGCGCCGTGGAGCCCAAGCCGCGCCCGCGCATGGCCGCCCCGAAACAGCCGACACCGCTGACCCAAACCGACCTGCGCTGCGAGCGCTACGAATGGGGGCATCAAAAGACGATCTGCCAGGAACTGGAGCGCCAGATGTTCCAGGACTTGCCGCATCGCCTGGGGCGGCCGATCGCCGCCAGCGAGGTCGTGTACCTGC
Source organism: Lysobacter silvisoli (assembly GCF_003382365.1). Taxonomy (NCBI): domain Bacteria; kingdom Pseudomonadati; phylum Pseudomonadota; class Gammaproteobacteria; order Lysobacterales; family Lysobacteraceae; genus Lysobacter; species Lysobacter silvisoli. The sequence continues at coordinate 1,213,677 of NZ_QTSU01000001.1, read as the reverse complement.
CAGAACGCGGCACGCCGGACGCCAACGCCATGGGCTTGGCGTGCATCGGCGGCCAGGCGATGCGCCGGTTGAAGAACGGGTGGGAGCAACTGCGCGGGAGCAATGGAGGCTGGGTTCGCTGTCGCTCGAATTGAGGGCTGGGTGGCGGCGAGTGATCCAGAATTGGCGCAGGAGGGCTACGAGAAGCCGATGAGCAGGCCTAAGACAGGCCCGAACGGCGCGAAGGGCGCGGCGTAGGAGGTGTGGGTTCCAGAGATCTATTACTTCGCATAATGCATATTATGTAAATCGAAGAATGGCCAATCCAAGCAAGCCCTTAGCGTATTAACCCCGATCCAGCGCCTGGCGCCTGCGGCCCCCTCACCGCTCATGCTTCGACCGCCCAGCCCGACTCGGCACCAGCGTATCCAGCGAGATCGCCCCGAACCGCTGCAGGAACAAATCTTCCGCCTGCGACATGGTGTCCTTGAGCGCTTCGTTGACGTTGCGTTCGATCTTGCAGTCCGGCCGGTCCGAGCGGTTGCCGATCGCGAACAGCGTCGGCTGTCCCAGCGCCTGGTAGACGTCCAGCAGCGAAATCTGGCTCAGCGGGCGGGCCAGCTTCCAGCCGCCGCCTTGCCCTCGCCCGGCCTGGACGTAGCCGGCATTGCGCAGGCCCGCCATGGTGCGGCGGAACACCGCGGGGTTGGTGCCGATGCTCTGGGCCAGCACCTCGGACGTCACCGGTTCCTCGACCTGGTCCAGGTGCAGCAGCACGTGCAACACGTCAGACAAGCGCGTGTCCTTCATAGCGTCTCCCTAACCGCAGGATAAGCGGCCCCGGCCGCAGCGTTGACCCTGCCCGCATCAATATGTATCTTTGAAAGAAACAAAACGTGTGCCCCATTACGTAGCTCTTATTGATACACACTCAGGAGCCTCCATGTCGGGGTTCAGCCGAGATACGTGTAAAAATGCCCCATAGAATTTCATTTCCTCCGTGAAATCATCGAGTTGCCGGATTTTTTTGGGCGCTTGAATTATCGACGGGTTCGGGCCGCAGCTGCGCCAGCAACTGCTCCAGCGTGGTCAAACGTACGCCGGCGCGCAACGCCTCGGCCTCGGCCTGTTCGCGACGCTCCCGCTCCTTCGTTAGATCGGCGCGAGTGGCGGCGAACTCCGCCCGTACGGTCTCCAGGGTCTGGGTATCTTGCGCCCAGCGCGTTTGCAGGGCCTGGTGCTCGGCAGCCGTAAGCCGCAGCGCGTCCAGTTCCTTTTGCTGGGCCTCGATGCCCCGGCGGGCGTCCGCCAGTTCCCGTTCCATTCTTCCATGTCGCTCCAGCCACTGGCTGTTGTCGCGGTTGAGCTGCAGCAATTCGTGGTTCTTGGCGGTCAGGGTTTCGTTGGCCTGCCGTAGCGCGACCTGCAGTTCCTGCACCTGGTGCTCGTGGCGGCGTTGCTCCTGTTCGCGCTGCTCCTTCACCGAGGTCCGGTAGTGTTCCAACGCTTCGCGGGCGTGCTGGTGCTTCTGCTCCAACGATTGGGCATGGGCCTCGTGCTCGGCCAGGCGCGTGGTCAGGCCGGCGATGCGTTCGCCGAGTTGCGCGACTTCCGTCACTCGCTCGGCCAAGGTCTGCCGAATGGCGGCGTGTGCGGTCTGTTCTTCGTGGAAGGCGGTTTCGGTGCGCTGGAGCTGGGCGCTCAGCGCGCCTGCTTCCTGCTGGGCGCGTTCCAGCGCCTGGCCACGTTCCTGCAGCTGCGCTTCAAATCGCTGCCGGGCCTCGGTGACGATCGCTTCGGCTTCCTCGTGCAGGCGCCCGGCCAGTCGGCCGACCAGGTCCTGCAGGGCCTCGCTGACCGCGACCTTGGCGCCCGGGCCTTGCCCTTCCTCTTCTTCCAGCTCCTTCAGGTAGCGGTGGATCGTGGTCTTGGAGCCGGTGTTGCCCAGCGCCACCCGCACCGCGTCCACCGACGGGTGCTTGCCCTGTGCGCGCAACGCGTCGCGGGCTTTCTGTACATCGCTCTTGTACAACCCGCCGCGGGCCATGGCCGTCTCCTCAGACGATTTCGTAATGTATTACATACCACGTAATTACATACCAATCAAATTATGGAGATCGGTATAATTCAACTATAAATTCAGACGGGATAATAGTGGTTTATCCCGCCTGATACCGCCCAGACGGCAAATGGCGCCCGTCAGGTAGTACGGAACCGCCATTCCCAGGAACTTTTCGGACTCGCCGCGCTTCCAAGCGGCAGTCAGCAGTACACTCACTCGGCAATGTCACCATCCTTGGCCCCTCTCACGCGTAACCTGTCCGTGGCGCCCGCTCGCCACGGCGTCGTGTTGCGCCGCGAGGCCCGCCGATGAAACTGCGCGCATTCCGGACTCGTTCGCTCCGCCTCCGCTTTGCGTGGCTGGCACTGCTGGCGTTGCTGTTCCAGCAGGCCGCGCTCGCCGCTTATGCATGCCCGATCAGCGAAACGCCGCCAGCGCCGCAGATGGTGATGGCGGGCTGCGAAGGCATGGAAATGCCCGATCCGCAGGCACCAGCCCTATGCGACCAGCACTGCCTGCGCGACCACGTCACCAGCCCGGATCTCAAAGCACCACAGGTACCGGCGCTGGCCCTGCCGCCATTGCACTTCGCCATGACCGAGGCGTTGCTGCCGCCGGTGCAGGCCCAGTACTACGAAGACGTGCCCACCTGCCGGTCCGATCCTCCGCCGGCACAACGCTTCTGTAGCCTGCAGATCTAGACCCCGAACGCGACTCATTCCCGCGCTGCCGATCCCGGCGGCGCGCTCGTCGTTGCGTGTTCGGAGGTCTCATGTCCTTTCCTTTCTCGCTGCACCGCAGGTGCAGCGCCTGCCGTTGGCCCACGTGGGTGCTGGCCCTTGGCTTCATTCTCGCTCCCGCCTGGTCCTTCGCGGCCGGCATCTCGTTCGATGACGCACAGCGCCTGGCGGCCGAGCGCGCTCCTCTCCTCAAGGCGCGCCAGTCGCAAATCGCGGCCACACAGGAAGAAGCGGTCCGCGCTGCCGCCTTGCGCGACCCCAAACTGACGCTGGGCTTGGCGAATTGGCCGGTCACCGGCGCCGACGCGTTCGACTTCCGCGCCGATGACATGACCATGAAGCAGATCGGCGTGATGCAGGAATTTCCGGCTCGCGCCAAACGCCAGGCGCGGCAGGCCGTGGCCGATCGCGGCATCGAGCAAGCTGAAGCGCTCTCGGTTGCCGAGCGGTTGGCGGTTCGGCGCGGCGCCGCCGAAGCCTGGATTGCTCTGTGGGCGGCCCAACTCGAAGTGGTGGCACTGCAGACCCTGCGCGAACCGGCTTCCGTCGCTATACGCACCGCCAAGGCACGGCTCGCCGGCGGCACCGGCACGGTAACCGACACTCTGGCCACGCAAGCCGCAGCGCTTGAACTGGAGAATCGGATCGATGCCGCGGAGGCCTCGCTGGAGGCCGCTCGTGCCGGACTGGCGCGGTGGCTGGGTGTGGATCCAGCGGATGTGGAAGCCGAGGACGCACCGCCCGCGTTGACGGAACTGCCCGTCGCTCCGGCCGCGCTGCTGACCTCGATTGACCGCCAAGGACCGCTGCTGCCGTGGCGTTCGCGCGAAGCCCTGGCCGAAGCCGAAGTCGATGCCGCCATTGCGGAAAAACGGCCGGACTGGAGCCTCGGCATGACCTACGGGCAACGCGACCGGACGCCGAACGGCGTGTCGCGCAGCGACATGCTGATGGTCGAGTTTGCCATCGACTTGCCGCTGTTCCCGGGCAATCGGCAGGACCGGGGCGTGTCAGCTAAGCGCGCCGAGCTCGACGCCGTGGCGGCCGAGCGCGAGGACGCGCGTCGCGTCCAGACCGAAACCGTCCGCCGCGCCCTGGCCGAGTGGCAGGGCCTGCAGCGCCAGGTCGCCCGCAAGGAAACCGAATCCCTCCCGCTGGCCCGCGATCGCGCGAAGACCGCGCTGACCGCCTACGCCGGCGGCGGCGACTTGCAGCCGTGGCTGCAAGCGCGCCGCGATGAAATCGAACTGCACATCGAACACGCCCGCCACTTGGGCGAACTCGGCCGCGCCTGGGCGGCGTTGGCTTACCTGCTGCCCGAGGAGAGCACACCGTGACGTCCACGAGGATCCGTTTGATATTGGCGGCCACCGCCGTTGCGCTGTTGGCCGTGGGGCTCGGCACCGGCTACTGGTGGGCGCAACGCCGAGCCGGTCATGGCATGTCGACGACTGCCGCGCCGATGGCGAGCCAAGCCGAGCGCAAGGCTCTGTACTGGTACGACCCGATGGTGCCGGACCAGCACTTCGACCAACCCGGCAAGTCGCCTTTCATGGACATGCAGTTGGTGCCCAAATACGCCGACGAAGTCGCTGGCGGCGGTGTGCGCATCGACGCCGGCCTGCAGCAGAACGTCGGCATTCGCACCGCGCACGTCGAAGTCAGCCACCTGACATCCACCGTGCGCGTACCGGGCACATTGACCTGGGATCTGCGCCAGGAATCGGTGGTGAGCGCCCGCGTCGAAGGCCTCGTGAGCCGCGTGCAGGTGAAAGCCCCGTACACGCAGGTCACGCGAGGCCAGCCACTCGCCTCGCTGCTGGCGCCGAGCTGGAGCAGTGCGCTGGCCGAAGCCCAGGCGCTGCGGCAGGCGCAGTCTGCTTCAGCACGCGAACTGCAAACGGCCGCGCAGCAACGCCTGCGCGTGCTCGGCGTACCGAGCGGGATGGCCCGCGATGGCAGCGTGACATTGAGCGCGCCCAGCCACGGCGTCGTCACCGAGGTGCTCGCCCGCGAAGGCCAGGCGGTGATGCCGGGCACGCCGCTGTTCCGCGTCAACGGAACCGACACGCTCTGGCTGGAAGCGGCGATTCCGCAGGCCAGCGCGATGTCCCTGCATCCCGGCACCCCGGTCGAAGCGACGGTCACCGCCGTACCAGGCCAGACCTTCCCCGGCGAAGTCGAAGCGTTGTTGCCGCAGGTCGATATCGCCAGCCGCACGCAGCGGGCGCGCATCGTGCTGCGCAATCCCGACGGCGTGCTTGCCCCCGGCATGTTCGCCGAAGTGACGCTGCAACCGCAGGCCGGCGCGGCAGTGGCGCTGGTACCGACCGAGGCACTGATCGCCACCGGTGCCGACAGCCGGGTGATCGTGCAAAACGCCGACGGCAGTTTCCGTCCTGTGCGCGTGCGTACCGGGCGCAGTGGTGGTGGGCGCACTGAGGTCCTTGCCGGGCTGCAAGGCGGCGAACGTGTGGTCGTGTCTGGTCAGTTCCTGATCGACTCGGAGGCCAGCCTGTCGGGTGCCCTGGAACGCTTGAGTGCGCCAGAAGCTGTGTCGCCGGCGAAAGCACCGCCGGCAGAGGGACCGAACACCGGCAGCGCGCCGGTGCCGTCGAAAGCTGCCTCTACTCCCACCGCGCGCTCATGCCCGGTGCAGTACTGGTACGACCCGATGAAGCCGGACCAGCACTTCGACAAGCCCGGCAAGTCGCCCTTCATGGACATGCAGCTGGTGCCGAAATTCGCGCCGGGCGCGGATACCGATTGCACTGTCCGCGATGTGCTGTCCGCCGATGCGGAGACGCAGCCATGATCGCCCGGCTGATCCAGACCTGCATCGCCAACCGCGTGCTGGTGCTGATGGCGGCGGTGCTGCTCGCCATCGCCGGTCTGTGGTCCGTGCGGCACACGCCGCTGGATGCGCTGCCGGACCTATCCGACACCCAGGTGATCATCCGCACCCAGTGGCCCGGTCAGACGCCGCGCATCGTCGAGGACCAGGTCACCTATCCGCTGGCGACGACGATGCTGTCGGTGCCGGGCGTGAAGGCGGTGCGCGGGTTCTCGTTCTTCGGCGATTCCTTCGTCTACATCCTGTTCGACGACGCCACCGATCTGTACTGGGCGCGTTCGCGCGTGCTCGAATACCTGAGCCAGGTCCGCGACCGCTTGCCACAGGGCGTGAGCCCCGCGCTGGGCCCGGACGCCACCGGTTTGGGTTGGATCTATCAGTACGCGCTGGTCGATCGCACCGGCCAGCATGATCTGGGCCAACTGCGCGCCTTGCAGGATTGGTTCCTGCGCTACGAGCTCAAGACCATTCCCGATGTGGCCGAGGTCGCGAGTGTCGGCGGCGCCGTGCGTGCCTGGCAGATCATCCCCGACCCGCAGGCGCTGGCCGCCCGTGGCCTCACCGTGGCGCAATTGATCGAGGCGGTCGATGCGGCCAACGGCGCTACCGGCGGTTCGGTCATCGAACAAGGCGAAGCCGAGTTGATGGTGCGCAGCGAAGGCTACCTGCGCAGTCAGGAAGCCTTCGAGCAGGTGCCGATCAGCACCGCGGATGGCGTGCCGGTGCTGCTGGGCGAGGTCGCTACGATCACTCGCGGCCCGACTTTCCGCCGTGGCATCGCCGAACTGGACGGCGAAGGCGAAGTCGCCGGCGGTGTGATCGTGCTGCGCACGGGCAAGGACGCGCTGACCGCGATCGAGAACGTCAAGGCGCGATTGAAGACGTTGCAGACCAGCCTGCCCAAGGGCGTGGAGATCGTGCCGGTCTACGACCGCTCCGAACTGATCCATGAGGCGGTGCGCAACCTCACCCACAAGCTCGGCGAGGAGTTCCTGGTGGTGGCGCTGGTGTGCGCGCTGTTCCTCTGGCACCTGCGTTCGGCGCTGGTGGCGGTGATCACGCTGCCGCTGGGCGTGCTGGCCGCGTTCATCGTGATGCGTTACCAGGGCATCACCGCCAACCTGCTGTCGCTGGGCGGTATCGCCATTGCGATCGGCGCCATGGTCGATGCGGCGGTGGTGATGATCGAGAACGCGCACAAGCATCTGGAGCATTGGCGCGAGGAACACGGCAGTGAGCCCGAAGGCGAAGCACGCTGGCAGCTGATGGCGCAGGCCGCGACCGAAGTCGGCCCGGCGCTGTTCGCCAGCCTGCTGGTGATCACGCTGTCGTTCGTGCCGGTGTTCGCGCTGCAAGCGCAGGAAGGCCGGCTGTTCTCACCGCTGGCGTACACCAAGACCTATGCGATGGCGGCCGCGGCCGGCCTGTCGGTGACGCTGATTCCGGTACTGATGGGCTACCTGATCCGCGGCCGCATCCGCCCCGAGCAGGAAAACCCGATCAACCGGGTGCTGATCGCCGGCTACCGGCCGGTACTGGATTGGGTGCTGCGGCATCCGCGACTGACCCTGGGCTTGAGCGGCCTCCTGCTGGTACTGACTCTGATTCCGTACAGCCGTATCGGCAGCGAGTTCATGCCACCGTTGGAGGAAGGCACGCTGCTGTACATGCCCACCGCGCTGCCCGGTTTGTCGGCGGATAAGGCGCGGCAATTACTGCAACTGTCCGACCGCATGATCAAGACCGTGCCCGAGGTCGCGCACGTGTTCGGCAAGGCCGGTCGCGCCGACACCGCCACCGATCCGGCCCCGATCGAGATGTTCGAGACCACGGTGACGTTCAAGCCGCGCGACCAGTGGCGGCCGGGCATGACGCCTGAAAAGCTGCGTGCCGAACTCGACGCCGCAGTGAAGGTGCCCGGTCTGACGAACCTGTGGGTACCGCCGATTCGCAACCGTATCGACATGCTCGCCACCGGCATCAAGAGTCCGATTGGCGTCAAGGTGTCGGGGCCGGACATCGGCGTGATCGAGCGGCTCAGCAGCGAGGTCGAGCGCGTGGCCAGGACCGTGCCGGGCGTGAGTTCGGCCTTGGCCGAACGTGTTACCGGTGGGCGCTATGTCGACGTGCGCATCCGGCCGGAGGTTGCGGCGCGCTATGGCTTGAGCCAGGCCGACCTGCAGCAGCTCATCGCCACCGTCGTGGGCGGCGATCCGATCGGCGAGACCATCGAAGGCCGCGAGCGCTATCCGATCGTGCTGCGTTACCCACGCGAGCAGCGCGATTCGCTGACCGCGCTGATGCAGTTGCCGCTGGTTGCGCCCGGTGGCGTGCAGCTCACCCTGGGCCAGGTGGCTGACGTGTCGCTCAGCCCGGGGCCACCGATGCTCAAGAGCGACAATGGCCGCCTGGTCGGCTACGTCTATGTCGATGTTGCCGGCCGCGATCTGGGCTCGGTGGTCGCCGACCTGCAACGCGCCGTCGCCGCACAAATGAAGCTGCCGCCGGGTTACGGCATCGCGTGGTCGGGCCGGTACGAGTATCTGCAGCGCGCATTGGCGCGCTTGCAGTGGGTGGTGCCGGCAGCGCTCGCGATCATTTTCCTGGTGATCTGGCTCGTGTTCCGCCGCTTCGGCGAGGTCGCGATCATCCTGCTCAGTCTGCCCTTGGCGCTGGTCGGTGGGCTATGGTTGATCTGGTTGCTCGGGCACGCGGTGTCGATCGCGACGATGATTGGTTTCATCGCGCTGGGCGGCGTCGCCGCCGAGTTCGGCGTGATCATGCTGCTGTACCTGCGCCAGGCCTGGGAGCGGCGCATCGCCGCCGGTGAGCCGGCCACCCTCGCCACGCTGGAAGCGGCCATCCGCGAAGGCGCCGTGCTGCGCGTGCGGCCCAAGGCCATGACCGTGGCCGTGATCCTGGCCGGCCTGTTCCCGCTGTTCGTCGGCAGTGGCGCCGGTTCGGAAGTCATGCAGCGCATCGCCGCGCCGATGCTCGGCGGCATGGTCACCGCGCCCTTGCTGTCGATGCTGGTGATTCCGGCCGCGTTCCTGCTGCTGCGCGGTCGATTCCTGCCTCGTCCCATTTCGCCCGCCGCCAAAGCGGGCACCGCAACATGAGCGCCGCGTCCGTTCCGCTCACCCCTCGAATTGGAGATCCATCATGAAACGTTTTCTCTTCATTGCTTTCCTTACTCTCGGCGTTGGTTTGCTGAGTGCCTGTGCCTCGTTGTATCCGGCCAATCGCCTCGGCACGGTTGCATCCGTGTCGGATGGTGACCTGCAGGTCTGCCTGGATCCACGCGCTTCGTCCCTGGCGGCCGGGCAGGAAGTCCAACTGGTGCGCCGTCAGCAAGTAGGCAACCCGAAGTTCGCGCCTACATTCCGCGACTATCGTGTCGGTACGGCACGGATTGGCACGGACGTGTCTGGGCGCTGCATGGCTGCCTCGCTCGTCCAGGGCAAGGTGCGCCGGTACGACCAGGTGTTCCCTGCACCGGTCGATACCACGCCCAGATGAGATCGCGTTGTCGTTTCGTGGCGGCCGAAAACGCCGCCACTGCGTGTTGTTCAAATCCCGCTCAACCAACCAAAGGAGCTCCACATGAAACTTCAAGCCATTGTGTTTTCCACCGTCCTGCTGGCCGCCTGTTCGCAACAACCGGGCAGCACCGAGGAACAACCCATGCCCGAGGCAACTCAGCAGCCGATGCCGAATGACGCACCGTCCGCCGGCGCAACAACGGCCGCCGACATGCAGATGTCCGAAGCCGAGCACAAGCAAATGGCCGGCGACGCGCAGGCGGCCACGATGGCGATGGCCACCGGCACCGTCGAGTCGGTGGATGCCGGCACGGGCAAGATCACCATCGCCCACGGCCCGGTCGAGGCCTTGAAATGGCCGGCGATGACCATGGCGTTCAAGGCATCGCCGGAACAGGTGGCGTCGGTGAAGCCCGGTCAGAAGGTGGAATTCGAGTTCGAGTCCAAGGGCATGGACAGCACCATCACCCGCATCGCGCCGATGAAATAGGCCGCCATCTCACCTACGGCTCTACTTCTTTTCGATCAGTCCGCGCGAAATATCGATCGTGTGCGGAATCGGCCCGGGGTCCTGGAACTGCAAGTCCACCTCGTCGATACCGAACCGCTCGCGCAGGACGGTGGCGATCGTGTCGCGGACGTTGGTCTGGTCGACATCGGGGGCCGCCACCGTGAGGGTGGCGGCCAGGCCCGTGCCAGCCACAGACCGATACAGGCGCAGCGAGTCCACCGCCTTCACGCCGGAGTGGACGAACATCGCCATGCGCACGGTTTCGATATCGACTTCGTGCATCTGCTTTCCCTCGCGGGCTTCAGACCTGCGCCGACTCAGTGCGATCCCGGTGCACCCAGCGATACAGCACCGGCAGCACCAGCAGGGTTAACGCGGTCGAGGACAGGATGCCACCGATGACCACCGTCGCCAGTGGACGTTGCACTTCCGAACCGGCGCCGACGTTGAAGGCCATCGGCAGGAAACCGAGCGAAGCCACCAGCGCGGTCATCAGCACCGGCCGCAACCGGCCCAGCGCGCCATCGCGGACCGCATTCTCCAGCGGATCGCCTTGCTCGCGCAGGCGACGGATGAAGGCGATCATCACCAGGCCATTAAGCACCGCCACGCCAGACAAGGCGATGAAGCCGACGCCGGCGGAAATCGACAGCGGAATGCCGCGCAGCGCCAAGGCGATCACGCCGCCGGTCAGCGCCAGCGGCACGCCGCTGAACACGATCGCCGCGTCCTTGGCTGAGCCAAAGGCCATGAACAGCAGCGCGAAGATGATGGCCAACGTCACCGGCACTACCACCGCCAGCCGCTGGCTGGCCGAGATCAACTGCTCGAAGGTGCCGCCGTAGTCGACCCAGTAGCCCTCGGGCAGCTTCACATCGCGCCCGATGCGCGTGCGCAGTTCTCCGACGAAGCCGCCCAGGTCGCGCTCGCGCACGTTGGCGGTGATCACCACGCGACGCTTGCCGTTCTCGCGGTTGACTTGGTTCGGACCGCGCTGCACCTCGATCCGGGCGACCTCGCGTAAGGGCACCGTGCGCGGCGCGCCGCTGCGCCAGGTCGCGACGCGGCTGGATTCGTCGGCGTCGGCATCAATGGTGGCCGGTAACGGGATCGGCAGATCGGCCAGCACTGCCGGGTCCTGCCGCAGTGATTCGGGCAGACGCACCACCAGGTCGAAGCGGCGATCGCCCTCGAACAGCTGTCCGGCAACGGTGCCGCCGACAGCCGTGGCGACGGTGTTTTGCACGTCTCCCGGGTTCAGACCGTAGCGCGCCAGCGCAGCCGGATCGGGCGTGACGGTGAGCAGCGGCAGGCCGGTGACCTGTTCGGCCTTTACGTCCTCGGCACCGGGCACCTGACGCATGACCCGTTCGATGCGCGTGGCCACCCGCGTCAGGCGCTCCAGATCATCGCCGTACACCTTCACCGCCACGTCCGCACGCACGCCAGAGATCAGCTCGTTGGTGCGCATCTGGATGGGCTGGGTGAACTCGTAGTTGCTGCCGGGAATCTCGCGGGCCGCGGCTTCCAGCTCCTCGATCAGCTCCGTCTTGGGCTTGCGCGGATCAGGCCATTGCTCGCGCGGCTTGAGCATCAGGAAGGTATCGGCCATCGACGGTGGCATCGGGTCGGTGGCCACCTCGGCCGTGCCGATCTTGGAGAACACGTTGGCCACCTCGGGGAACTGCCGCATCCGCAGCTCCAGCGTCTTCTGCATGGCCACCGACTGCTCCAGGCCTGTGCCCGGAATGCGCAGCGGCTGCAGGGTGATGTCGCCTTCATCCAGGCTCGGCACGAACTCCGAGCCCAGGCGCGTCGCCAGCAAGCCGCTGCCGAGCACCAGTACCGCAGCGCCAACCAGAACCGCCACGCGCTGGCGCAATGCCCACTCCAGCAGTGGCGTATAGCGGGCGCGCGACCAGCGCATCAATCGGTTGTCGTGCTCAGCCACGCGTCCGCGCAGGAAGGTCGCGATCGCCGCCGGCACGAAGGTCAGCGACAGTATCATCGCGCCCGTCAGCGCCAGCACGACGGTGATGGCCATCGGGTGGAACATTTTGCCCTCCACGCCCGACAGCGCGAAGATCGGCAGGTACACCGCGGCGATGATGCCCAGGCCGAACAAGCTGGGCCGGATCACTTCGGTCGTGGCCGAGGCCGTCACGTCGAAGCGTTCCTCGTCGTTGAGTTCGCGGCCGAGCGCATGCTGCGCCTCGCCGAAGCGGCGCAGGCAGTTCTCGATGATGATCACCGCACCGTCGACGATCAGGCCGAAGTCGAGCGCGCCCAGGCTCATCAGATTGCCTGAGACGCCGCCACGGACCATGCCGATGATGGTGAACAGCATGGCCAGCGGAATCACCGCCGCCGTGATCAACGATGCGCGGACGTTCCCCAGCAGCAGGAACAGCACCAGCATCACCAGCAATGCGCCTTCGATCAGGTTCTTGGCGACCGTGCCGATGGTGCGGTCGACCAGCGTGGTGCGATCGTAGACCGGCTTGGCGTGCACCCCCGCCGGCAGGCTGGCGTTGGCGGCCTCCAGTTTCGCAGCCGCGGCGCGGGACACCTCGCGGCTGTTGGCGCCGAACAGCATGAAAGCGGTACCGACCACCACCTCGTGACCGTTCTGGGTGGCCGCGCCGGTGCGCAGATCCTTGCCTTCGGCCACGGTCGCGACATCGCGCACCCGGATGGGCACGCCGTCGCGCCGATCCAGCACGATGTTGCCAATCGCCTTGAGGTCCGCGAGTTGGCCGGGCACGCGCACGAGGAACTGCTGGCCGTTGCGTTCGATGTAGCCGGCGCCGATGTTCTGGTTATTGCGGTCCACGGCCTGAACCACATCATCCAGCGTGAAGCCCAAGGCCACGAGCTGCGCGGGATCCGGAGTGATGTGGATCTGCCGCTCGAAGCCGCCGATGGTATTGACCTCAGTCACGCCTGGCGTGTTGCGCAACTGCGGCCGGATCACCCAATCCTGCAGGGTGCGCAGGTCGGTGGCCGTGTACGGCGTGCCGTCGGGTTTGCGGGCATCGGGCTCGGCCTCCACGGTGTACATGAAGATCTCGCCCAGGCCGGTCGCGATGGGACCGAGTTCCGGGTCCAGGTCCCCGGGCAACTGCGAGGCAATCTGCTGCAGGCGTTCGGCGACCTGTTGGCGGGCGAAATACAGATCGGTGCCATCCTGGAACACGACGGTGACCTGCGAGAGGCCATAGCGCGACAGCGAGCGGGTGTAGTCCAGCTTCGGCAACCCGGCCATCGCCGTTTCGATCGTGTAGGTCACGCGCTGTTCGGCCTCCAGCGGTGAGTAGCCCGGTGCCTGCGTGTTGATCTGGACTTGGACGTTGGTGATATCGGGCGTGGCGTCGATCGGCAGGTGCCGGTAGCTCCACACGCCCAGCGCGATCAGCGCGGCGGTAAGCACCAGCATCAGCCAGCGGTGGCGAATGGCGAAACGAATGAGGCGTTCCAGCATGGCCGCGCTCACTCCTCTTCTTCGACGGTGGACTTTTCGATGTCCGCCTTGACCAGGAAGCTTTGCGCCACGACCACGTGCTCACCGGCCTTGAGGCCCTCCAGTACTTCCACGCGCTCGGCATCGCGCCGACCCAGCGTCACCGGCCGGGTGCGATACGTGTCGCCTTGCTGCACGTAAACGACATCCCGGTCTTCGGCGGTCTGCAAGGCGGTGATCGGCACCACCAGCGTCACTGGCTGACGATCCACGGTGACACGAGCTTTCACCGCCGAGCCTGGGCGCCACAAACCATCGACATTGACCACGGTGGCCCGGGCGACCGTGCTCTGGCTTGCGGTCGCCGTCCCCGGCAGCACGCGCTCCAGCGTGGTATTCGCGGACACGCCATCACTCAGGCGCGTCACGGTCACCGGTACTCCGGCACTGATGTGCTGGGCGTCGGCACCGAAGATGTGCAGGTCCACCCACAGCGTGGACAGATCGGCGATCTCGAACAGCGGCGCGCCTTCAACCGCGGACATGCCCACCGCGGCTGTGCGGGCCATGACCACGCCATTGATCGGCGCGGTGATCGAATACGTCGTCAGGCTCAGGTTGCTCTCGACGCTCGCCAGCACCTGGCCGGCGCGCACGCGGTCGCCAACGCCGGCGCGCACCGAACGCACCGGTCCCGGGAACCGTGCGGTCACCTGCGCAACGCGTCCTTCGACGGGAGTCAGCAAGCCTTGTACTTCGTGCTCGTCGGCGATGATGCCGGGACCGGCGGCGGCGATGCGAATGCCGGCGGCGTGCGCGGTCTTGGCCGGAATCGTGGTGTGCTGCGGCGCTTCTTCGTGCTCGCCCACTTCCTGGGCTTCGGCGGTCTCGGGCTCGGGCGCCGAGGCGCTGCAGGCGGCCAACAACACGACCAGGCCCAAGGCGGGCCAACGCGGATGGATCATGGGGCGATATCTCCAGACGAAGCGGCTGTCGGCGCGGTCACGAGCGCCTGACCGGTCAGGCGCTGGATTTCGATCAGGGCGCGCTGCGCATCGAGCGCGACATCGAGTTGTTGCTGACGGACCGCGGTCCGCTCGGATTGCAGTTGCGCCCATTCCAGGTAGCTGATGGCGCCTGCGCGGTAGGCGCGCTCGGCGGCCTGTTCGGCGCGAGCGAGCTTGGGCAGCACGTCCTGCTGCAAGCGCGCTACTTCGACCTGCGCTGCGGTGTAACGACCGTGCGCCTCGACCAGCGTCGAGTACAGCGACAGGCCCTTGGCCTCCCGCTCGATCGACAAAGCTTCCCGTTCGGCGTCGGCGGCGCGGATTTCCGGTTGCGCGCGGGCGCGGCTACCAAGCGGCATCGACACCCCCGCCACGAGGGCGGTGTCGTCGCTTTCCTGCAGCCGTCGGATACCGACTTGCCATTCCAGGTCCGGCGTCGCCGCCGTGCGCGCCAGCTGCAGGCGCGCTTCGGCAATGCGGCGCTCGCCGGCGAACTGGGCGAGTTCGGGGGTGCGTTCCAGCTCGGCTGCCAGCGTTTGCAACGGTGAGATGGTCGGCAAGGCCAGCGGCTCGCCGGCGACCGAGTCGAAGGTGGGGGCGCGTTCGCCCCAGAGTGCGGCCAGGTGCTGGCGGGCGGCCGTTCTCTGTTGCTCGGCCCGGTCGCGTGCGAGTTCGGCTCGGGCCAGTGCCGCCTGTGCCGTGAGAAGCACCGATTCCGGCGAGGCGCCGGCCTGAAGTCGCCGCCGCGCCGCTGCCACGGTGCGCTGACGTTGCGCCATGTCGGCCTCCGCCAGCGTCCGGCTACGCTCCGCGGCCACGACCGCCAAGTAACGCCGCGCGGTCTCGGCCAGCAGATCCAGCCGGCGGGATTCCCGCTGCACGGCCATCGCATCAATGCGGCTTTGCGCCAGGGTGCGCCGGGCGTCCAGTTTGCCGCCGCGCTCCAGGACCGAGGCCAGCGTCAGGGTCAACTCCGCGCTGTCCAAACCACGGGCATGACCTGTGCCGAACGCGTTCTCGACCTCGGCGCCGGCGATCCAGGGCGGGCGTTGCTCGGCCCGCTCGCGCTCGGCGGCCAACACCACCGTGCGAGCCTCCACCCAACGAATCTCCGGGTGCATCTGCGCCACGCGAGCAATGGCGTCATCCAAGGTCAAACGTTGTGCGGCCTGGGCCTGTATACCCAGGGCACTGCAGATTGCGATCAGCGTTGCCGCGAAGCGGCGACGTAACGTCCGCCAGCGCCTCACGCCTTGGCCTCACGTTGGGCGCGGCGCGCATCACCCAGGATCTCGACGGCTTCCTTGATCACATACAAGCCGATCAGTGCGCCGATAACGAAATCCGGATACGGGGAATCCAGCCACAGCACCAGCACACCGGCCAGGATCACGCCGAGGTTGGCCACCACGTCGGCGCGGGTGAAGAGCCAGGTCGCCCGCAGATGCACCTCGCCGGATTTCAGTGGCGCCAACATGCGCAGCACACTCACGTTGACCGCCAGCGACAACAGTGCGGTGCCGATCATCCAGCTACTGAGCGGCTCGGCGCCGTACATGACCCGTCGACCGACCTCGACCAGCACGCCGATGCCCAACACCAGCAAGATGCTGCCGCTGAGCCAGGCCGCATTGGCCTTGAAGCGGGCCGTTCGCCCGATCGCGATCAAGCCGATCGTGTAGGCGGTGGCATCGGACAGCATGTCCAGCGCATCGGCGAGCAAGCCGGTGGATTGCGCGATCCAGCCGGCGATGCCGCCAATGACCGCCATCGCGGCGTTGAGTCCCAGAGCGATCCATAGCACCCGACGTTCGCGGGAATTCTTGGCTTCGTGGTGGCAGCCGCAGTCACTCATTGATCTATCCCTCTTGCTTGGGTCTTGGGGCTATGTGCCGGTACCGGTGCGGACCGGGTGTTGACGATGAATCCGACCACCGCGGCGATGGCCACGACCACCTGTGCCAGCAACGATTGCCAGGACGGATACATGCCCAGCCATTCGATGCGCGGCGCCTGCACCAAGGCCTGGGATACCCAACCGGCCTCTTGCAGGGCGGCGATGCCCTTGCCGACGAGGATGACCGCCAGTACCGCGATCAGGATCGAACTGATCGAGAAGAACCGGCCGATCGGCAGGCGCTTGCTCACGCGCAACATCCAGAACGCCACGGCGGCCAGGACCACGCTGCCCGCCACCAGACCCGCGAGGATGGCGGCGGAGGCCTGTTCGCTCCACATCGCGATGTAGAACAGGATCGTCTCGAACACCTCGCGGTACACCGCCACGAACGCGAGCACGAACAGGAAGACCGCCGAGCGCCGCGATAACGCCGCCGACAGCTTCGCGTGCAGGTAGTGCTGCCAGCGGCCAGCCAGGCTCTTCTGGTGCATCCAGATGCCCACGCTCAGGAGCACGGCGGCGGCGAACAACGCCGACACGCCTTCGGTCACTTCGCGGTTGGCGCCGCTGATGTCCACCAGGTAGGTCGCCGCCGCCCATGTCACCGCGCCGGCCAGCAAGGCGCCGGCCCAACCGGCATGCACATAGGGCAGCACTTCGCGGCGCTCGGCTTTGCGCAGGAACGCGATCATGCCGATCACGATCAGCAGTGCTTCCAGCCCCTCGCGCACAAGAATGGTGAAGCTGCCGAGAAAGGCAGTGGTCGTGTCCGTGTGCGAATCCTGCAGTACCGCCTCGGCGCGATCGAACAGTGCATTGATCTTTGTCGCCTGCGCGGCGATGTCCGCTGGGGCCGTTCGGCGCCCTAATTGGGTGCGATAGCGGGCCATGGCGGTTTCGATGTCGCGCAGCAGTGCCGTGTTGCGCGCGGCCAATGTCGGCTCGATCGGCTCCACGCCATCGAGGTAGGCCGACAACGCCAACGTCGTGGCTTGTGCGATATCGCCGGCGGCGTAGGCATGCTGGCTGTCGGCCAGTCGCTGCCGGGCCAATGCCAGCGGACCGGCGCCGGCCACCGGTTCGTTGACGGCCTGCGGCCGGGAACGCAGGTAGGCAACGATGGCGTTGGCCTGTGTCGCGGGCAGACTCGTCGCAAGGTCGGCTTCGCGGGTGCGGGTCAGCGCTTCCAGCGTGGGGATGCGGCCATGCGCGTCGGCATTCTTGCGCCATAGCGCCTCACCGTCGGCACGGGCCTGCGGCGAGTACGCCAGGCTGCCCACATAGAACGCCAGCGCCCAGCGGTCAGCGTCGGGCAATCCAGCGAAGCTGGCCATGCCGGTGCCCGGCACGCCCTGCGAGATCACCTCGTACAGCGCCAGCGGCGTGCGCTGGGCGGCGCGGTCGGCATCGGTGAAAGCGATCGGCGGCGGATCCAGCCCGGCGGCGGCCGGACCGTCGCCGCGTCCACTTGGGCCGTGACAGGCCGCGCATTGCTGGGCGTAGAGCGCCGTGGCTCGTGTCGGTTCCGGCGGAGAGGTCGGCACCGCCCCGATGGGGTAGTCGGCCAGCAGGTCGTCGGCCAGCCCGCGGGCGAGCGCCGCGACTTGCGCAGGTTCGGCCTTGGTGGCCACCGCCACCGCCAGCCGGTCGGCCTGCGCCAGCAGCGCCGGCTGTTTCGGGGTCGCAGGCAAGCTCGCCAGTTGCGTGCGGACCGCACCGGCGAACTCCTGCATCTCGGCGTATTCGCTGGGGGCAACGACACGGCCGCCCTGGACGGCGCCGGCATAGTCCACCGCGATGTAGTCGAGCATCTGCCAGGTCTGGCGTGGGTTGGCTGCCGGCGATTCGGCGCGGACCGGCAGCAGCGCGGCCCACCCGAGCAGAAGGGCGAAGAGACTGGATCGAATCAGGGTAATCGGCAGGGGCATGGGCACGAACGCAGCAGGCCGCGGCCGGGGTGGCAGCGGGCACAGGCTCAGCGTAAAGTCCGTAGCCACTACAGAGTCAAGCAGAATGCGAATGAAAATCAGTGAAGCTGCCGTCGCCAGCGGCTGCCACCTGGAAACCATCCGCTACTACGAACGGGTCGGACTGATGCCACCACCGACGCGAACGGGGAGCGGCTACCGCGCCTACACGCCGGGCGACGTCGAACGGCTGCGCTTCATCACCCGTGGGCGCGAGCTGGGTTTCAGTCTGGAGGAGATCCGCAGCCTGTTGCGCTTGAACGACGATCCGAAGCTGTCGTGCGGCAACGTCGATGTGCTGGCCCGGGCGCACCTGGCCGACATCCATCAGCGGATCGAGGCGCTGACCCGAATGGCCAGCGAGTTGGAGGGCGTGATCGCCCAGTGCGCGGGCGGCGAGCGCGGCACCTGCACCATCCTGGGGGCGCTGCGGCACCCGGGCAACGATTCGACTTCGTGCACCGATCCGGTGTGCCGCCCATGACATTGGAACGGTACCTGGAGGCCGCCGAGCGCGAGAACACGCAGCGCAGCTACGCCTCGGCGCTGCGGCACTTCGAGGTCGAATGGGGCGGCCACCTGCCGGCCACGCCGGACAGCGTGGCCCGCTACCTGGCTGATCATGCCGCACAGTTGGCCAACAACACGTTGCGACAGCGGCTGGCCGCTCTCGCGCACTGGCACCGCGAGCACGGGTTCGTCGATCCAACCCGGGCGCCACTGGTGCGCAAAGTGCTCAAGGGCATCCAGACCGTGCACCCTTCGGTCGAGACCCAGGCTGAGCCACTGCAACTGACCCGGCTAGCCCAGGTGGACGACTGGCTTGCGGGCGCGATCACGGCGGCGCGAGACCGCGGCGATTATGCGGACGAACTGCGCCATCGCCGGGACCGATCGCTGATCCTGCTGGGCTTCTGGCGCGGCTTCCGTGGCGATGAGTTGATCCGCGTACAAGTCGAACACCTGCGCCTGGTCCCGGGCGAAGGCATGACCTGCTTCCTGCCGCGCAGCAAGGGTGACCGCCAGGCATTGGGTACCACCTACAAGGTGCCGGCGCTGTCGCGGTTGTGCCCAGTGATGGCAACCGCCGAATGGACGGCTGCGGCCGAGCTCACGCAGGGGCCGGTGTTCCGCGGCATCGACCGCTGGGGGCGCGTCAGCGAAACGCCGCTGCATCCCAACAGCCTGATTCCACTGCTGCGCCGCTTGCTCACCGCGGCGGGGCTCCCGGATGCGGCGGATTACAGCAGCCACTCCCTGCGCCGCGGCTTCGCCGGCTGGGCCAATGCCAACGGCTGGGACGTGAAGGCGTTGATGGAATACGTCGGCTGGCGCGACGTGCACTCGGCCATGCGCTACCTCGACGGCAGCGACCCGTTTGCGCGCCAGCGCATCGAGGCGAGCTTGCCGCCGCCGGCGTTACCCGCACCCTGACCGAATGAGGCTTCAATGGCGTCGATCGAACGGACCGCGTATCCCCAGTTCAAGCGCAATCCCGTCGTCCGCGAACTGGTCGCCGCCTACACCCCCACCGAAGCCGAACTGACTTTCGTCGCCGAACAGGCACGGCAGCCCGCGCACCGCCTGACCCTGGCCGTCCTGCTGAAGGCGTTCCAGCGACTGGGCTATTTTCCGGCCCTGGAGGAAGTGCCCGCGGCGGTGGTGCGTCACATCCGCGGCGAACTGAAGTACAGGGTGCAGGTGAAACCGGCGCCGGTCGCACCCAACAAGCGGTATCGCTACTACCAGCGCATCCGTGCCTACCTGCAGGTGCGCGCCTATGCCGACGGCGGCCTCGGCGTGGCTGCCCGCGCCATGAACGACGCGGCCGCCGTCATGGACAATCCGGCAGACCTCATCAATGTCGCGATCGAACAACTGGTGCGCGACCGCATCGAGTTGCCGGCGTTCTCCGCGTTGGATCGCATGGCCCGGCGCATCCGCACGCTCGTCAATGGCCGTTACTTTGCGCTGATTGCGGGACGGTTGACGGCCGACGAGAAGCAGCGTCTGGATGACTTGTTGGTGGTCAGCGATCCTCGCCAGAAGAGCCCGCTGCAGGCGATCAAGCGGCTGCCGAAGCGTGCCTCCCTGCAACACTTCCAGGAACTGCTCGATCACATTGCGGCGTTGGACAACCTGGTCGGTAGCGAGCAGCACCTGGTGGAGGTGCCCGAACTCAAGCGCAAGCACTTCGCAGCCGAAGCCCGCGCCCTGGATGCCGCCGAACTGCGGGATTTCCGGCCGGCCAAGCGTCACGCGGTGTTGCTGTGCCTGATCCACCGCGCCCGGGTGCAGACCCGCGACGACCTCGCGGAGATGTTCATCAAGCGCTTGGGCAACATCCACAACCGCGGCCGGGAGGAACTGGAGCGGTTGCGGGCGCGGTATCGCGAGAAGACCGAGGCGTTGGTGGCCACCATGTCGGATGTGGTCCGCGTGCTCGACCACCATCCCAGCGACACCGAGGCCGGCCGCGAAATCCGCCAGCTGGTCGCCCGGCGCGGCGGCGCACAAGCACTGCAGGCCGACTGCGAGGCGATCGCCGCCCATGCCGGCGACAACCATCTGCCGCTGTTGTGGCCGTTCTACAAGAGCCACCGGGCCACGATCCTGCGGATGGTGCGGCACCTGGATCTGGAATCCACGACCGAAGACCGCTCGCTGATCAACGCCATCGAACTGATCCTGCGCCAGGAACGTGCCCGCGGCGATTGGCTGGACGAGCCGGTCGATCTGGCGTTCACTTCCCAGCCGTGGCGCAAGACCATCGTGCACCGGACCGAAGCCGGCGAGGAGCGTGTGCATCGTCGCCTGTTCGAGGTTTGCGTGTTCTCGTCGCTGGCGAACGAACTCAAATCCGGGGACGTGGCGGTACGCGGCTCGGAGACCTATGCCGATTACCGGCACCAGTTGCTGCCGTGGGACGAATGCGAACCGCTGGTGGCGGACTACTGCCGGCAGTTGAATCTGCCTTCCACGCCCGTGGAGTTCGTCAACGCGCTGCAATCGCGCCTGCTGCAGGTCGCCGAGCTGACCGACCAAGGCTATCTGGACAACGGCCAGGTGATCATCGGCGAGGACGGGCTGCCGGTGCTGAAGCGGAGCAAGGCCAAGGAGATGAGCAGCCACGCCCGTGCCCTGGAAACGGCCATCCTCGACCGCCTGCGCGAGCGCAGCGTCATCGAGATCCTGTGCGATGTCGCCCACTGGACCGGCTGGACGCGGCACTTCGGCCCCTTGTCCGGCTCCGACACCAAGATCGAGCAGCCCCTTGAGCGCTACGTGCTCACCACGTTCACCTACGGCTGCAACCTCGGGCCGGCGCAGGCGGCGCGACACCTACGCGGTGCGGTCTCCGCGCACATGCTGTCGTTCGTCAACCGCCGGCATGTGGACGCGAACAAGCTGGCCGCGGCCTGCCGCGACATCATCAACAGCTATGCCGGCCTGCAGCTCCCCAAATTCTGGGGCGATGGCAAGAGCGCCGCCGCCGACGGCACCAAGTACGACCTCTACGATCAGAACCTGCTGGCCTCGTATCACATTCGCTACGGCGGTTACGGTGGCATCGCCTACCATCACGTCTCCGACACCTACGTGGCGCTCTTCAGTCACTTCATCCCGTGCGGTGTGTGGGAAGCGGTGTACATCATCGACGGACTGCTGAAGAACACCTCCGACATCCAGCCTGACACCGTGCATTCCGACACCCAGGGCCAGTCGCTGCCGGTGTTCGGGTTGTCACACCTGCTGGGTATCCAGTTGATGCCGCGTATTCGCAACTGGCGGGACTACAAGTTCTATCGGCCCGACGCAGACATTCGCTACGAGCACATCGACCCGCTGTTCCGCGACACGGTCGATTGGGACCTGATCGAGACCCACTGGAAGGATTTGATGCAGGTGGTGTTGTCGATCAAGTCCGGCAAGATCGCCGCCTCGACGCTGCTGCGCAAGCTGGGCAACTACAGCCGCAAGAACCGCCTGTACCAGGCATTCCGCGAACTGGGCGCGGCCGTACGCACGTTGTTCCTGCTGCAGTACATCTCCAACCGCGAGCTGCGCGAACAGATCACGGCCTCCACCAACAAGGTCGAGGCCTACAACGGGTTTGCCAAGCATTTCTTCTTCGGCGGGGAAGGCATCATCGCCGACAACGATCCGCTCGAACAGGAGAAGGCGGTCAAGTACAACGACCTGGTGTCCAACGCCGTCATCTTCCACAACGTGGTCGAGCAGACCCGCATCATCAAATCGCTCATGCGTGCGGGCTGGAAGATCACCCCGGAAGACGTGGCTACGCTCAGTCCTTATGTGACCAGCCACGTCAAACGCTTCGGCGACTATCTCATCGACGTGGAAGCGATCCCGGAACCCTACGAAATCGAACTACCTCTGGCCTTGGCCGCGTAGGGTGAATCAACCCACGTTGCTGCAGCAGGGGCTGCTTTGCTGGATGGGCGGACACGGCACCGTGCCGTAGGAGCAAAACACGCAGCAATCACCCGCCTTGGGGCGCAGCAAGGTATGGCACCCCGGGCACTCGTAGAAGAATTGGCACGCGGTTGTCGGCATGGTCTCGGTTGCCTGATGCCCGCACGCGGGGCACGTCAGCGTGCTTTGCAGTTGCACCTCAGCCACCGTTCGCGCTCGCCTTGGCGGTGGCAGGAAACCCGGCATCGGTGATGGCCTTGGCGATGGCCGCCGTATTGGTGCGCTCGGCATCGAAGGTCACGATCACGGTGGCCGCCTGAGTGTCGACACGGCGCGCCGTCACACCCGGCACTTTGTCCAAGGCCTTATCGATGGTGATGCTGCACGCCGGGCAGGTCATGTTTTCCACGTGCAGGGCGACGACTTGCTTGGGGGGCGCTGCGGAGACCAACCCCATCCATGCTGTGAGGATCAAACCAAGGAGGATCTTGCGCATCGGGAACTCCTTACAGGAACCAGCCTATGTAGTAGGGGAAGAGCAGCAACAGCGCGATCAAGCCGGTGGCGATCCAGAGCCAGCGCCGGCGGCGTCGCAGCTGCGCCGGATCGACGCAGGCACCGTCAGTCCTGCACCGCGCCGCCGGGCGATACAGCGTCCAGAACGCCCAACCCAGACAAGCCAGTGTGGCCGCGCTGAACCAGGGGCGCCAGGCATCCAAGGCGGTGAGGTTGGCGATCCATGCGCCACTGATGCCCATCAGGACCAGCACCAAAGGGACCACGCAACACACAGACGCGCCGGCCGCTGCGGCGGCGGCTCCCATAAGGGCAGGCAGGGAGGATCGAGATCGGGGCTGGGCCATGTCGGCATGGTAATCTCCGTACCAAGGTACGGAGTCAAGCCATGACCACCAATGCGATGACAATTAGCCGGCTGGCCTCAGCGGCCGGTGTGCATGTCGAAACGGTCCGCTACTACCAGCGGCGAGGGCTACTGCAGGAGCCCGAACGGCCGCAGGGCAGCGTGCGGCGTTACGGTGCCGACGATGTCGGCCGGCTCCAATTTATCCGCCGGGCACAGGCAGTGGGGTTCCGACTCGACGAGATCGCAGGCCTGCTCGAAGTCAAAGGCCAGCGCACCTGCGAGCAGACGCGATTGCTGACCGAGCGGAAATTGACTGAAGTCCGGCAACGCATGGAAGAGTTGCGGCTCTTGGAGGCGGAACTGGAACAGTTGGTGGACGAGTGCAATCACGTAGCGACTGGAGAGGCGTGTCCTGCGCTCGATCGGCTGGCGCAAAATATCCGCTAACTTATTGTGCCAAAAGAATTATTTGAGTTCTGTGGGGCATTTTTACACGTATCTCGGCAGAACCCCCATGTCCACCGCCACACGGCAGCCCGCCATCGAATCGGGCGCCACATCCTCGCCTGCTCAGACCGTGCCAGGCCCGCGCGAGCGCCGAATCCTCCTGATCGCGGTCTGCATCGCCCTGATGGCGGTCATCGCCGCCGTCACCGGGCTCAACGTGGCCCAGCCGCCGTTGGCTGTGGACCTAGACGCTTCGCAGAGCCAGGTCCTCTGGATGATCAACACCTACGCGATCACGCTGGCGGCACTGCTGCTGCCGCTGGGCGCCGTCGGCGACCGTTGGGGGCGCAAGCCGGTGCTGGTCGCCGGCCTGATCGTGTTCGGTGTGGCCAACATGGCTTCGGCGCTGGCGCCCAGCACGCCGGTGATGCTCGCGGCGCGCTTCCTCAGCGGTGTCGGCGCGGCAGCGATCATGCCGGTCACGCTGTCCCTGATCACCTCCATCTTCCCGGAGAGCGAGCGTTCGAAGGCAATCGGGGTATGGACGGGCGTCGCCGGCGGCGGTGGCGTGATTGGCATGTTCCTTTCCGCTGTGCTGGTCGACTACTTGAGCTGGCGCTGGCTGTTCGCATTGCCGGTCGTGCTGGTCCTGATCGCCCTGGTGATGACAATCCGCTCGGTTCCCGACTCACGGGAGCGGCCGATGCACGCATTCGACCTGGTAGGTGCGCTGCTGTCGATCATCGCGGTGATGGCTTGGACGTTCGCGCTGCACGAGGGACCGGTCGTGGGTTGGTCTGCGATTGGGACGCTAAGCGCCGCCGCGTTCGGTGCTGCCGCCAGCGTGGCGTTCGTGGCCTGGGAACGTCGGCACCCCGCTCCCCTGCTGGACGTACGACTGTTTCGCCAGCGCCGGCTGACCAGCGGATCGGTTTCGCTGTTGATCTGGTTCGGCGTGCAAAGCGGCGTGTTCATCGTGCTCTACCCGTTCTTTCAGGCGGTATTGGGCTGGTCGGGGCTCAGGGCCACGCTGGGCTTGATGCCCATGGCGGTATTGATGATGGGTTTCTCGGGCGTGGCTCCGCGCCTGGCCGCGCGCATCGGCGCGCGCATGACCATGGCCGGCGGCATCCTGCTCGGTGCCATCGGTCTGGCGATGATGGCGCTGCAGGTGTCCGTACCGGGCGGCTATCTCAGCGTCCTGCCCGGGATGATCGTCATGGGCATCGGCATGGGGTTGTCGATGGCGCCTTCCACCGAAGCCATCACTCGTTCGCTGCCCAACGACCGACAAGGCGTGGCATCCGCGCTCAATGATGTCACGCGCGAATTCGGAACCGCCCTGGGGGTGGCCCTGCTGGGCGCCGTTTTCTCGGCCGGCTACGCCACTGCGTTCGCCGCGCCGCCAGGTTTGTCGGCCGATGCCGCCGCGGCTGCGCAGCGCGGCATCGCCAACGCGATGGAGGTGGCGAACGGTGCGCCGTATGCGACCGCGCTGCAAAGCGCCGCCCGTCAGGCCTTCGTCGACGGCTGGCAACAGGCGATGTGGGCGGGCGCGGCGGTCATGGCGCTGCTGTTCGTGTTCGTGCTCCTGCGCGGGCCGGCTGCGATCGACGAGACATCGGAGCCTGCGCATGCGTCATGACAACGATCGGGAGCAGTCCATGGACCACTTCCATCAAGCCGCCCAGGTGACCGGCTACGCACAGAAGGCCGCCCGCATGGTGCCGGGTCTGGCCGATCTGCATCTGATGTCGCTCCTGCTGCTGTCGGAGCGTGCGCCCGACGACGCGAAGATGCTGGTGGTCGGCGCGGGCGGCGGTCTGGAGCTGAAGTGCTTTGCGCAAGCACGGCCCGATTGGTCCTTCGCCGCGGTGGATCCGTCGCGGCCCATGCTGGACCTGGCCGTCCAGGCCTTGGGGCCGCTGGGTTCGCGCGTCGACTGGATCGAAGGCTATGTCGACGATGTTCCAGGCGCACCGTTCGATGGCGCAAGCTGTTTCCTGGTGCTGCATTTCCTGCCGCGGCCGGAGCGCCTGGCCCTGCTGAAAGCGGTTCGCGCACGGCTCAGACGCGGAGCCGCCTTGGTGGTCGCCCATCACTGCCTGCCGTCGGACGACGAAGACACCTTGTGGCTCGCGCGGTCGGTGGCCTTCGGCGCCGGGCCGCAGGCCGATTTCGCCCAGGCCGCCGCATCGGGCGCCGGCATGGCGCGGAAGCTTGCGCTGCTCACCGCGCAGGAGGAAGAAGCGCTGCTCGAGGAAGCCGGGTTCGGCGATGTGGCGATGTTCTATGCGGGCTTTTCGTTCCGCGGCTGGGTGGCGGTGGCCGGAGGCTAGCGCCTCGCGTTCGAAATTCGCTCCCCACCCTGCTGCCCTACCCCAACTGGCGCTACAGTAGTCCCGCCGCCGAGCGCACGCAGTCGGGGACTGGCGCGCGCCGTTCCAAGCTTCCGGCGTTGCTGTCCAATACCCATGAGCCGGCCGCCGGAACGCCGACGGCCCGGATTCCGCTGCCGCATCGGTTCGCGGTGCGGCGCCCGATCGACACGAGGACACCGTCATGCTGGGCATCACTGGCTTCGGAATGTTCCATACCTTGTTGGGCCTGGTCGCGGTCGCGGCCGGTTTTGCGGCCTTGATCCGCCACGGTCAGATCGCGCTGGCCTCGCGCTCGGGGCGCGCCTTCGTCTGGCTGACGCTGGCCACCTGCATCACCGGCTTCTTCATCTTCCGCCACGGCGGCTTCGGCAAGCCGCACGTGCTGGGCATCGTGACCTTGCTGGTGTTGGCCATGGCCTGGTATGCCGAGCGTCGCCGCGGCTTCGGTCGGGCCTCGGCCTATGTCGCCATCGTCGGCTACTCCTTGGCGCTGTTCTTCCATTTCATCCCCGGCTACACCGAAACCCTGACCCGGGTGCCGGTGGCGCAACCCTGGGCCAGCGGGCCGGAAGATCCCAAGCTGTTGGCGCTGGTCGGCGGGACGTTCGTGGTCTACCTGATCGGCGTGTCCTGGCAGCTGCTGCGTCTGCGCTCGCGCCTGCGGCTGGCGGCGGTCTCCGGCAATCCCGGGGCCGCTTGAGAGGGGGAGACTGAATCCCACGCGGATTGGCAGTCCGCTGCACTCATTCGAACGCTTTGGGGTGCGCGCGGCAGGAGCGACGGATGACCACTTCGGCGAAAACGATGGTCAGGACCCAGGATGCGACGAAGAGGATGTCCGAGCCCAGGCCAATGGGGGGCTGGCCCGTGACGAGATAGATCGGGAAGAACACTACCGCGACGGTTCCCAGCCCCATGCCGACCGCGTAGGCGCGGATCACCCAGGCGCGGTGGCGTTGGAAATCCCGGTTCCGAATTGCTGCCATTGCCAGGGCGAGCGCGATCAGCAGCGCCACGCCGAAGACACCGCGGGCGATATCGACCATGGGCGTTCTTTGCGACGTCACCTGCGCCAGAATCGACAGACCCGACAGGCCGATGATCGCTCCCGAAACAACGAAGATCCGCCCTAACACGCGGTGCAGCGCGCCGAAGCGTTGGCGCAGCGCGCGAACGAATTGCACCGGGCCCGTGATTCCGAAAGCGACTCCAGCCAGAACATGGACAAACCAGGAGAGGGGCGCCACGGCCAGCCGAGCGCTGTCTTCTGGATAGGTGCCGGTCGGAATCTGGAATACGTTGACGAGCGAGTTCAGGATGGGGATGGCGGTGAAAAAGACCAAAAACAGGATCAGCGGGATCGGTCGCAGCAAGAGGCGGAGCATGGGGGATCCTCTAAACGGGAAGGGTCGTCGTGGACGGCGATTACCTCGTCGAGGCCGAAACCGAAGGCGCGGGCAGTGCGGGACGCGAGTTCCCGGCTTGGGAAAGACTAACCTTGTCTTTCTTCGTCATCTCTCCGGCATCCTTCCGAAGGCCCCGTCGTGTTCTGCCGCACAGGCAGCGAGTAACGGGAGCGGCTTTTCTATTACAGGCGGTTGTGAGGCGATTGATAAGTACCAGGATTGCGAACTCGCATCCCGGCTTTGGCAGAAATGCGGTTCGCGTCACGCAACGAATCGCGTTGCCGAGGCTGAAGCGTGCTTTCGCTTGCGTCTGCGGACGGCGGCCAGGCGGCCGCGAATCTTGTTTCAGAGAAGCGGCGGCAGGCAGCGAAGCAGGATGGGTCGTCTCTACTCCCAACTGGACGCGCCTACCGTGCTGCGCTTTGCCCATCGCCGTTGATACGGGATCTGCGGGCGCGGCACTCGGCAGTTCGAAGCGCACATTGGAGGCCGGGGCCGGAATTGAACCGACCTATGCGGATTTGCAGTCCGCTGCATAACCACTCTGCCACCCGGCCGATGATGCAAAAATAGCGCTTCAGAATGTTAGTCGCATTACAGTGGATCAGCCGATGACGAACAACGGCTGATCGAATTCCACCGGCTGGCCATTTTCGACCAGGATTCCGAGTACCGTCCCGGACGCGCCCGCTTTGATGGTCCTGGCCATGCCCAATGCCACCACGATCCCGAGCGCATCTCCTCGCTTGACGGTTCTCCCGACGCTGATGAAAGGAGGCTGATCGGGACTCGCGGCCGCATAGGAAATGCCGACCATCGGCGAACGGACGATGTGCTCGTCCGGCCGCGGTGCCTCGGCTTTGCCGAGGCTCGCAATCGTCGTCGCTTGCGGCTGAATCAGTGGCGGTTCGCTCCTGGGCGATCGTGTGACGCGTACATCCACTCCATTCTCCCTGACCTCGACTTCGGCCAGGCTTGACGTCTTCATGAGCTGGAGCAGATATCGAACTCTGCGGAGGTTCATTGGATGCCTCGATTGGCAAGCTGCGGGAGTTGCCCGACGTCGATCCCGTCGGGCACGTGCCTACACGCTGATCGGGACGTCCGTTGCGCCGCGCAGGTTGATGCGTCCGTTCCAGCGCACCCGGCCGGACAAGGCCAGTTTGGGGAACCGGTTCACCAACCGGCTGATCGCCACCCTGCCCTCCAGTCGGGCGAGCGCGGAGCCCAGGCAGTGGTGCGCACCGACGCTGAACGACACGTGGTGACGGGCCTGCTCGCGGTCGATCCGCAGCACGTCGGCATCCGGACCGAACGCCCGCTCGTCGCGGTTGGCCGCGCCCAGGCAGGCGATCATCATCGCGCCGGCGGGGATTTCCCGGCCTCCGACCTGATACGGCGTGAGGGTGATGCGACGTGTCTGGTGGGTAGGACTGTCGTAGCGCAGGAACTCCTCGACCGCGTTGCCGATGAGATCCGGGTTCGATCGCAGCAGCGCGAGCTGGTCGGGGTGGCGCAACAGCGCGGTGACGCCGTTGCCGACCAGGTTGACGGTCGTATGGTGGCCGGCGATGAAGAGCAGCAGGATCTGCGCCACCAGCTCGTCGTTGGAGAGAAAGTCGCCGTTATGGTCCGCCTGGATGAGCGCGGTCAGCAGGTCGTCGGCCGGGTTGTTGCGCTTCCAGGCGATGACCTCTCGCATCATGGCGGACAGCTCGACCTCGGCGTCGACGATCGACGTCATCACGTCGGCATCGGCGACCGGCTCCAGCGCGATGACCAGCGTCTCGGTCAATTCGAGCAGCCGCTTGGGATCGGTGTCCGGCATGCCGAGCATGGTGGAGATCACCGCGAACGGCAGCGGGAACGCGAGCGCGTCGATCAGGTTGACCGAGCCGGCATCGGCGATGCGGTCCAGCGCGTCGTCGACCAGTTCGGTCACCATGGGCTCCAGCTCGGCGATCGCGCGCGGCGTGAACACCTTGCCCACCAGCGAGCGCAGGCGGGTGTGGTCCGGCGGGTCGCTGTCCAACAGCGTCACCAGTTTGACCGGCGCGTTGGCGATGAGTTTCTCATACTGGTCGCGCATCGGGCCGGGGGCGAGGTTGTGGTCGGCTACGGACAGCCGGGCGTCGCGCAGCAGGGCGGACACGTCGGCGTGGCGGGACACGAACCAGAACCCCATCGGGTGTTCCTGCACCGGGTTGGTGTCGCGCAGCGTCCGGTAGTGGTCGTAGGGGTTCTCGTCGAACCCCGGCTGGAACGGGTTGAACAGCTCCAGAGTCGCCCCGGCTTCCTGGGGCTTCTCGGCTTCTAGCGTGGTGGCGGTCATGATCTGGTTCCTTCCATTCTCGGTCGTGCTTCGGGTCCGTTGGGCATGCTCACGAGCAACCGGCTGCGAGCGCCCTACCCCGCTGCTTGGGGCTCAGGGGCTGGCGCTCTGTGCCGCCTGGCTGCCGGCATCCGGTCGGCGGATGTCCTCGAGGTCGACGATGTCCACTTTGGCGTTGACGTACTTGTCTTCCAGCAAGCTCGATCGCAGCGTGGTCGCGAAGAACTTGTGGCTGTCGTCCACCAGGGTCAGGTTCAGCAACGGGTACGGCACGAAGCCGACGTCCGAGAAGCCGACGTCCTGGATCAGCACCACTTCCATCTTGCCGTTGGCCAGAGGCGTGTAGGTCCACTGATTATGGATGCGCTCCAGGCGCACCACGCCCGGCGTGTGCGGCAAGCTGTTGGGCATGCCCACCACGTCCAGCGTTACCTTCTTGCTGGCCTTGTCCTGATGGAAAATCGTCGAGATCAGCAGTTCCCGATCGGCGAACGGGCCGGGCACTTGCACGCGCCACAGATCCCGGTCGTAGCCGCGCGCCGGGTTGAAATGCATGATGCGCTTCATGTCGACGCAGCCGGGAATCCACTCCTTGCAGACCTGCAGGGTGTCGCCGACGCCGATGTGCTGCGAGACCAGCTGGGACAGGGTGTAGTCGCCTTCCATCACCGTCCGCAGCTTCAACATGGCATCGCCGGGCGCCTTCATCACGTACACCTTGATGCCGTCCTCATCCTTGGCCAGTTTCCACTGCGCCGAACCGGAGGCCACCCAGGAAAAGTGCGCGACGAGCACGGCCATCACGAACAGGCTGAAGACGAAGTAGATGCGCTTCCAGAGCGGATCCTTGACCTTCTTGGGGCGTGCGGCCTTGTCCGTGGCCGTGGTATTGGATACATCGTTCATGCTGTCTCCCTGTCTTTGCAATGAGTTGGTTGATGGAACACGAGCGCCGCTGGGGGTGACGGCGGTCAGGCCGGCACGGCTTCGGCTTCTGCGGGCGCACGCTGGGTTTGGGTCAGGATGTCGGCGAGGTACTTCGCCAGGCACAGCAGCGTCAGCGTCGGCGCGACCCGCCCGTTCTCCGGGATGAGCGAGCCATCGCAGACGTAGAGATCGCGCACGCTGGTTTCGAGTCTGGCGTCGACATCGCTGCCCACGCGCAAGGTGCCCAGGGCGCCGCCGGAGAACATCGGCGCCTTGAAGATGGAGCCGGCGCCGGCGCGCTCGAGTATCGCGCGCGCCGCCTGCTCGCCCCGGGCGAGCTTGTCGAACACCGCCGAATCCAGGGTCTTGTTGTAGCGGCCATCGGCCGAAAGCCCGCCTCCGACTTCGTCGTGGGCCATGACCGTCACGCCGATGCTCTCCGGGTAAGCGAACATTCGCGAGAACTGCCCGAACTGCAGCATGAACATGCGGAACGGCAGCCTGTGCACGTTCGCGTCCTTCAGCACGATGCCGTCTTCGAGCGTGGTTTCCATGGTGCCGCAGAAGCTGTCCACGCCCTTGAGCCCCGGCACGCGCCCGAACAGCGTGAAGCAAGGGTCGATGTAGTAGCCGCCGGCGGCGACATGCTGCAACCCGCTTTCGCGCAGCAGCAGCGGCGTGGCCAGCGAGCCGGCGCTGACGACCACCCGCTCGGCGCGAAAGCGGACGCTCTTGCCGCCGATCCGGCATTCCACGCCAACCGCTCGCCCGTCCTCGATCAACACACGCTCCGCCAGGGTCTGGCACTTCAGCTCCGCGCCCAGGCGCACCGCTTCGTCGACGAAGGTCAGCGCCTTCCATTTGGCTTCGTACGAGTAGGCGCCGCCGCTGCACTTGGACTGGTCGACCAGCATCAGCTTCTTCTTCCAGTCGTAACCGAGCGCAAGCGCCGCTTCGCGGACCCTGTGCGCCTGCGGGCTCATGTTCGCATCGGCCATCTCGGCCAGCGGCACCTGCAGGCGCATCGCGTCGTAGGCGGGTTGCAGATCGATGCCGAGCGCGCGATAGGCCTCGATCGGCGGTTCGTCCATGACCGCCATGAACATGGCGCTGGAGCCACCGGCGGCGTACACCCTGGCGTCCTTGAGCTTGTCGGCCACGGGTACTTCGTTGAACATCGATCCCAGCGTCCAGACGTTTTCCTTGAGCGGGATGTATTTCCCACGCTCCAGGATCAGCACCCTCTGCCCGCTGCGGCTGAGTTCTCGCGCGATCACGGCGCCGGCGGTGCCGGAGCCCACCACGATGCAGTCGTAGATTTCCTTGTCTTTGGACGTGTTCATTGCTTTGCTGCTCCCTGCTGTGTACCTGCGTTGCCCTGGGTCAGATACTTGCGGTAGACCTGCATGTGCCGCTCGCGATAGGCGAAGTCGGTCAGCGAGCGCTGACTCAGGAACTCTTCATCGATGTCGACGTTGAGCGCGACATCGGTGTGCTCCCAGTTGGTGATCCGGCGCTTGGTGAGGTTGTTCATCACGGCCTTCGTGGCCATCCAGACATTGCCGATCTGCTTGGTCTCCAGCACCGAGTACTGCTTGTAATGCCTGCCGGAGCGATCGTAGAGGTCCTCCTTGAGCACGATGAACCGTTCCTTGTCGACGAAGGAGACGATGCGGCCGTAGTAGGAGCGCTTGCGGCGGCTGGCCGTCGGGGTCGACTCGATCTTCCAGACCGGGCGCCCGCGGAAGGTGTCCTCGCCCAGCAACTTATAGGTGTAGTCCCGCACCTTCTTCACATCCGCGTCTTCGGCCGACACTTCCGAGCCGAATACCGCTCCGCTCTCGTTGCTGTCGGCCACCGACACGATGCGCTTCACCTTGCTCAGGATCGGCAGGTAGACCCAGGAATCCGTGGCCTTGTCGTCCTCCGCGTATCCCCAGGACAGCATCGCCGTGTTCTTGTCGCTGATCGGCTGGATGATGACGTCCAGGCCCTTGTTGTCGTTGTCGCGCCGCCCCGCCGGACGACGGCTTTTGCTGAACGACTCGAAGATCACCACGCGCGGCTTCTCGGTACAGGACAGCTTGCCGCCGGCCACGCTGTAGCGGCAGGTCGAGAACTTGACCAGGCGGACCGAGGACGAGTAGCTGTGATTGGTCGCGTCGTCCACCTTGATCATGATGTCGCGGGCATCCTGCGCCAGGGCGGCCGTCGGCGCGGCCAGGACCAGCGCCGCGAGAAAAATGCGGCAAGCGGTTTTCATCCAACGGTCTCCTTTTTGAACTTCGGCTTGAATGCCAGCAGCAGCGCGGGCAGCAGGAACAGGTCGTTGAGCAAGCCCATGAAGATCGCCAGCGCGCCGAACTTGCCCATGTTGGACGTGCCCGCGGCGGAGGCGATCGCCATGATCCCGAAGCCAAGACCCAGAATCAGCGCGGTGAACACCACGCCCGGACCGGCTTCGGTCATGGTCTCGCGCAGAGCGGCGTTGACATCGCCTTTCTCGGCCAGCTTCTGCTGGTAGTGCGAGATGAAGTGCACGGTGTCGTCGATCGAGATGCCGATGATGATCGGCGCCAGCATCATCGTGAAGAAATCCAGCGGCACCCCGGTGACCCCGAGCACGCCCAGGGCGAGCAGCGCGGGAATCAGGTTGGGGATCAACGCGATCAGTCCGACCTTGAACGAACCGAATACCATCAGCAGGATCACGCTCACCACCACCAGGGCGATGCCGAAGGTGATGACCTGGTTCTCGGTGATGTACTGGGCGGCCTGCATCGCCAGCGCGAAGATGCCGGTGATGGATACCTCGGTCTTGGGGTACTTCGCCTTCAGCTTGGCCATCATCTCGTCGATGTCGGCGCGCATCTGCTGAAAGACCTCGTCGTACTCGTACGAGCCGTAGCTGTGCAGCGAGATCTTGATATTGGCCTTGCGGTAGTTGTCGTCGACCAGGCGCTGGCGCTCGCTCGGATTCGCGCTGTTGAACATGAACAGCGTTTGCGCCAGGGCTTCGCGCGTGTCCGGGATGCGGTCGTAGGCCGCGGCGTTGCCGTTGAGCTTGCGGTTGGCGTCCTTGGCCACGTAGGCGATGGAGTTGGTCATCACCACGTACTTGCCGTACTTGGTCTCGAACTTCTTCTGCAGCTCGTCCATGGCCTTGAGCACGTCCGGATCCTGCAGGGCGAAGTCCTCGTGGAAATCCAGGTACAGCACCATGGCGTAGGCGCCCATCATGTGGTCGTCCGCCACCTTCACGCTCTGGGTGAAGGTCGAGTCCGCCGGATACTGGTCCAGTATCTGCGAGTCGATCTTCACCCGCGTCGCGCCGTAGATGGAGAACGCGAGCACCAGCATGAAGGGAACGATGAAGGCGATCGGGCGCTTCTCCACCAGCGGGACGACCTTGTCCAGGGTCGACTTGAGGCGCGGCAGCAAATCCAGGAACCGCTTCTTGCCCTGCGTCACGACGATCGTCTTCTTCTTTGGCACCGTCGGCCACAGGTCGATCAGCACCGGCAGCAGATAGAAGGTCAGCAGCAAGGCGAACAGGATGCCCAGTGTGGACATGATCGCGAAGCTCTGGATCGGCACGACCGGCGTGATGTTCAGCGCCATCGTGCCGGTCATGTTGGTCAGACCGGTCAGCAGCAGCGCCACGCCGGCGAACTTGTAGGTTCGGCGCAACGCATCCTGATGATCGATGCCGGAGGTGCGCAGGCGGGTGTAGCCGGTGAGCGTGTGCACCGAATCGGCCACGCCCACGGTCAGGATGAGTAGGATGGTGAGGATCAGGAAACCGGTCACGGTGAGCCCGAGCAGGCCGGCCGCGCCCAGGGTGAAGACCGTGCTCAGGATCACGATCAGCATCGACCAGACCACGGCCGAAGCGGAGCGGAACAGGAACCACAGCAGCACCATGATGATCGCGAACGCGGCCATGTAGAGCATGCCCATCTCTTCGGACATCTTCACATCGTGCTCGGCGGCCGCGGTGTTGCCGACGGCATAGAAGTCGAACTGCTTGGCGTACTCGGGCTTGCCGAGGATCTTCTTGATTTCCTCGAACAGCTTCAGGTAATCGGCCTGGTCGGTGGGCTTGAACTCGACCGGCTTGTCCTCACCGGGCTTGTCCTCGCCGGGCGATGCGGTCTGATCGAGCGACAGAACCGTGTCCTCGGTGACCGCCTCCGCATCCACCGGGACGGTGCCGAAGTCGGTCTCGATGTAGATGCCGCCGTACTTGTGATCGCGCGAGAAAAACTGCAGCGGCAGCTGCTTCTCGGATTCCGCGATCGCCTTGATCTGGGCGATCGCCTCGGGCGAGGTGGGTACCGTGTCGCCGACCAGCTGCTTGGAAGCTAGCACGTCCCCGTCGACCGTCAGCACCGGGGCGTTCACCAGGGTGTCGACCTTGACGATGTGCTCCAGCGCGGATGCCTCGCCCTCCTTGAGCTTGGCACGGAAGTTGATCAGATCGTCCTGGATGCCGCGCACCGCCTCCAGGGAAGCCGGCGAGAACACGTCCCCGTCCTTGGGCTTGTAGACGATGTAGACGCCGTCCTCGCTGCCGAACTGCGCGTGGTAGCGGTTGAACGCGACCAGGGTCGGATCTTCTTTGTTGAACCAGCCCTCGATGGTCATGTCCATGCGCAGCTTGCCGATGCCCATGACGCTGGCTGCGAGCAAGGCGACGAAGACCACGCCGACCAGCAGGCGCCGCTTGCGCAACGCATCCGGAACGTTCCCGAAGTGTTCGGACAATCGGCTTACGATTCGATCTCTAAACGACATGAATGCGCTTCCCCTGGGTCTTGATGGTGGCCATGCGCAGGCTCGACGCCCCCGCGGCTACAGGCTGGTTGAAGGTCCAATTCGGCAAGGGTTCCGGTATCCAACCCGTTCCGTAGATGGCGTAGGGCCGAGGGCTCACTGAAAGATCCTCGCGATCGCCGCGCTGCCGTCCACGCCGACGACGGCCAGATGGTCCGCTTCGATGTCGATGCAGGTGGCGGGCTTGGCCAGGAACTTGCTCCAGCCCATGGTCGGCGGCTGATCGCCGTTGCTTCGCGTCCCGCGCACGATCACCGTCTCGCAGGCCTGCGGCAGCTTCTTCGGACGGTAGTTGCGGCAGGCCTTCTCGTTGGCGAGCGAGACCTTGTAGGCAAGCATGAAGTTCTCTCTCGGCATCCAGAACCCGTTGCGATGGACCAGCTCGAAGAGGTAGTCGGCCCAGCGATCCTCCGGAACCTCGCGGAACTCGGCGGCATCGAGCTGGAACTTGCCGCCCAGGGACCTGATCAGGTCGACGAAGGCCTCGAAGATCTCGTCCGCGAGGCTGCGGACCGACGGCCCCGGGCAGCGGCAATCCACCAGCACCAGGCGCTCGACCGCGATGTCCTTCTTCATCAGCTGATGCGCCATCTCGAACGCGACGACGGCGCCGTTGGAATAGCCGAGCAGGCTCAGCTTGTTGCAATCCCGCAGCGCCGCGAGATTGGCGATGTTGGCTTCGGCCATGGCGCGTATGGAGGCCAGCGGTTCGCGCTTGCCGTCCAGGCCGACCGACTGGAGTCCGAACATCGGGCGCACGCCTTGCATCGCGCGGCTCAAGGTGCGCAGCGACATGACGCTGCCGTCGGCCCCGGGGACGGCGAACACGGGCGTGCCCGAGGCATTGGTCTGCATCGGCACGAGGTCGTCGTCGACCGCATCCCGGCTCACGAACCAGGTTTCCAGATCGGTTCTGGCCGCCGTGGCCAGGCGCATGAACTTGGAAGACGATGCGGAGGAGGACGCCTTCGCTGGTGAGGCGGCAGCGGGCGCCTGCGCCGTACCGACGACATGGATACGGTCGATCTTGGCCGGATACTTTTCGGCCATGTGGCCGCTCAGACGCTCGATGTTCGGATGATTGAACACCACGCTGGGAGAGAGGTTCTCGCCCAGCAGCCCGATGAGTTGCTGGATCACCGATGCCATGCCGACCGAATCCAGGCCGAGGTCGAGGAAGTCCGCGGCGGCATCGATGTCGGTTCGCGGTACGGCCAGGACCCTGGCGATTTCCTGCGCGAGGAAGAGCCGGATCTTGTCCGCCGCGTCCATCGCTTCGGCCTGCTCGCCGTCGGCGAGCGCGTCGACGAAACGCCACTGGCGCGCGGCTTCGCGCTCGCCGCCGCCCTGCTCGCTCTTGGCTTTCTGCGGTCTGGCTACGGTGGGAATCGCCACGCGCGCCTGCGCGTCGGCGTCGTCGAAATCCAGCCAGTAGCGGTTCCTGGCGAACGGGTACGGCGGAAGGTCGACCAGCCGCGGCAAGGCCTGCGCATTGCGGCGGCGGGTCAGCGCCAGTTCCCGCCAATGGCGCTCCCAGGGCATGTCGATGCCGGCGACCCACAGCATCGCGATGTCCTTCAGCAAGCCCTCGCGCAGGTTCTCGATCAGCTTGTCCTCGCCGATCTGCGATTTGATCATGCTGAAGACGCGGCTGTCGTCGCGCTCTTGCGGGCCACCGATGTAGATGGCGCCATTGGCCTCCACCGGCTTGTTGGCGGCCAAGTGCTTGGCGGCGCGCGCCAGGGCTTCGGTCAATTCCTTATGGCTGCCGGCGACGACGGCCAGGCGGTGTTCCATCGGCACCGTCGACAGCTGCATGGTGTAGGCCAGGTCCTCCAGTGGCAGCCGGCCGGCGTGGAGGGCCAGCGAGTCCTGCAGGGATTCGCGCGTCAGCGCCAGCGACTCCTGCAGCGATTCGCGCGTGCGCGCCGAGAAGACGAACAGCTGGCGGCCGCCCTGCTCCGCTCGCGTCGCGGCGCTGTCGGCGCGATGTTCCTCGAACAGCAGATGCACGTTGACGCCGCTGTCCGAGAACGAGTTGACGCCCGCGCGGATCGGCTCGTCGCCGCGACGCAGCTGCTCGAACGGCAGCGGGCGGTCGGCGATGTACAAGGGGTGCGCCGCCGATTCGATGTCGATGAAGCTGTTGAGCGTCTTCTTGGTGATCGTCGCAGGAAACTGCCTGTGATAAAGCGACAGCGCGACCTTGATCGCGCTGGCCACGCCGCTGGCCGGCTCGACGTGGCCGATGTTGCCCTTGATGCTGCCCAGCGCACAGTGCTTGTCGCCCGTGGCCGACGAATTGAAGGCGTTCTTGATGCCTTCGAACTCAAAGGAATCGCCCCACTTGGTGGCGTATCCGTCGACTTCGATGTAGCGCACGGAGTCGGGCGCGATGCCGTGTTTCTCGTAACAGCCCGCGATCACATCGGTAATGGCCTCGTGCTTGATCTCGGAAATGAAGCCGGCGCGGCCGCGGTTGTTCTGGTGAGTCGCGACGACCTTGGCGTAGATGCGGCGGTTGTCGCGTTCGGCATCGTCCAGCCGGGTCAGCACCAGCAGGCCCACTCCCTCGCCGCGGGTGAAGCCATTGGCGGCATCGTCGAACACGCCGCAGCTGCCGTCGGGCGACAGCAGGCCGTAGCGCGCGATCGCCGCGTAGTCGCCTTCGAAGAGATTGAGCGATACGCCGCCGCAGATGGCGACGTCGCACTCGCCCTGGGCCAGCGACTGGCAGGCGCGGTGGATCGCAAGCCCGGACGACGCGCAACTGGCGTTGACCACTTCGCTCGGACCCTTGAAGTCGTACAGGAACGAGATGCGGTTGGCCAGGTAGTAGATCGGGCTGGACGAACTGAGCGCCGGAGCGCTCGGGATGCGGTGCAAGTTGCGGCGCAGGTGGTGCTCGTACTCGGCGTACTCATAGCCGAGGAACAGCCCCGTGCGACTGCCGCGCAGGGCGTCCGCACGCAGGCCGGCATTCTGCAAGGCGTGGTACAGCGCCTGCGTCACCAGGCGTTCCTGCGGATCGCACAACCGGGCCTCGTCCTCGCTGAGACCGAAGAAAGCCGGATCGAACCGGTCCACGTCCGCGATCAATGCGCCCCAACGCGGCGCGGCGTCGCCGTCCGTGGGACCCCAGCGGGTTCCCTTGAGGGGGGCGATCAAAGAGCGCTGTTCCATCAGGTTGTGCCACAGCGCTCCCGGCGTCGCGGCGTCGGCGAACGTACAGGCCATACCGACGACGGCGATCCCGAGATGGCCGCTCGGCAGCGCGACCGCCTGCACCTGCGCGAGCTCGTCGGCATGCTCGCCGGCGGACAGGCCGTAGTAGCGCGAAAGAGCGTCGGCATGGTGTTCCAGCAGATGCTCGATCACCGCCTGCTTGGACGTGAAGCGCTCGCCGCGCAAATCCAGGCCGTATTCGTCGCGGACGAAGGCCAGGATGCGCTCCAGCCCTTCGACCCCGCCGATGCGTGCCTGCGGCCGGACCTCGGCGCGGCGGCGCGGGGCGGCGCTCTCCGCGACCGGCTTTACCGATGGCCTGGCCGCGGCGGCAGGCGCCGGCGGCGCGACGACGATCTGCGGCGGCTTCGGTGCGGCCGGCGCCTGGCTCATCCAGCCGCCGATGGCGCCGGCCAGCTCGCTGATCGACTTGACCGTGGTCAGCTGCGCCGGCGTGATCGACACTTTGAGCTGCTTGCTCAGGTTGGTCATCAGCTCGATGGCGATGATCGAATCCATGCCGAAGGAATCGAAGTCGGCATCGACGTCCAACCGGTCGACCGGAATTTTCAGCGTGGACGCGACCGTGCTCGCGATCGTGTCCAGCAGCGGTAGTTCTGCGACTGCGTTCATTTCCCCTCCCCTGCGTCTTCGGCCAACGCGAGGTCGGCGGCGAGCAGCGCCCTCAGGCGCTCTATTTCGTTCCCGGGCGCATGGCCGGACCGCTGGATGGCCGACACCGTTGCCTCGGGCGGCGGCGCAGCCTTCTGCACCGGTTCGGGTTCGGCTTCAAGGAAGAACCCGCTGCCCTTGAGCGTCGACATGCTGGTCTTCACGCCGGCGATGACCGCCTCGATGTCGGCGTCGGTGTGGGCGGTGGTCAGGAAGCAGTTGCCCTGGATATTGGTCTCCACCCCTTCCATGCGCAGCAGAATGAAGAACAGCGCCTCGGTCACTCCCCAGTAGCTGTCGACGAAGCGGAAGCGGAACAGCGAACCGAAGGTGTCGATGACCACCGGCAGGCGTTGTTCGCGGAAGAATGCGTTGAGCGTGTCGGCGAGATACGTGGTTTTCCGGTTGAGCTCCTGCTGGAAGCAGGCGCACGTGCCGTCGGGCGCCGGTTCGTCGCTGCGCCTCTTGATCTCGCCCAGCACCGCGAGCGCGGCGGCGATCTTCAGCGGGTTCTGCGAGTGGGTGCCGGCCATACCGGTGCGCTTGGAGCTGGGCATGCTGTCGTCGTCGAACCGCCAGGTGCCGCCGTCGACCAGGTCCATGTACTTCGCCGCGCCGGCGATGACGCCGGTCGGCAGCCCGCCGCCGGGGATCTTGCCGTAGGTGGCCATGTCGGCCTGGATGCCGAACATCCCCTGCGCGCCGCGATGGCAGACCCTGAAACCGGTGATCATCTCGTCGAAGATCAGCGGAATGTCCTTCTCGATCGTCAGCTGGCGCAGCGCCTTGAGGAACTCCACCGGCTTCTTGTAGGGATGGCGCGACTGCACCGGCTCGACCAGCACGGTGGCGATCTCGCCGGCCATCCGCTCGATCGTGTCCAGCGCAGCCATGTCGCCGTAATCCAGCACGATGATCTGGTCGGCCGACTCCTGCAGGATCCCCGGCGCCAGCGGAAAGCTGTTGCCGGCCAGGTCCCGGGTGGCGGCCACCGCGTCCGAGAGGCCGTGATACGCACCGTCGAAAAGGACGATCTTCTTGCGCCCCGTCGCCGCGCGCGCGATGCGTACCGCGAACATCACCGCCTCGGTGCCCGACTGGGTGAACAGCGCGCGTTCGTGGCCGGTGATCTCGCAGAACAGCTTGCAGGCCTGGAAGATCATGTCCGAGTAGCCGACCAGCGGGATACCCTGGTCCAGGCTGTGCTTGACCGCCTCGATCAGGAAAGGGGGGCGGTGGCCGAACAGGTTCACGCCCATGTCGCCGGAGATGTCGATGTACTTGTTGCCGTCGGCATCGTGCACGTAGGCGCCGTCGGCCTGGGTATAGGTGATCTGGAAGTGGAGCTTCTTCAGATCCTTGAGAAGATGAAACGCGCGGCGCTGGTCGACGAAATGCACCTGGTGCTCGAGCACGTTGGCCTTGGACTTGGGCACGAAGCGGTCGTACTTCTCGACCAGGGCGGCGATCCAGGCGCGGTGCTCGTCGGTGAGATCGCGCTGGTCCAGCGCCTTCAAGGGCCTAGTCGCGCCCTTGCCGGCGTTGGCCGGTGCAAGGCGCTCCGCGCCGCGGACGATCGCCAGCACCTGCAACTGCGACTCCTTGTCCAGCGACTGGAACAGGCGCATGGCGTCGTGCTTGTCGATCTGTTTCGACAGGATTTTGTTCGATACGTCTTCAACGGGCGTCTGCATGGCGTCATCCATCTCGCGGTCGCTAGAACTGATATTGATATCGAAAGACAATTTGCTTCTGGTCGCGGTACGGCCAGGTCCCGCTACGCTCGTCGCGCTCGTCGGCGATGAACAGTTCGAGGTAGATCGTGGAGTTGTCGTCGATCAGGTAGGAGCTGAGGAACCTGTTCTGAAAGCTGGTGTAGGGTTTGGCGTAGATGCCCAGCCAGCTCAGGGTCAGGTCGTCGTTGAAGAAGCGGTTGCTCACCGAGCCGATCAGGGAGTACTCGTCCCGCTCGCGTCCGACGATGTCGCTGCGCCAGTCGAGCAGGCGGCTCCAGGCGACTTCGGCGCTGTAGGTGAGCGGCCGGCCGCCCGGCGAGTAGTCGAAACCGAAGCTCGAGTCGAATTGGTCGCTCTCCACGATCGACAGGCCGCTGGCGCCGGAAGTACGTGCGAAGTAGGCGCGCGGCCGCTTCAATGCGACTTCGGTCCGGAACAGGAAGTTGTCCTTGGCGATGTTCGCGGCGAAGCCGTACATCTGGAAGCGCTGCTGGCGTACCAGGTAGTCGTTGTCGATCAGCGAGGCCAGCATGAGGTTCAGGTCGCTTTTGCCGAACGTGCGCTTCCAGCGCATGCCGTACTCGTATGCGTCCGCGTCTCCCCAGCTGTCGTCGGGTTT
This sequence comes from Lysobacter silvisoli, assembly GCF_003382365.1. Classification (NCBI taxonomy): domain Bacteria; kingdom Pseudomonadati; phylum Pseudomonadota; class Gammaproteobacteria; order Lysobacterales; family Lysobacteraceae; genus Lysobacter; species Lysobacter silvisoli. Next base: position 1,171,772 of record NZ_QTSU01000001.1, on the reverse strand, counting down.
CTTCTTGTCGAAGGAGCCCGGAATGTCGTATTCGGAACCGATGTCCGGGTACTTGTTGTAGCCCGGTCGCGGAACGAAGAACGCGGTCCACTGCCCCGATTCGCCGAAATGGTCCATCGTGACCATCGGCTGCCCGATCCGCGATTCTTCCAAGGAGATGAAGAAGAACTCGGAGTTGTTGCGCGGGCTGATTTCGTCCGTGATCGCGCCACCCTCGGAAACGCCCCAAGGCAGGATCTGATAGCCGATCCGGAAGCTGGTATTGCCGAAGCTGCTCTGCAGGTAGGCCTCGCGCGTGACCAGTTCGCGAAAAACGGTCTCGTCCTTGGCCTTGGCGCGGTGATCGTTATGCCAGTGCAGGTTGAGCTTGGTGTCCAGGCGGAAGTACAGATTGCCCGTCAGCGGTTGCGAATATTCCAGGCGGACGGACGAGCGGTTGTTCACCAGCCGCTGCGGCGAGGCGAACTTGTACGAAATTTCGTGCTTCAGGCTGATGCGCAGCGAATCCAGCCAGGCCGCAAGCCGGTTGTCCGATTCCGCCGTGGGCGCGGTCGGCTCTGCGCCGGCCTCCGGCGCCGGTACCGGCGCGCCGGGCTCCTGGCCCTCGGCCTCGGGGCCGCCGAGCGCAGGCTGGCCACCGGCTTGCGGTGGCGGTCCGGCCTGCTCCGCAGGCCCCTCGTCGAAGGTGTGCGGGTCGATTTCCACCTCGCTCAGGTCCAGGGTGGTGTCGCTGCCCTGCTCCGGCGGCAAGCGGTCGGCAGCCTCGCCGGCGCGCGCATCCGCTGCGCCCGCCTGCGTGCCCGGCTGCGACGGATCCGGCGGATCGATCACCACGCCTTCGAGGAAATCGCTGCCCGCATCCGACGTTGGCCCGGTCTTGGGCGTCTGCGCACAGGCGCCGAAGGCCACCCCAAGGGCCAGCAGCGAGATCGCCGCGGACGCCATCGGCCGCGCCTGCAGGGGGCTTGGCCGGCCGCCGGGTTCGCGCACGCGCTTGACTGGGAGAGAAGTGAGCTTCATTCAGGTCCCATGCGCCTGGCAGGCCTGTCCGCCCGATGCCGCTTGATCCCCGTAATAGCGGACCTGCTCCGACACCCCCAGGTCGTCTAGCGCGCGCTCGGAGATCACCTTGATCAGCGCCAGCTGATCCAGGTCCGAGGCGACGAAGGCCTCCAGCTCACGCATCGCCTCGTCCGGCTCGATCGAGCCGATGCCCAGACTTTCCATGCGCTTGCGATAGAACGCGTCGGTGACCACGCCGACGCTGCCCCAATAGGCCCAATTGACGATCTTGACCGGGTAGGGGTGGCGCGCGCGCAGGGCCTGCGCGAAGCTGTCCTTGAAGGTGCAGCCGGCGCAGTAGTTCGACTGTCCGGCGTCGCGGTGGAACGACGCCACCGACGAGAAGAACAGCACGAAATCGAGATCCTGGCCGGCGAAGGCGCGCTCGATGTTCACGCTGACGTCGACCTTGGCCGCCAGGCTTTGGCGGAACACGGCCTCGTCCATCGCGCGCACCGTCTGATCCCGCAGGACCAGCGCGGAATGCACCACGCCATCGATCCGCGGGAAGCGCGCACGGATGGCCGCGACCGCCGTCGCCAGCGCGGCCGCGTCGGTGGCGTCCGCGGAAAAGTAGTGCGGTCGCCGGCCCAGGCCCGTGATCGCATCGAGCTTTTCCTCGATCTCGGCATCCAGCGGCCGGCGGCCGATCCAGATCACCTCGGCGCCGTAGTGCGCGACCATGTGCCGCGTCCATACCTCGCCCAGTCCGCCGGCGCCGCCGATCACGACGTAAACGCCGTTCTGGCGGTAAGCGGAGCGCGAGGACGGCATGCGGCCGGCGTCGGCGAACTCCTGGCGGAACCACTCGTCGTGGCGGAACGCCAGGCCCCTGCCCTGCTCGTCCCAGGGCAAGGACAGGATTTCGCGCGGGTCCAGGTCGGCGGTCGATTCGATGTCGAGCAGCCGGAAGCGCCACTGCGGCAGCTCCTTCGCGACGCTGCCTACCATTCCGTGCACGCCGGCGTGATGCGGCATCACCGGCTCGCCATCGAAGACCTGCACAGCGCGGCGGGTGACGATAGTGAACTTGAGCTCGCGCTCGAACCGGTCGAGCCGGCTCAGGGACTTGAGAATGCGGAACAAGCAGATTACGCCCGCTTCCTGGCTGGAGACGATCGACTCGTTGTCGCCGTTCGTCTCGGGGGCGAACCACAGCAGATGGTCGAACTCGCGCTCGGACAGCAGGCGCTCGATACGTTCGACCGAATCGCCAGCCGCGATCGGCTGATGTTGCAGGTCTATCGAAGCCGCACGCAGCCAAGCGACCAGCGCTTCGTCTCCGCCCAGCAGCAGGCAGCGTTCGCCCGGCGCCGGCGTCACGGTGTCGCGCCCGAAGCGGACCGGATTCCAGATCGGGACCAGCGCGTGCAGGTCGGGCCCGGACGCCGGGGCCGCAGCCGGCTTGGCCGACGCCGGCGCGACCCCGATGGCGCGCGCAGGCGCAACGGCGGGAGCGGATGCGACCGTACGCGAGACCAAGCCGCGGATGCTCACCCGCGGCCGGCCCTGGTCGTCGACCAGGTCGATATCCAGCGACGGCATGTCCGCGACGGCCGCACCCGGCGAGCGGCGGACCCAAACCCACATCTCGTCGGTGGTGCCGCCGTGAACGATCATGTCGTCGAAGGCGAATGGCATTACCGCCGCGCCCCCCTCGACGTCCAAACCCGCGAGCAGGCAGATCGTGCACTGCATCGCCGAGTCCATCATCGCCGGATGCAGGCCGAAGCGCGGGTCGGACGCGCCCGGCAACCGCAGGCGCGCCACCACCTCGTCCTCGCCGCAGCGCAGCTCGGCAATGCCTTGCATCGACGGGCCATAGGCCAAACCCAGGGTCCGGAACCGCGCGTACAGCGCATCGCGATCGCGGTTCGCGGCCTCGACGGCCTTGCCGACCGCTGCGACATCCATCGGCCCGGTATCGATGGCTTCCGCACTGCAGCGGACCGTTCCGCGGGCATGGGGTGTCTCGCCGCCGCTTTCGGAGAAGATCTCGTACTCGAGCCAGCGCCCGCCGCGCTCGTCTTCGCCGCTATCGTGCAGCACCACCGTCAGCGCGAACGCATCGTCCACCACGACCGGCTGGATCCAGGCGTGGTCCTTGAACTCAAGCGTTCGCGTGCGCTCGCCCGGCAGGGCCAGGGCCACGGCGGCGCGCACCATCTCCACGTACGCCACGCCGGGCAGCACGCGGTGCTCGAGCACCACATGGTCGCGCAGGAAGAATTCCCCGCCTTCGAACTTGGACGCGAAGATAGGCCCCGAAATGTCGGATACGTTGGCGTGCAGCAAAGGATGCAAGACCGAGGGCGCCGCCGTAGTTGGCCCCGACTGGGCATCGGCGGGCCGCTCCGGTATCGCAAAGCGCCTTTTCTCGAAGGGATAGGTAGGCAGAGCGATGCGCTGTGCGCCCGATCCCGCGTACAGGTCTTCGAACGACAGCTTCGCTCCGCGGCAGTAGAGGTCGGCGAGCGCAAGCAACTTGCCGTGCGCTTCTTCGGCCGGAAGGCCGTCGATAATCTGCCGCACCAGAAAGTGCGCGAACTCATCCAGGCCCGGAGTCGCATTGCTGGAATTCTCGACTTCGATCCCGACAAAGCAATCCGGTGCGCGTCGATGCCGGTTCAGGCGCCCAAGCTTGGCTGCCAGATCGTCGGCATCGCTCGCCACCAGCACGCAGCGATTGGTAAACAGGCTGCGCCCCGTGGCGAGCGTGTAGGCGATATCGTCGAGATGCTCTCCCCGACCGGCCTCGAGCCAGGTGGCCAGGTCGGCGACCTTGCGCCAAAGCGCAGCCTCGGTCCTGGCCGACAACACTACGATTCGCGGCGCTGCCACCGCTCGCGCCGGCAGCGGACGCTGCGGAGGCTCTTCCAGCACCATGAAGGCGTTGGTTCCGCCGATGCCGAGGCAGTTGATCGCGGCACGGCGCGGCGTGTCGGCCTGCGGCCACTCGATCGACTCGGTATTGACGTGGAACGGGCTACTTTCGAAATCGATTTTCGGATTAGGCTTGGTGAAGTTGATGCAGGGCGGAATCCGCTGGGATTTCAGCGCCATCGCAACCTTGATCAGGCTCGCCATACCGGCCGCGATATCCAGATGGCCGATGTTGTTCTTGACCGATCCGATCGCGCAGAACTGACGGCGCTCGGTTTCGCTGCGGAACAAGCGGCTCAGCGCGAGGATCTCGATAGGATCGCCCATCGCCGTACCCGTGCCATGCGCCTCGACATAGCCGAGGCTGTCGGCCGATACACCGGCGTTGTCCAGCGCCGCGCGCATGCAGTCGAGCTGGCCTTCGACCTTGGTGGCCAGGAAGCTCATCTTCTGGCCGCCGTCGTTATTGATCGCCGAACCCTTGATCACGGCTTGGATGCAATCGCCGTCGGCCAGCGCCTGTTCCAGGGGCTTGAGCAAGACCATGCCGACGCCGCTGCCGAACACCACGCCCCGCGCGTCCGCATCGAAGGCGCGAACCTGCCCGTCGGCGGAAAGAATGTTGCCGCTCTCGTACAGGTAGCCGGCCACCTGCGGCGTGCGTACGGCGACCGCGCCGGCCAGGGCCATGTCGCACTCGCCCGAGCGGATGCTCTGGCACGCCATATGCACCGCCACCAGCGAGGTCGAGCACGCGGTTTGCACGGCGACGGCCGGGCCACGCAGGTTCAGCTTGTACGACAGGCGCGTCGGAGCGAAGTCTTTGTCGTTGCCGACATGCCAATTGCCGCCAGTCTTGCCTATGACATCGTCGTAGTGTTCGGCGCACGAAAGCAGCTGGCTGGACACGATGCCGCCGCTTCCGGCGAACACACCGACCCGGCCGGGTTGTGTGCCCGGTGGGTAGCCGGCATCCTCCATGGCCGACCACGCGCACTCGAGCAACAACCGGTGCTGCGGATCCATGACTTCCGCATCGCGCGGCGGAATCCAGAAGAACTCGGCATCGAAGCAGTCGTGGTCCGCGAGCAGCGGCGCGAACTTCACGTAGTTCTTATCGGCCAGGGCTTTGGCGGACACCCCATTGGCCAGCAGTTCTTCGGCAGAAAGCGCGGTGATGCCCGAGCGACCAGCGCACAGATCGGCCCAGAACTCGTGCGTCGAGGCCGAGCCGGGAAATCTCCCAGCCATTCCTATGATTGCAATGTCGCTGTGCTTCCTTGCCATATCCGATCCTGCCGCAATGGATTCCTTCCAGTCCGCCACGTAACGTGGTCGGAACGGGAGTCGATCGTCTAGAGAAGAGCTGCCCGATCAGCGCTCGTAGGCGGCGCAAAGATCGCCGACCGTGCGCAGGCCGGTGATCGGCACGTCGCCGCTCGCGAATGGGTCGTAAGAAAACTCGATCTCCAGGATCGCCAGAATGCGTGCGATATGCAGCGAGCGGAATCCGAGCATGTCGATGAGCGCGCTGGAATCGCTGATCGTGCCGATCTGCAGACCCTCCTCCTCGGCTACGCGACGGAGAGTGTCGTAGATGATCTTCTGGTGTTCGCTCATGACGTTCCTGGAATCGGGTTGAACGGAAGGGCCAGCGATGGCGCTGGGCGTTAGCATGAGAAGCCGCCATCGACCGACAGGGTCTGACCGGTGATGGCGCGCGTGGACAGCAGGAAACGGGCGCTGTCGACGATGTCCTGGGTGGTGCACATGGCGCGCATCGGCGTCCGGCGAATGATGCGGGCGCGCTGGGCGTCGGTCAGGTGGCCGACCATGTCGCTTTCGAAGAAGCCGGGGGCGATCGCATTGACGGTGACACCCTGCGGCCCGACTTCGCTCGCGAGACTGCGCGTGAAGCCCAGCAGGGCCGCCTTGGTGGCGCTGTAGACCGTCAGGCCCTTGTGGCCGCGCAGGGCGTTGACCGAAGAGATGTTGATGATGCTCCCGTGCCGCGCCGCGATCATCGCCTTGAGGCAGGTGCGCGTCAGCACGATCACCGACTCAAGATTCAAGGTCAGTGCCAGGTGGATGTCGCGCTCCGAGGTCATGGTCAGCAAGCCCTCGAGACCGACGCCGGCGTTGTTGATCAGGGCATCGATGCGCTTGTAGCGTCGCATGACGTTCATGCCGAAGGTCCTGACCCCGTCCAGGTCGGTCCCCTCGATCGGCTCCCAATGGAAGCGCTCGCCTTGCGGATCGGCGCTGCGCATCTCATCGATGAAACCGCTGCTGGAACGGCTGAACGTGGCGACGATATCGCCCGCGTCGAGACGGTCTTGAACCAATGCCTGCCCCAGTCCGCGGCTGCCGCCGCTGATGATGACCACCCGCTTGTCAGTCGACACTTTCCTGCTCCCTCTCGGCATTGACGACATCGCTCTGCGCCGTGCGCGCCGGGCGACGAATCTTCTTGAAGCGGGCACCGAACATGGCTTCTTCGCTGACCGCCACGCCGACCGGCACCTTGAACGGCGGCAGATGCTCCCGGCAATGCGCGCGGACGCGGCGCTCGACCTGCGCCGCGGGCTCGGGCGCAACCAGTTGCACGGTGGCGAAAACCAACTGGCCGGTAAGTGCGCTCGCCTTGCCGCTGACGACGACGTCGCTGACGTTCTCCAGCTGCAGGATCAGGTTCTCGATCTCGCTCGGGTATACCTTTTCGCCGCCGACATTGATGATCTCGGACTCGCGCCCGAGTATGCGCAGGTAGCCGTCTCGTTCCTCGACCTTGTCGCCGGTGTTGAGCCATCCGTCCTCGTCGAAAGGAGATGGCGCATTGAGGTAGCCGATCATCGCGGCGTCGGTCCGGATCCAGAGGATGCCGTCGACAACGCGGATCTCATGGTGCTCCCCGCCGACCTTCATCCAGGTCGAGCCCGCGTCCTCGGATCGGGTCGGCAGTATTCCTACCTCGGTGAGTCCGTAGGTCTGCTTGCAGCGCACGTCGGGCAAGGCCTGGTTCAAGGCCTTGAGCGTCGCCAGCGACATCGGCTCGGTGCCGTAGGTGACCAACTCCAGCGACGACAGGTCGTAGTCCCGGCGCTGATCCGAGATCAGCAGCATGTTGAGGAAGGTCGGCGTTGTCGGCAGCAGCTGAACGCGTTGCGATTCGATCGCCTGACATACATTGGGGACCGAGCGGTCGGCGACGAACACGGCGGTTCCGCCGTTGAACAGCACGTGCAGCAGCGTGTTGATGCCACCGATATGGTCGAACATCAGGAAGATCAGGGTGCGATAGGCCGTCCCGGGCTTCTGCAGGACGTGCGCGATCAGTCGCGAGAAGCGATGCACCGAGGCCTTGTTCTTGCCGGTCGACCCGGAAGTGAACAGGATCAGCCCGGCTTCCTTGGGCTCGCCGCGCAGGCGGTCGAGCAGCGGGTGAGGCTGGCCATAACCGCAGTGCGTGTAGCGACTGCTACCGTCATTGGAGAACTCGAAAACGCCATCGACGCACGCGGTCGCTAGCGCGTCTTCGACTTCGAAGTCGCTGGCGGACAGGAAGGGAACCACGATGTTCGCATTCTCGACCAGCGCGAATAGCAGGCCGATCATGTCGCCGGAGACTTTGCCGCGCAGCGCAATGCAGGCGCCGGGAGCGACGCCCGTCTCCTGCAGTTGCTCGCGCCAGTGACGAATCCTGTCGTGCAGCTGAGCATAGTCGAGCTCCGCCCCGTCGCAGACTATGGCCGTGCGGCCGGCGCGATCGGCCCAAGCCTCGATTAATTTCCCCAGGTTTTGCATTCAACGCTCCATGTTCGATGACCCGCGGCGCGGGTGGATCAGCCGATTGTCCGGTCCGGCAGTGTCAAGTCGGCGACAGGATCGCGCCCCCATTTGGACGACAAGCTTGCGATGCCCATCAGGTCGCGCCCTCCTCGAATATCGCGTCCAGCGCGTCCTCGAACTCCAGGCTCGCCGTGCGCTGCGCTGCGTGCTCGGACCCTACGGACCGCCCTGTGGCGTAAAGCGATTCGAGCATCGAGGCGAATTCCTCGTCGTGCGCACGCTCGGCGTCCGGCGTGGCGGGGTAGCCGATCGTCAGGCCCTTGATCTTGATGAGTACGCGACCGTCGGCATCGATCGCGTCGATGTCGAGCACGCCGCGGCCGCCTCCACGTGCCGCGCGAACCCAGATCGCGCCCTCGCGGGCGACGCCCGGAGCGAAGGCGAGGCGTTCCAGGCCGATCAGGCTCGTGGCCGACGGCGGTACGCCGGCCGCGGCCAGATGGTCGATACCGGCCAGGTGCGCGAGCGAGAGCAAGGTGTAGGCGTCCAAGGCACCGGCCGCATCGCCCGCCCCATCGGGTTCCGGCGGCAAGCGGAATTGGAGCAACTGCTGCCGCTCGCCGCGAAGGCAGGCGACCACGCCATCGGGCAGGCGATCGCGGACCATGCCTGCGCCGACCAAGGCGCCGTAGTAGTCCGCGGCGTCCTGAACCTCGCCACGGAACATGGTGCGCAGTTGGGACAAATCGATGCGGTCCGGTTCCCTGCCCGCCACGTAGCTACCGGCGCCATGACACAGCATCGACTCGCCGTCCGCGCCCACGGCCTTTACGTCGAAGTCGAATTCGCCGTCGCCGGTCGCGTAGAGGTCCGCGGAGACGGTACCGCCTTGCGTGTCCGGCTCGGAGGTTGTCCATGCCAGAGAACGCAGTTCGATGCGCGCCTTGCGCCCGCGCTCGCCCAGGGACTCCCGCGCCGCCAGCCGTACCATCTCGACCGGAAGTAGATCGGGCAGCCCGGCCTCGGGCCGCAACGCCGTCCCGCGCAAGGATTTCGCGAGCAGCGCGGTGTCCGACGCGAACGACTGCCGGCCGAACTCCGATGCGTTGCGGTGCAGCAGCGGATGCACCACCGCCTGGCTGCCCGGCTTCTGCTTCTCGGGATCGATGCCGAACCAATACCGCTCGCGAGCGAAGGCGTAGGTGGGCAGCACGCAGCGGCGCATGGCGTGGCCGGCATACAGCGCCTTCCAATCCGGCTCCTGGCCTTTGAGCCAGACATCGAGCAGCGCGTTCAGGTCCCGCTCGCGCAGCCATTGCTCGAGGATTGCGGCGTCGGTGGTGCCTATGTCGGCCTTGCGGCGCACGCTGGACTGGCGCACGCCGGCCGCCGCGGCATCGCCGTCGACATAGGCCTGCAGCCGTTCGGTCAACTCCTGCATGCTCGCCGCGATCAGGGCCATGCGCTCGGGCATGACGTCGCGGCCCACCTGCAGCGTGTAGGCCACGTCGGCGAGGTCCTCTTCCGGATGGCTACGCAGATGAGCCAGCAGCCGTTCGGCATTGGCGCGCAGGCGGTCTGCGTTCTTGGCCGAAAGCACGAAGGCGTACGGGCCGCTCGGACGCGCGCGCGGAGCGGCTTCGTCCGCTAGGTACTCCTCCAGCACTACGTGTACGTTGGCGCCGCCGAAGCCGAAGGAGCTGATGCCGGCGCGGCGCGGGTGGACCCGGCCTTGCCCGTCGACCGCCGGCTCCCATTCCTTGGTCTTTTCCACCGGATAGAAGGGGGTGGTGTCGAGATTGATGTAGGGATTGAGCTTCTCGAAGTGCAGCAGCGCGGGAATCTGCTTGTGCTTGATGGACAGCAGCACCTTCAGGATGCCGGCGATACCGGCTGCGGTTTCCAGATGGCCGATGTTGGTCTTGGCCGAGGTGAGCCCGATGTGCGGCTTCTCGGCCGGCGGGATCTGATGCTTGCGGTACAGCTCGGAGAACGCCTTCTTCATGGCCTGGATCTCGATCGGATCGCCCAGGCTGGTGCCGGTGCCGTGACACTCGAGATAGCCGACGCTGCGGGGATCGATCTCGGCCTTTTCGTAGGCTTCGACCAGCAGATCGGCCTGCGCGTTCGGGTTCGGCGCGGTCAGCATCGTCACTTTGCCGCCGTGGTTCTCGGCGGTGGATTTGACGACCGCATAGATATGGTCGCCGTCGGCGATGGCGTTCTCCAGCGGCTTGATCAGGATCGCGCCGGAGCCCTCGCCGCGGACGTAGCCGTTCGCGCGCGAATCGAAGGTCTTGCATTTGCCGTCGTCGGCCAGCATGCCGGCCGCGCCGAACGAGATGTGACCGGCGGGGGTGAGCATGACCTGCACCCCGCCGACGATCGCCATGTCGCAGCTGCCGGTGTGGATCGACTCGATCGCGCGGTGCAGGGCCACCAGCGAACTCGAGCACGCGGTGTCCAGCGGCGCGCTGGGCCCGTGAAGATTGAGCAGGAACGACACGCGGTTGACGAGGATGGCGTGCGAAGTGCCCGAAGCGGAATAGCCGTCGAGCTCGGCCTGGTTCGTCGCCATCAGGTCGATGTAGTCGCGCGTGGCCGCGCCGACGAACAGACCGGTCTTGGTGCCGGCCAGGTCGGAGACCCGGTGGCCGGCGTCCTCGATCGCACCCCAGACGCTCTCCAGGAAAATCCGCTGCTGCGGATCCATCATCTCCGCTTCGCGCGGCGAGATGCCCCAGAACAGCGGGTCGAACTTGTCGACCTCGCGCATGAAGCCGCCCCACTTCGACAGCGTCTTGTTCTTCTCCGCCAGCGGATCGCCGTAGTACGCCTCCCAGTCCCAGCGGTCCGGCGGAACAAGCGTGACCATGTTGTTCTCGGCCTTGCTCAGCTTGTCCCAGTACTCGTCCAGCGTGTCCGCCTGCGGCATCACGCCGCTCATGCCGACGATGGCGATCGGGCGCTCGATGAAGCGGCGGCCGGGGGAGAAGCGCCCCGTGCCCGCGGGCGGCGTCGCATCCGGCACGGCAAGCGCGTTCTTGGGCGCGAACACAGGCTGATCCCGGACCGGTAGCGCTGGGCTGGGCGAGCCGGCGTTGGCCGCGGCCGACAGCGTACCCGCCTGCGCATGCACGCGAAGCATGTTCTCGCGGTGGTCCTGGGCGAGATGCTTGGCGATCTCGCGGATGTTCGGATACTCGAAGAACAAGACCGGCGTGATGTCCAGGCCGTACTTGTCGTTGACCATGTTGCTGAACGAGGTGAGCCCGATCGAATCGAAACCCAGGTCCAGCAGGATGGTGTCGAGGTCGACATCATCGGCGTCGATCTTCAGGAAGTCCATGACGATCTGCGACAGCGCGCCCTGGACCTGGATCGCCAGATCGCCGTCCTCGCCCCCAACCACCGTCGGGGCCGCCGCAGACGCCGCCTCGGCGGCCTTGGGCGCGTCGACCGCGCCGATGCCCCAGGCGCGTTCGACCTTGTCCTTCACGCCCTGCAGCACCGCGAGCTGCGGCAGATCGCCATGCAGGCCCAGCATCAGCGCCTGGATACCGACCTCGCGCCGCAGCGGCCGGATGCCGAGATTGCGCTCGAAGAACAGCGCGGTTTGCTCGTCCAGCCGCATGCCGCCCTCGGCCCAGATCGACCAGTTGAGGCTGAGCGCCTTGCCGTGCCGCTGCCCGGCACGAGCGCGCGCATTGCGCTGCGCGGCGAACGCATCCATGAAATGGTTCGCGTACGAGTAATCGCTCTGGCCGGCGTTGCCTGCCAGCGCCGCCAGCGACGAGAACATCACGAAGAAGTCCAGCGGTTCGTCGCGCGTCGCGTCGTCCAGCAGCACCGAGCCTCGGATCTTGGGCGCGAACACGGCCGCCATTTCGTCGCGCGTCTTGTTGCGCAAGTACGCATCGCGCAGCACGCCGGCGCTGTGGATGATGCCGTGCAGCCCGCCATAGCGGTCCTTGCACACTTGGACCAGTCTTTCGACATCCTCGCGCTTGGACACGTCGGCCGGCACGTACACCACTTCGGCACCGGCCGCGCGCATGGAGTCGAGCGCCGCTTCGGCTTCCGGCTTGAGCGCGCCGCGGCCGCTCAGCACCAACCGCGCCTGGCACTGCCTCGCCAGATGCTCGGCGAAGATCAGGCCCAAGCCGCCGGCGCCGCCGGTGATGAGGTAGATGCCGCCATGACGGATCGGGGCTGCGTCCCGGGCCGGAGCGACGGGTTCTTCGCAGCCGTGGATACGGCGCAGGTAACGCACGCCTTCGCGGTAGCGCACCGCCAAGGCCTTGGTATCGTCGCAGAACTCGGCCGCGATCGCGGCCACCGACGTCGTATCGAAGCCGGCGGCATCGGCCGAGTCGGTGCCGACGATTTCAACGACCTTGCATGCGAGCTTAGGGCACTCGGCGCGCAGAATGGTCGCAAAGCCCTGGATCGCCTCATTGTGCGGCTGCGTTTCGAGCGGCGTGCTGAAGTATAGGTACTGCAGGCGGACATCGGGCTCGCATTTCTGCGCGATGATGGCCTGGGTCAGATACAGGAAAGCGTACACGCCGCGATCGAGCGCCCGCATCGTGCGGTCTTCGGCCGACAGCCCGTCGGCCTCGGTGTCGGGCAGCGCCGACCAGGCGAAGCACAGGTTCAGGGCGGCATCGGATTGCTGGCGCAACGCCGAAAGCAACGTCTCGAAGTCCTCGCGCTTGCCGGCATCGATACGATATCGACGGGGGTCGATACGGGCGAAGCCGTCGCCGGGCAGCACCGCGATCAGCTTGTCGGGGTCGCCTCCTGACGCGGCCAACGCGGCCCGGTAAGCCTCGTGACTGCGCTCATCGGGTGCGAACAACACGATGGTCTGCCGCGAGGGCTCGCTTGCGGGAGCCGGGAGCGATGCGGGCTGCCACTCGGGGCGGTAATACAAGGTAGGGAACGCAGCATCGTCGCCGCCCGTTGACGGCGCACCAGACGCGGCGCCGGGCTTTTCGTGCACGTCGAGCAACGGCACACCGACCGAATCGCGCACCCTGACCAGCACCCTGCCCTGCTCGTCGACGATGAGCACGTTCATCTTCGAGACGTTGGACGACTTCTTCTCGTCCCTGGCCTCGGTCACGTAGCTGTAGCAGACCTGGGTAAGCGGATGCAGGATCTCCACTTCGCCCAGCGAATACGGCACGAACATCTCGCCGCCGGCGTCGGCGAGCCGCGCGGCCATGGCCGCCTGGAATGAGGAGTCGACCAGCGAGGGATGCAGCACGAACTCATCGAAGCGCGTGCCGTCCAGCGCCGGCATCTTCAGGGCGCCCAGCACCTCGAAGGCGGCCTGGGGATTGCGGTGGACCTCGGTGAGCGCCTGAAAGCTGGGGCCCAGGCCCAGGCCGAGGGTCTTGAACAGCGGGTAGGCACGGTCGGCGTCCATGACCTTGTCGCAGCGACTGCGGATCGCGGACAGGTCGATGTGCTCGTCTTCCGCCGCATCGTCCTGGGCCGTCGCATAGAAGAGCTTCCCTTGGCAATAGAGCTGCTTCCTTCCATCCTCGCGTTCGCTGAAGACCTCGAACACGACCGAGTCGCCAGCGGGCTTCAGTTCGACCAGCACCTCGTTGGCAACCGAGTTGCGCACCGTCAACGGGCTGACCCAGAGGATGTTCTTGATTCTGCGGACCTTGCGCCCGGCGGCGATCTCGCCGGCCTTGCGCGCCAGGTCGAGATAAGCCACGCCCGGAAGCGTGGGGATGTCGGACACCAGATGGTCGTAGATGAAGAACTCGCGGTCGGTGAATACCTTGCGGAACACCTGGCGCTCGAACGTGGATTCGTTGCTGTCGATCAGCGGATGCAGGCCGGCCACCTGCCCGGCCGACGCCGGCCCGATCGCGCTGCCTTGGATGGGTTCGAGCCAATGACGCTTGTCGGCGAACGGATACGTCGGCAGCGAAATTCGCCTGCCCTGCTCACCGATCTGCATGCCCTGCCATTCGGACACCAGGCCGTCGATCCACAGCTGCGCCAGCTTCATCGGATCGCGCGATTTCGCCAGCAGATCGACGAAGGCGTCCTTTTCCTTGCGGTTGAGCATCTTGGTGATGCCTTCCGCATTCTTCACGTGGCCGATCAGGATGTGCTCGTCGCGCGTGCCTGCCAGGAAGGACTGCAGCCTGCCGATCAGGCGCTCGTGGCTGTCCGCCAGAATGGCGACGCGGTGATCGAAGGACTTGCGGCCCAGCTGCAGGGTGAAGGCGATCTCATCGAGGCTGGGAGGGGCATCGCCGTCGCGGCGCTTCTCGACGAAGGACTGCAGCCGCATCGCGACCTGGCGCAGCTGCTCTTCGTTACGCGCCGACAGCGGAAAAATGCGCAGCCCGCGTTCCGCCGGAACGCCGGTGGACAATGCGGTGTCCGAAACCGCTTCGAGAATCACATGCGCGTTGGAACCGCCAGCGCCGAAAGAGCTGATGCCCGCACGCAGCGGTTGCAGCACGCCATCGATTTCCTTGGGCTGCCACGGCGTCAGCGTCTGCTGGACTACGAACGGCGAATGCGCGAAATCGATGAATTCATTGAGTTGGGCCGAATGCAGCGACGGCACCAGGGTGCGGTGACGCATCTGCAGGATGGTCTTGCACACGCCCGCGATGCCCGCGGCCGCTTCCAGGTGGCCGATGTTGGTCTTGATCGAACCGATCGGGCAGGTCTGCAGCGCGACCCGGTCCTTTTCGAACGCCTGGTTGAGGCCGGCGATCTCGATGGGATCGCCCAGCTCGGTGCCGGTGCCGTGGGCTTCGATGTAACCGATGCTGCGCGCGTCCACGTTGGCCTTCTGCAGCGCCATGCTGACGACGTCGCACTGCGCCTTCGAGTTCGGTACCGCATAGCCGCTGTTGCGCCCGCCGTGGCTGATCGCCGAGCTCTTGATCACCGCATAGATGTTGTCGCGGTCGCGCCGCGCCTGGGCGAGCGGCTTGAGCAGCAGCGCGCCGACGCCCTCGCCCGGCACGTAGCCGCTGGCGCCGCGGCCGAAGGCGCGACATAGGCCTTCATCCGACAGCAGACCGCCAGCGACGGTGATTTCCTGTTTGGACTGGTGCACATCCAGGTTGACGCCGCCGACCAGGGCGGCGGCGCATTCGCCGCGCCGGATGGCATCGCAGGCGAGATGGATCGCGGTCAGGCTGGCCGAGCACGCGGTGTCAACCGCGATGCTGGGACCGGTGAAATTCATGAAGTAGGAAGCGCGGTTGGCGACGCTCCACAGGAACGAGTTGGCGACCACAGCGTTGCCGGCCAGGCGCTCCTCGGCGCCGACCATCTGGTACATCGCCCACACCGCGCCCACGTACACGCCGATCCGGCGTGCGCCCAGCTCTTCGCTCTGGAACGCCTCGGGGTAGTAGCCGGCGTCTTCCAGAGCTTCCCAAGCGACCTCCAGGAACAGGCGCTCCTGCGGGTCCAAGGTCTCGGCTTCGCGCGGCGATATATTGAAGAACAGCGAGTCGAAGCGGTCCAGGTCGTCGAGAAAGCCGCCGCGGTACCGGCCCAACACATCGCGGTTGCGCCGGCGCTCGAACCGCGACTGCGGAATCTCATCGATGCAGTCGCGCCCCTGGGTGAGATTTTCCCAGAGCTCCTCGGCGTTCCTGGCCTTCGGAAAGCGCGCGGCCATACCGACGATGGCGATTTCCATATCGGCCGGCACCGACATATCGGAGGCCTGCGGCCCGGCTGCCGCGGCGGTAGCGGCACGCGGCTGCGCGGCGTGCGTAGCCGAAGCGTGCACGGCTGCAACCGTAGCAGCGCCCTGCGCATCCCCCACCGGCACCGATACGACGCTGCGCGGCGACAACAGTCCATCCAGCGTGAGCCGAACGTTGAGATCGCCCACCCCTGCGCTCGCGCTGAGGTCGGGGATATTGACGATGTCGGCGAACGCTTCCACCAGCCGGTCGCCCAGCCGATTGACCTCGTCGGCTTTTAGGCCCACGGGAATGGCCAGCCTGACGAGTTGATTGAGCGAGGTATCGTGCTGCATGCCGACGCTGTGCGCGCCGGCGCGGATGCCGGTAGCCAGGTAGAGCCAGGCCACGAACGATGCCACCGGTGCGGCCAGATCGCGAAACTCGGGAATACGCTTGACGTCGATCAACACGCAATGGGCGGACGCCGGACGGACGACAGGCAATTGCCGTTCCGCAAGACGCGATCCCAGTGCCTTCACGGCCTCGACGCGGCGGCGGACATGGGTCTCGATGTAGCCGCGGTTCTGCAGCGATGCCGCGATGCACTTCTTCTCGGTGACGTCCAGGGCCTTGCCGCCGCGCTGCTGCAAGGCTTGCAGCCGGTCGTGCAGCGCCTGATCGTTGGTCGCGATCAGCCCGCCCTTGTCGACGCAGAAATCCTTGGCCAGGCTGACCACGATCGCGTCGGCCTGCGACAGCAAGGCCTCCGCCACCTGCCACAGCGAGGCGCCGCGCCATTCGGGATCGTGGTCGATGACGGTCAGTGCGTTCTCGAGCACACGCGTGGCATCGAGAACCAGCGGCAGCCGGTGCTCCTGCAGCAGGGTCTTTACCTGCTTCAGGTGGGGCAGCGACACCGCGCCGCCGCCCGTGGCGTTATCGGTCAGCTCGATGCAGACATAAGCGATCTCTGCGCCTTGGCTTGCGATCTCGGCGCGCAGCGCGGACAGATCGAGGTCGCCTTTGAAAGGCGCGTCGGACTGCAGATCGAAGGCATGGGCGACGGGCATTTCTACCGGGGAGTAGCCGTTGTCGATCTGATTGAAAATCGTGCTGGGGAACAGGATGTTCTGCGGCACCCTACCCCGGGTCTCCCAGGCCTGGCAGAACAGCGCTTCGGCCGCGCGCCCGGACTCGGCCAGGGTGAAGTGCTTGAACGGAAATACCCGGCGCAGGCCGGCGTTCACGTCGATCGGCCGCTGGATCTGCGCGAACAGGGTGGCCATTTGCTTGTCGATGGCGGTCAGGCGCAACTGCGCCCAGGAGTCGGTCTTCAGATCGAAGTCGACTTGCGCGGCGGGAATGTTCAGCGGGTTGAAACCGGCCGCTTCCAGCGCCTTCCAGCGCGGGCTGGATGCGATGTCGCCGGTGGCCGTCGTGGCGGCGGTCGAGGCCGGCGCCGCATTCGCTTCCGTGGCGCACGCCGGCGCAGGCACGACCTCGTCGACCGGCGGCTCGTCGCCGTCCGATATCGCCGGGTCTGCGATCATCAGAATGATGTCGAGAACGTTGTCCGCCCTGCCCGCATCCACGGCCCGGCACAGGAAGATGTCCTTGCTTTCGGGGCGGAATTTGTTCTTGAACTGAAGGTTGCCCGCGTCGTTGAAGATCTCCTGGCGGCGCAGATCCTCGAGGATGTTCTCGATCGCCGGGTCCGCGTCGGGCGAGTCGGCGAGCTTGCAGCCGTAAGTACCGCCGAGGCTGAACACGCTGCAGCCCTCGTCGCGCAGCGTCTGGATGATGTTGACGATGGCGAATTCCAGCCCGCCCAGCGGCATGTCCGGGCCGTAGAACTCCAGATCCATCAGATAGCCGGCGCCGGCCGCCATCGGCGACACCAGGATCGCGTTCTGCAGGACATCGTCGACGTAGGTCAGGAACAGCCGGTGCTCGCGGTCCAGCGTGCCCGCGAGGATCTCGGCCTTGACGATGTGGATCAGCGGATTGACCATCGTGCGAGTCGCGCACCAGCGGTCGATGATCGCGGCGACCGCCTCGGCGGTCTTGGCATCGCTGCCGCAGATGTACTCTTGGGTACGGCAGGCACCGGCATTGGCGAACTTGGACACCAGATAGCGCAAACGCCGCATTTTCTGGCCTTCCAGGGTGAAGGACGCCAGGTCGGTCACGCGCTGCATCACGCCGAATGGCGTCGCGGAAAAGCGCTTGCCGCACAGCTCGGGAAGCCTATCTTCGACGAACAGATTGAGCTGCAGGCCATGCGCGTCGCAGTACCGATACAACTGTTCGGCGAGCGGGTGGAACTGATCTTCCGGCCCGGTATAGCCGTAAGCCAGCAGGATGTCCCTGCCTTTGCCGCAGTTGAAATAGCCGTGCTGAGCGTCACCGAAGAACAGCAGCGGCGCGATCATCGCGGTGCCGCGCGACACCGAAGATTCGTTTTTGTAACGATCGAAAATCTCGTG
The DNA here is from genome assembly GCF_003382365.1 of Lysobacter silvisoli. Lineage (NCBI taxonomy): Bacteria > Pseudomonadati > Pseudomonadota > Gammaproteobacteria > Lysobacterales > Lysobacteraceae > Lysobacter > Lysobacter silvisoli. The sequence continues at coordinate 1,153,861 of NZ_QTSU01000001.1, read as the reverse complement.
CCGGCGCCGTTCCAGTTGCGGGTAGCGATGCAAGTGCCTGAGCGCGACCATTGCCGGCAGTCGTGTTTCGCTCGCCGCGCTCGTCGTCGCCCGCGCAGGCGCGGCTGGCGCGGGAGCGGGCACCTCGTCCGTGGGAATCGATGGGCGCGGCTCCGCCTGTTGCGACGACGCGGACGGCAAAGCGTCCGGGAACTTGCCGATCAATACGTCCGTATGCGATTTGACGAAATACCGGGCCAGATCCCGGACGTTGAAGTTCTCGAACAGCAGCGTCTTCGGCAACGTGCCGAAGTCCTGCTCCAGACGCTTAAGTATCTTCAGGACCAGGAAAGAATTGACGCCGAGCTCGCCGAATGGCGTCTCCGCGTCGAAGACCAGCGCCGTATCCGCCGAATCGCAGATCAGCGATTTCAGATAGTTCTCTGTGCGCTCCTGCAGGGTGTCATGGTCCATCATTGGTCAGCATTCCTTGCGTTCCGTCCCCAGCGCCAAGTCACTTTGGCGCCACCTCGGATCATAGTCATTCGACCGCCAGGTAACAACTCAAATCGCAAAAAAAACCCTGGAATTTCGCTGCTTTCTTGTAAATCAACGCGCATCGCGAAACGTGGCTTGGCAGCCTCTCCGTTCACGTCCGCGATGGCTCCCGGATTCAGGTCAGATCTCGACGACGATCTTTCCGCACGCATGGCCTTTCTCCAGATGACGGATGGCATCGGCGGCATCCGCAAGCGGATAGCGCCGATCGATGACTGGGCGGAATGCCCCCTGTTCGAGCAAGCCGGCGAGCGTCGCCAGGTCCTCGGCGGTGGGCGCCTTCGACGCCAGAATCCAGCGATGCCTGCGGTCGAACAGCGGCATCGCCAGTACGTTCAGCGCCAGGCGCAGCGGGCCAAACCAATGGGTCTTGCCGGTTCCCCCCACCCAAACAAACCGGCCCTGAGGCACCAGTACCTGCCTGCAGCGACGCAGGGATTGGCTGCTGACCGTGTCGATGATCGTGTCGTAGCGGGTGGAACCGGCGGTGAAATCCTGCTTTCGGTAGTCGATAACGTGGTCGGCGCCGATCTCCTGCATCAGCGATCGCTTGGCCTCGCTGCACACGGCCGTGACCGTGGCGCCGAAATGCTTCGCAAGCTGCACCGCATGCACGCCCACCCCGCCGCCCGCGCCGTTGATCAGCACATGCTGCCCGGAGGTCACCTGGCCGTAATCGCGGACCGCGAACAGCGCGGTGCTTCCCGCCAGCGGAATCGAGGCGATTTCGGCGAAACCGATGCCTTGCGGCTTCTTCACTGCGAGCGCCGCGCCCACGCACAGGTATTCGGCCAGGGCGCGGGTGCGTCCGGTGGAAAAGTCGGAAATCTGGCCGAAGACTTCGTCGCCTACGCGCAGTGAGGTAACCCCGTCGCCGACGGCGTCGACGACCCCGGCGAAATCCAGGCCGACACCGTTGTTCTTCGGTCGTTTCAGGCCGATCTTAAACCGCAGCATGTAGGGGCTTCCGCGCATCAGATACAGATCGGCCGGGTTGAGCGACGCGGCGCGCATGCGGATGCGCAGCTCGTTCGAGCGCGGTACGGGCATCTCCACGTCCCGCAGCTGCAGAACATCGGGAGATCCGTACTCGTGGTAGACGAGGGCCTTCATGCGCTCGTCCTGATATCGGTCTCGATCTTGACGATCGTGCCCTGCGCCGCCGCGACCAGCATGGACTCCTGATTGCGGACGACGTAGACCTTGCATTCGCATACCGCCTGCCTCAATGCGAAGGACAGCACGGAGGACTTGGCGACCAGCAGCTCGCCGATGGTCGGCATCACGTAATTGATCTTGAACTCCGAGGTCACGCAATTGCCGAGCACGGTCGCGCCGGCGAACGTCAGGCAGTTGTCGGCCAGGTAGCTGATGACGCCGCCATGGACGTAGCCGTAGCTTTGCTTGAAATCCTCGCGCAGCCGCAACGACAGCTCGGCGTAGCCCTCGGACAGTTCGCACAGCTCCGTGCCCAGCAGCCTGCTGAAGGGCTGGGACACCAGCACCTGCTGGCCCAGTTCGAAGAATCGGCTCAAGCCGACGCCCTCCCCGAGGAATGCGCGGCGCTAGCCTGCCGGTACGCGGTGCTGGAGACGTCGCTCAAGCCCAGCCGCTGCAGCGCGTCGCGATAGGTGCGCTCGTCCCTGCCGAAATTATTGATCACGTCGCCGAATGTCGACGCGCTCCCGACCGGCAGCAGGTACTTGACGAAGGTCGCAAGCGTGCCGCTGGGGCCTACGTCCAGGAAGTGGAAATCGCCCCGATCGAGCAGGCCACGTACCGTGGCGCCGAACTCCACCGGCCGGCGGAACGTGGCCCACAGACGCTGCGACCATTCCCTCTGATCGCTTTCGCCGTCGTGCACGCTTCCGTCCAGACACGACACCATCGGCGTGCGCAGCGGCGCGAAGTCCACTTTCTCCGCCAGCGCCTTGAACGGCGCTTCGAGCGCCGCATGCATGCCGGTATGGAATCCGTACTTGACCGCCAGCACTTGATGGACCACGCCGTCACCGGTCAGCGCCGCGCGCAGCGGCGCGATCGCATCGACCGGTCCGGTCACGACCAGATGCCGCTCGAAGTTGCGCGCGGTCACCCAGCAATCTGCGAGCAGGCCGGCATAGCGCATTTCGACGTCGGACACGCCGACCACCGCCAGCATGGTCGCCGGCGGACTTTCGGCTTCGACCAGCCGGGCGTAATCGGCAGCGAAGCCGATGCCCTGCTCGATGGTCAATGCTCCGCCGATGATCGCGGCGGTGAGTTCGCCCAGACTGTAGCCGAGCAGGTAGTCCGGCCGGGCGCCCTCTTCGATCAACACCCGCGCCAGGCTGAATTCGAATGCCACCAGCGCCGGACTGGTGTGCAGCAGACGGTCGAACGGCTGGCCTTTGTCGCCTTTGCGGTACAGCAAGTCGCACAGCGAGCCGCCGATCAGCGGCTCGGCGATTTCGTCGCAGTGATCCATCCACAGGCGGAACCTGGGATGCCGGTCGTACAGCTCGCGTCCCATCTGGTGGTACTGCGAGCCCTGCCCGGAGAACATGAAGACGAGAGGAAGGCGCATGAGCGGTTAGGCGGCCGAAGTTTGGTCGAGCGAAAGCTCGTCGAGGTCGAAGTAGCCGTTGTAGCCCTCCATGTAGACCGCCGCGCGATGGCCGAACAGCACCACGGCCGGGGTGCGCGTGATCAGCGCCCCGTGCGCGGCTACCGTCGACTTCACACCGGTGCCGACGGGGTGGCGACTGTTCCACGCGGCGACCTTCTGCTCCGCGAGCGCGAAGCGATCGTCGCGCTGGCCGCTATTCGATTCGGTCTGTGCGCTGCCGGTCGCAGCGATGGCGCTCGGTGCCGCCGAAACGACAGCCGCCGGGTTCGGAGTTTCCGATTTCTTCTCCACCGGTGCCGGGGGCGGCGCCTGCTCCGCGGCAGATTTCGCGGCGATCTGCTTGATCTTCAGGATCATCTTCGCGAGCACGTCGCCGTGGCCGATCTCGACGAACTCCATCGCATCCGACAGCGACATGAGATGGTGGATCGTGTCGCTCCACAGCACCGTGCTGGAGATCTGCTTCGACAGGTACTCGACCACGGCCGCGTCCGGGTACGGCTGCGCCGTCAGGTTCGCGATCACCGGAATCTTCGGCTTCGAGAACTTGCGCTTCTTTAGAAAGGCCTCGAACTTCCGCTTTGCAGGGAGCATCAGACGCGAATGGAACGCGCCGCTGGTATTGAGCGGAACGTACATCACCCGGTCGAACTGGAAGATGTCCTGGCAAGCGGCGATGTCGGCGGTGGGGCCGGAGATGACGATCTGCAGCGGCGTGTTGTAGTTGGCGATATCGACGTTTGCCAGGCCTTTTTCCCTGAGCAAAGCTTCGATCTGGTCGCGGGAGGCGTTGACGATGGCGGCCATCGCACCCTGATCGGCTTCGCTCATCAACTCGCCACGCTTCTTGACCAGCTTCAGTCCGGTCTCGAAGTCGAAGCACTCGGCCGCAAGCAGCGCGTTGAACTCGCCCAGGCTGTGGCCGGCGAGGTAATCGGGGATCTCGCCCGTGTCCTGGATCCGCTTGTAATAGGACAGCGCGTTGACCACATACAACGCCGGCTGGGTGAACTGGGTCTTGCCCAGTTCGCGTCGGGGATCCTCCAGACACAGTTCCTTGATGGAGTATCCGAGCACCTCATCGGCCTTCGCGGTCAGCTCCGGAAACGCATCGAACAGGTCCCCGCCCATGCCGCGCGCCTGCGATCCCTGCCCGGGAAACATGTAGGTCTTCATCGAATCCTCCTTGAACGAACGTACGTAAGAATGTGTGGTCGATCAGCTGCGCTGCAGGCAGATCGCCGTGTTGATGCCGCCGAAGCCCATGCTCATGTTGAGCGCGCGCTCGACGACGTGATCGATGGCGGTCGCCCCCACCCAGCGGAACCCCGCATCGATGGGGCTGTCCAGATTGCGCGACGGATGCAGGCGCCCCGCCTGCATCTGCAGCATCACGGCGATCAGTTCGACCATGCCGGCCGCGCTAAGCCCATGCCCCACCAGCGATTTGGTCGAATTGAGGTGGGCGCGATCCAGGCCACAGGCGCGCAGCGCGGCCAGCTCGGTCTCGTCGCCGACCACCGATGCGGTGCCGTGCGGATTGACATAGTCGATCGCATCCGCGGAGAGCCCTGCCCTCGCCAATGCGCCACGAATCACGGCGGTTTCGCCTTCGAGCGAGGGATTGGGGTTGCGGTTGGCGTCCCAGGCCATCGCCCAGCCCTTGAGTTCGGCATAAGGCGTGCGCGTCGCGTCGGCGGCGCGGCGCACGACGATCGCTCCGCAGGCTTCGCCGAAGATGAAGCCATCGCGGTCGCGGTCGAACGGCCTGCAGGCCAACTCGGGCTGGTGGGCGTAGCGGTCCGATCCCATCGCGCCCAGGGAACGGAACGCCTGGCATTCGAAGTACGAAAGATCCATCAGTGCGCCCAGCGCTATGCAGACATCGACCTGGCCGGAACGCACGGCTTCGATCGCCTGTATCGCTGCCAGCTGCCCGCTTGCGGACGCGCCACCGACGGTGATGGCCAGGCCGCGGATGCCGAAGGTTTCGCTGCACACGCCGCACAGATCGGTGTCCATGAACGTCATCGCGTGGGTCGGACGCAGGAACTCGGGCTGGTGCTGATACTTGGCCTGAGTGAGCGCCAGTTCGCGCTGCTGGAAGTTCGACCCGCCGACGATCAGGCCGATCCGGCGTGGATCGACATCATCGAGCTCGGCGTCATCCCATGCTTCTTGCAGGGTCGCGAGCGCTACCTGAGCGGACCAGGACAAGTTGCGCAGCTTCGCAGCGGCGACGGCATCTGGCATGCGCAGATCGGCGATCTCCGCGCCGATGAATGCCGGGGCGACGTCACCGTCCGAGGCCGGCTTTTGCCGTCCGGGGCGCCGCATCGCCGCGAACCGGTGCTCGCCGGCCAGCAGCGCATCGGCGAACGCGCGACGGCCTTGACCGATCGACGCGGTAACGCCGATTCCGGAGACGACGATGGGAGCGGATTCAGCGGCGTGCATGTTCAGAGCGGTCCATCCTGGAAGCGTTTCGCGTTCACTTAGCGCAGGTTCAGAGCTTGGCGTGCAGCAGGGTTGCCAGTTCGCCCATGTTCTCGGCCCTGGCGAAATCGATCATCGGCGCTTTCAGCGACAGCGATTCCAGCGCCAGCATCACGACTTCGGAGCGGTCGATCGAGTTGGCGCCAAGTTCGCGCAGGGAATCCGTGAACTGGAATGCATAGTCGTCCAGCCCAGGCACGACCTCCCGGGTATGGCCGACGATGATGGCGAAAACGTCTTCAAGGTTCATAGCGATCTCGGTTGTGGGTAAGCATTGATTCGGGGAGTCGATAGCTTCGTATGCGATAACGGCCTTGTGCGCTCATGCGCCGAACAGCGTGGCGATCTTTGCCCTCACCTCGGGTTGGGCAAAAGTCACGGCATGCATTTCGACCTCCTGCGCGATGGTGGCCGGCAGCGCCTGCCGCAGCGGCGCGCTCAGATGGTCCTTGAACGCGACCAGCGAAACGCGAGGCTTCTCGGCCAGCGTCTGCGCCAGCTCCAGCGCATGCGTCAGGACCCGGTCGCGCGGCACCACCGGAAACGGAATTCCGCGCTGCTGTAGTTCCTCACCCCGGTAGTTGTTCGCCGAAAGCATCATTTCCGTAGCAAGGGCCAAGCCCAGCTTTTGCGGAAGGATGAAAGTCGCGCCCATGCCCGGAGTGAAGCCGTAACGCATGAAGTTGGTGGTGTAGATGTTCTCTCTCCCCAGCACCACCAGGTCGGCGAACATGCCCAGCACGAATCCGCCGCCGATGCCGTGCCCCTGCATCGCGGAGATCACCGGCACCGGGCAATGCAACGGCAAGCCGTAGATCGCCCTGTCGGTGAACGCGCCACGGCCCTCCGACAGATTCATCAGTTGCTCCTGGGTGCCGCCGCTGGCGAAGTAGTTGTCGTAGCCGGTCAGCACCACGACCTTGCAGTCCGGCAGGCGTTCGACCTGCGCGAACGCGCCCATCAGCCCCTCGGTGAGCGCCTCGGAAAAGGTGTTCTTGCTCGTACGGTCCTGCATCCTGATCTGAACGACCTGCGGGGCGACGAACTGCAGGTCGACGACTTTCTCGGCGCTCACGCGGCTCCCTCCCACGGAAACTGGCCGGTCTTGACGTAGCGCGATATCCTTTGCAGGTTCTCGACATCGGAGAACACGTCGCGATTCGCGGCCAGCGCCAGTGGCTCGGCCGTGCCGATGGAAGTTTCGATTGCGCTCATGTAGCGCTTGTAGCGCGCAACGCTGGTCTTGTTGAGCCTGCGCAGACGCAGCAGATGCTTGCGCAGCAGGTTGTCGCTGTTGTCCTCGTAGGCGTCGACCAGCCCCCACTCCCGCGCCACCTGTACCGCAACCGGCTGAGTCGACAAGGTCATGGCGTTGGCCCTCGCGAAGCCGATCCTCCGCACCAGGAACGGCAGCACGCAGGCCGGCATCAGTCCGAACAGCAGCTCGGAGAGACTGAACACCGCCGCCGAGTCGGCGAGCACGATGTCGCAGGCCGCGACGAAGCCGATGCCGCCGGCATTGGCCTTGCCGCGGACATGGGCGATGGACACGTATGGCCCGGTCGCCAGGCGCCGCCAGACGTCGTACAGCGGTCCTGGGTTCTGCTGCGGCACGCCGCCGCCGTCGAAACTGGCCTGCAGCTCGGCGAAATCCGCGCCGAAGCAGAAGACTTCAGGCAAGCCCTCGACCACGACGATCTTCGCGCGCGTCTCGCACGCATCCAGGGCCCACCCGAACTCGGCGATCAGGCGGTCGTTGATCGCGTTGTTCGCATCGGGCCTGTGGATCTGCAGATACGCGATGTCGTCGTCGAAACGCATGCGCAACGCGGTGAGTTCGGCGTGGTCCAGAGGGCGGCCGTCCATCAGCCCACCCACTCGTATTCGCGGTGGAACTCCTTGATCTCCTTCAGGAACAGCACCGGCTTGTCCATCGCACTGCGGGCGCGGGAGATGAAGCCGGCATCGAGCACGACGTTGCGGGTGCCGAACCGCACGGCGTTGCTGCCGACCAGCAGACGGTCGTACTCTTCCATCGTCAGTTCGATGCGCCGGTCGAGATGGGCCTGGATGCCCATTGCGCGCAAGCGCTGCTGGCCTTCCTTGCGGACCACGCCGCTGAAGAACTCGGAGCAGCAGCCGGAGCCGTAGGAGAAGGCGCCGATGCGCTTGGGCGTTTCGAAATCGCCGTGGTCGATGGTGCTGGCGATCGCAAGCGCCGTGGTCGCGCCCATGATGTTGGCCACGCGCTGGCAGTGGATCATGCCCGGGGTGACGCGGCGCTGGAAGTCGTCCTCGATCTCCTGCGGCTTGGCCCGTGCCATCTTGCGCATCATGTTGCGGTGCGCGCCCTTGATCATGCCGCCGAACGGGCAGTGATAGGCCAGGTAAGTGAAGGTGTCGGCGAAGTCCGCGTCCGGGACGCGCTTCTTGTACTCCAGGAAGGCGTTCTCGCAGCAGTCCAGATAGGACAGCAGGGACAGGTCCGAATCGCCGGCGTCGCCGTCGACCGTGGGCCGGCAGGTGTCCATGACCTCGTAGCCGTAATAACCGTTGGCGCCGACGTCGACCTGGAAGATGTGCGGCTGGTCGCTGATCAGCATGGCCACCGCGCCGGAACCGTTGCTGGGCTCGGCGAACGACCAGTCGGCGGTCAGCGCGTCGCCGCCCTCCTCGACCATGAAGCGTGAGATGTCGGTAGCGAGCACCAGCGCCTTGGCGCCCGGCGAAGCCTGCGACAGCACGAAGTTCACTGCCATCTGGATGCCGGCGGCGCCGGAATAGCAGGCGTTCTTGATCTCGAACAGGCGGCAGTTGCGGTTCAGCCCTAGCAGCGAGTGGCAGTACGTGCTCATCGATTTGCCGAAATCGAACGCCGATTCGGTACAGGTGATCACCATCTCGATGCGGTCCCGTTCCTCGGGACTCAACGCATCGACGATGGGCTTGGCGGCGTTGACCGCGAAGGTGATCGGGTCTTCGTACGGCAGCGCAACCGTCTTCTCCTTCATCAGCAGGTTCTCGAACCGGGTGGTGTCGAGTCCGCGATGCTCGGCCAGCTTCCTGACGTCCAGGAAGGCCGTGCCGGCGAACACGTTCATTGCTTCAATACCCACTGCTTTCATGCTGTCCCTCTCCAAGAACCGAATGTTGTTCCGTGCCGTCGCGTCCGATGCCGGCCGCGGTTACGAGCGCAGGATCCGCCAGTCCAGCTTCGCGCCCGTGACCCAAAGTTCCGCGATCTTCCCGAGCTCGCCGGTTTCGACCAGCCGGCGCATGAATTCCTGACCTGCCTGGGTGTCGCCGATATCGAGCTTGTCGCCCGTTCCCGCCTTGCTGGATCCGCGGTAGACCTTGCGATGGTAGAAATCGTCCTTTTCCTCCAGGAACCCCCGCAGCAGCTCGTCGAACTCGTCGATCGAACGGGCGACGAAGGCCACCCGCTCCTGCATGCCGGTCCGGCCGGTCTGCAGGGTCTGGGCGATGCGCCGCAGCGTGGCCGTACTTCGGTCGGTCCTGGCCAGGAATTCGGGATAGGCCTGCAGGGTCGCGTGCAGGATTTCCGCGTTGCGTGCCGAGAACACCAGCAACTGCTCCTGGTCGGCATCGTCCGATTCCTGGCCGGACCTGGGGTCGACGTACTCCTCGATGATTACGTGGGCGTTCACCCCGCCGAAGCCGAAGCTGCTGACCCCGCCTATGCGCGTCTGTCCGGCCGCAACCTCCCAGTCGACCGCTTGCTGCGCGACCTTGTACGGGGTGCGCTTGAGGTCGATCAACGGGCTGATCGCGTCGCAGTGCAGGCTCTTGGCGATCTTCTTGTGGCGGATCTGCAGGATCAGCTTGATCATGCCGGCGACGCCCGCGCCGTACTCCAGGTGGCCGATGTTGGACTTGATGCTGCCGAGGTAACAGGGCGCGGCGACCTGCTTTTCGGCGGCGGCATCGGCGTCCAGGAGCTCCCTGGCTACGGTCTTCAATCCGCTGATCTCGACCGGATCGCCGAGCTCGGTGCCGGTGCCATGGCATTCGATGTAACCGACACGCTGGAAGTCGATCCCGGCGTCCTCGATCGCCCGCTTGATCACCGCGGCCTGCGCGTTGGGATTCGGCGCGGTGAGCGACGTCGTTCGCCCGCCGTGATTCTCGGCCGCGCCCTTGATCACGGCGTAGATGTCGTCGCCGTCGCGCTGGGCCGATCTGAGCGACTTGAGCATCAGCATGCCGACGCCTTCGCCGCGCACATAACCGTTCGCCTTGTCGGAGAAGGTCTTGCAGCGGCCGTCCTCGCACAACATGCCCGACTTGGTGAAGCTGATATACACATCCGGCGACAGCAGTGCGTTCACGCCACCGACGATGGCCACCTCGCAGTGCCCTGCCCGGATGGCTTCGATGGCGCGGTGCACCGCCACCAGCGAACTGCTGCAGGCGGTGTCGATGGGATTGCTGGGGCCGTGCCAGTCCATGTGGTAGCTGATCCGGTTCGGCCCCACCGAAGACAAAGTGCCCGTCACCGAATAGGCTTCGATCGGAAGGTGGCTCATCATGGTGGTGTAGCTGCTAGGCCCGCAGCCCACATAGATGCCGGTGTTGGTGCCCTTGAGGCTGTCGCCGCCGTAGCCCGCGTCTTCGATGCATTCCCAGACCGATTGCATCATCAGCCGTTGTTCCGGGCTCATGTACATCGCTTCCGCGGGCGAGATGCCGAAGAACAGCGGGTCGAACTCCTTGATCCCGGGAATGAAGGAACCCCAGCGGCTGACGCCTGCGTAGTCGCGCCAATCCCACCGGTCCGGCGGGATCTCGCTGATCATGTCGCGGGCCTCGTCCAGCATCCGCCAGAACTCATCGGGAGTGTTCGCGCCGGCGATGCGGCAGCTCATGCCGACCACGGCGACGTCTTCCTCGCGATAGCTGGACCGGTTCCGGTAGGCCTCGCGGAACCGGCGTGCGAACTGCGACACGGCAGCACCAGCCGAAACCGTATCCGTCGCCGGCCGCGTCGGGAGCTGCGTCGGAACGCTCGCCGCGGGAGCTGCGGCCACCGCGCCGTTCCTCGCGAACTTCCTGCTCATCTCCGCCGCATGGTTATCGGCGAGGAACTGGCTGAAGCGCAGCAAGTTCGAAGCCTCGAACATCGCCGTGGGCATCAGATTCAGGTCGTAGACGTTGTTCAGATGCGAGACGAAGCTCGAGATCAGAATCGAATCGAAGCCGAAATTGGTCCAATCTTCGGTCTCGCTGATCTGGTTGGGTTTCATCTTCAGGTGTTGCGCGGTTTGCAGGCGCATCTCCTGCAGGATCTCGCGCTGCAGCTTGTCGAGTTCGACCGAGGGCGGCTGCGGCCGCGCATCCACCGCTACGGCCTTCGGAGGCGCGAACAAGGCTGCCTGAGCGCTCTTCTGGCCGTAGAGCGGGAGCAAATTGGCGTGTGGCGAGGCGATGGCCAGACGCAGCGCCTTCAAGCCCTCCGCACTCGGCAGCGGCTTGATCGCATAGGCGCGGGCGAGGGTCTCGCGGCTGGCGTCGTCGATCCGCATCGCGCCTTCTTCCCAGAGCGGCCAATTGATGCCGATCGAGCGGCCGCGCGCCTGCTGCGCACGAACGCGAGCCGAACGCGCCTCGATATAGGTGTCCATATATCCGTTGGCGGCCGCGTAGTCGAACTGCCCGGCGTTGCCGAGCGCACCGGCCACAGACGAGAAGGCGATGAACAGTTCGAGCGGGCAGCCGGCCGTGGCGCGATCCAGGTTCTCGATGCCCTGCACCTTCGGCGCGAACACCCGGTCGATGGCCTCGGCGGTCTTGTGGATCACCAGGGCATCGTCGATGAGCCCGGCGGCATGTACCACGACGTCGATTCCGGGATACTCGGCGACGATCTTTTCGATCTCATCGATCTGTGCGATATCGCAGCAGCGATGAACCACGTTCGCGCCCGATGCCCGCAGCGCTTCGATGCGTGCGGTTTCCGCTTCGTCCGGCGTGCGCCGGCCCAGCAAGATCAGGGTACTGCCCGTCGTGCGCTCGGCGATGTCCTGCGCGACCAGCAATCCCAGCGCACCCAGTCCGCCGCTGATCAGCGCGGTGGTACCGTCGCGCCATGCGAATTCGCCGGCGATATCGGCATCGGCATCCTCGTACGACAGCGCCAGGTAGGCGTCTCCAGACCTGAGGCGGACGTCGATCTGCGAATGCTCGATCGAAACCGTCTTTAACGCGGCCCAGAGCCCGCGCGTAGCGCGGTCGGGCTCGGTGAGGTGCAGTTCGAGCGCGGAGCGGGTGTGTTTGGCGCTTGCGAGCGATTGCGCCGCCGCCAGAACCGCCTTGGTCGTGGCGGCGTAGTCGTCGCGCGCTTCCACCACCTGCACCGCCAGGTCGTCGGCAGGTGGCGGCGGCACCTGCTTCCACACCGGCCGATAGAAGCTCAAACGGTCCTGCTTGGCGTGCAGATCGATCTCGCGGGTCTGGAACCCTTCGATGATCACCCGGACCTTGCCGTGCTCATCGGCGGCGACATAGTGCATGCCGTCCGGGCGCTGACGGATATGGACGATCATCGTGTCCGTCAGCGCGCCGACGACCAGGGTATTGATTACCGCGAACGGAACGACGTTCGCCTCGGGATTGTCGACCAGCCCGAGGCCGCTCTGGATGATGCTGTCGAGCGCGCCGGCGTCCATCATCATGCCGCGAGCGGAGGAGCCCGGCAGGCGGATCGTGGCCAAGCCTTCGCCCTTGCCGTCGAGCAAAATCTCCTCGACGCCGCGGTGGGACGGGCCCAGTTCGACGCCGCGCTTCCTGAAGGTCTGGTAGAACGCCGCTTTCGACGGACCGGGGCGCGTGATCTCTGCGCGCAACCGGGCGATATCCAGCACGGGCGCATAGCCCTTGGCGACCAGGCACTCGGACGTCTTCTGCACCGACACGCGGGTCTGGAAATGAACGCCCTGCTCGGTGCTCACTTCGACGCCGAACTGCCCCGCACTGCCCGGATACACGCGCACCGTGACCGTTCGCTTGCCGGTCACCGTCAATGCATTGACGAATACGCTGTCGCTCAGCACGAGCATGGCGTCATCGCCAGGGGGCGCCGACGCCGCGACCGCGGCACGGGCGATCTCGAGATACGCCATGCCCGGCAGGATCTTCTGCCCCTGAATGACGTGGTCGGCAAGGAACGGTTCCGAGCCATGGAACACCGAGCGGAATTCGCCGATGGGATAGTCGTTGTTTGCGCTCATCGGTGCAGAGGCGTTCATGAGTTCACCGCCATCGAAAGTCGCGCGGGTTCGTTAGTGGCGATGCTCGAGGGTGCCGGGGCTAGGGCGCGCACGTAGAAATTGGTGATCTTCACGAGCGTATCGCCGCTTTCGCTGAGGATATGCAGGTTGAACACCAGGACGCCCGCGCTTGAGCCCGAGCCGTCCCCCGACTTCTCCACCAGCACGACGCAGCGAGGCGTGAGGCTGCCGATGATCTCGATCTCGTCGATCGCGAACGGCAGATGCGGCACCCCGCCCTCGGCGGCGGCCAGCAGCGCCACCACCGTCTGCAAGGCGCCGTCGATCAGGCAGGGGTGGAGCACGTACTGATCGAAATCCCCGGCCAACGAGGGTTCCAGCACCAGCTTGGCCAACGCGCAGCCATGTCCTATCGCGACTTCGTCGATCACCCGGAAGGTCCGGCCATAGTCGAAGCCGAGGCGCTTGAAGAACTCGTAGTAGCGTTCTCCGCTGTGGCTTTCGCCACAGCGCTGATGCCATTCGTGCAGGGACTCACGCGACGGATTTCCCAAGCCGCTGTTATCGTCGAAGAGCGCGCGTCCTTCGCAGAGCAGGACGCTTTCGTGATCGTCGTCGACCGTGGTCACGGCGAATTCGACGCTGTCTCCGGTCGCGTTGCTCAACCCGATCTTGACGTCTTGCTGCGGCCGGCTCAGCGATAGCGGTTGCACCCAATAGATGTCCTTGAGCCGGCGTACTCGCCGTTTCCCAGCGACGGTCGCCGCGATGCAGGCCATTTCGATGAAGCCCGAACCAGGGAACACCGCTTGGCCCTGGACCCTGTGGTCTCGAGCGTAGTACTGGTCCTCAGCGAGCGCGGCATCGAAGTACACCCGCTCCAAGGTCGAGGCGTTATGCGAGATGAGCGGATGCAGGCGCGGCGGCGCGCTTGCCGGTGCCGCCTCCATCCCCGCGAAGTCGACCGCCCAATGCCGGTTGCGTGCGAACGGATAGACCGGCGCTCCGGCGACGGGCCACAGCGGCGCGTGGTGCTGGCCCGATGCGGCGTGCAGCAGCGTCCAGTCGACCTTGCCGCCTCGGGTCCAGAATTCGGCCAAGCCGGCCAGATCGGCTTGCGCGCACAACGTCTGCATGCGTTCGCGCTGCGCACGCGCCGAAGAGCCGCCCTCGGTCTGGTTCCCGGGCCCGCCCTGCCAAAGTTTCGCTGCGCCGTGGAGGTTCGGATCGCCGTCGAGCCAGCGCTGCAGGGTCTGCCTGAGCTGCGGCGCGCTATCCGCGGCCAGGGCCAGCCGTTGCGGCATCGCTTCGCGGCCGATTTGTGCGGTGCGGCACAGCGCCGCGAGATCGCAATCGGGATTGAGCGCGAGGAAATCGACATAACGATAGGCGTATTCGCGCAGACGTTCGGCGTTCATGGCCGACAGTACGAACAACGCGCCGCCTGCGCCGGCGGCGGATGCGTCGGCTGGCGCGGACGCCGCCGATTCAGGCGCCAGATACTCCTCCAGCACCGCGCACGCGTTGACGCCGCCGGCACCGAACGCGTTGATCAGGGCGCGGCGCGGGACACCGGCCGGGGCATCCCAATCGCTCAGGGTCGTCTGCAGAACGCAGGGCGAGCGTGCGAAATCGATGTCCGGATTCACGACATCGGCATGGATGCTGGGCGCGATCTGCCGGTGCTTGAACTGCATCAGGATCTTGGCGATGCCGGCGATGCTGGTCGCGGACTCGGCGTGACCGATGTTGGCCTTCAGCGATGCCAGGGCGCAGAACCCGGTGTCCGACGTCTGTTGCGCGAAGGCCTGGCTGATGGCGGCGACTTCCAGGCTGTCGCCCATGCGCGTGCCGGTGCCGTGGCCTTCGATGAAGCCGATGCTGCGCGCCGGCACGCCGGCCTGGGCCAGCGCCTGCGATATCACATTCGCCTGCGCGTTCGGGTTGGGCGTGGCGTAGCCGCTGGAGCGGCCGCTGTGGTCGTAGGCGCTGCCCCGGATCACGCCGTAGATCCGGTCGCCGTCGCGTTCGGCCAGGCGCAGCGGTTTGAGCACCAGGGCGCCCACGCCCTCGCCCGGGATGAAGCCGTCGTCGCCCGCGCCGTAGCTGCGGCAGGCGTCGCCGACCGCAAGCATCCGGCGGTGGCAGAACGACTGGTACTTGGCCGGATGCAGGTACAGATTGACGCCGCCGGCCAGCGCCAATTGGCACTCGCTGCGCCGCAGGCTTTCGCAGGCCTGGTGCACGGCGACCAGCGACGACGAACAGGCGGTGTCGACGGGCACGCTCGGGCCCTGCAGGTCCAGGGTGTAGGACACCCGGTTGGCGATCGACCAGGGCATCGCGCTGGGCGTGACCATGCGGCCGCGCTGCCAGGCCTCGGTGGCCAGCAGCTGATAGGAGTTGGTCGTCACGCCCACGAACACGCCGACATCGGCGCTCTTGCCCTTCGGGTAGCGCTGCTTCAGGCGTTCGCGCGTATAGCCGGCATCCTCGATCGCGGACCAGGCGGACTGCAGGAAGCGACGTTCCTGCGGATCGATGATGTCCGCTTCGGCTTCGGCGATGTTGAAGAAGGCGGCGTCGAACTTGTCGAAGTCCTGCAGGAAGCCGCCGCGCTTGCAGTAGATCTTGCCGTGCTCGGATTGTGCCGGATCGGGGTCGTAGAACGACGCGGCATCCCAGCGGCTCGCGGGCACCGCCTCGATGAGATCCGTTCCGGCGCGTAGGTGCGCCCACAGCGCGTCCATATCGTCGGCCTGCGGAAACGACGCATGCACGCCGATGATGGCGATGGGCTCGGCCTGCGCCTGCGTATCCGCCGTGGGCGCTGCAACCACTGGCGGCTGCGATCGTACAACCGCTTCTGGCGCGGTTCCGGCTGCGGGTTCGGCAGCGCTGATGCCCTCTTGCAGCATGCCCTCGCCCACGAACTTCGCGTTCAGCGCAGGCGCCGCGTGCCCGACGAGATAGGCCGCCAGCTCAGCGACGGTCTCGTACTCGTACATCAGCGTCTTCGGCAGGTCGCCGAGGTCCTGCTCCAGGGCCGCGTTAAGGCGGCCGATCATGATCGAATCGAAGCCGAACGCCTCGAAACGCTCCTCGATATCGATCCGGTCGGCCGGAATCCGGGTTTCGGCATGCACCAGCTCGCACAGATACGCGCGTGTCCGCGCCAACAAGGCGTCGGGATCGATCGCCGCTCCGCCGGTCTGCGCGGTTTCCACGGCGATACTGGACGGGTCGCAGTAGGCGGCGATCTTCGAGGGGTAGCCGTACAGCGCCAGCGCCCGCGGGAGCCCGGAGCACAGCAACGTGTTCCAGTACTCGAAGCCGATTCCATCCGGCAAAGCGCACAAGCCGGTCCGTTCCTCGGTGCGCCGCAGATCGGCCTCGGACAGACGCATGCCACCGTTCTGCCAGTAAGGCCAAGCGATCGACAGGGTTCGGCCATAACGCGCGCCGCGCGCCCGCTCTGCCTTGCGATGATCGGCGAACGCGTCCATGAAGGCGTTGGCGTAGGCGTAGTCGGTCTGACCGACGTTGCCGAAGCTGCCGGCGCCCGACGAGAACAGCACGAACAGGTCCAGCGGTTCGTCGGCGGTGAAACGGTCCAGGTGCAGCGTTCCCTGCACCTTCGGCGCCAGCACTGCGCGGAACTGCTCGCGGCTCTTGCGGATGAGCAGCGCATCGTCGCTGAGACCGGCGCTGTGCAGCACGCCATTCAGCGCGCCAAAGCGCGCCTTGACGTCCGCGATCAGCGTGCGCGCGCGGTCCGCATCGGCGATGTCCGTCTGCAGATACGCCGCTTCGGCGCCGAGCGCACGCAGTTGCTCCAGGGCCGCCTCGACCCGCGCGTCCGGGGCCGAGCGGCCGCTGAGCGCCAGCCTGGCGCCGTAGTGTTCGGCGAGGTGACGCGCGAACAGCATGCCCAGGCCGCCAAGCCCGCCGGTGATGAGATAGGTTCCACCGTGCTTGAGCGGCATCGGTCCCGGCGGCGTGCGTTCGGGCGACTGTGGCGCCAGCACGCGCAATGAGCGCTGCACCGCGGCGGCGCCGCGCATCCGGTAGCGGACCTCGATCTCGCGCTGCGGAGCGGCCTGCAGTTCGCCGATGAGCGCTGTGACGGTGTCGATGACCGTGGTCGCGGGATCGGCGTCGTCGTGCTGGATCGACAGCACGCGGCCGTTGTAGCGGTTGTTCTCCAGCGCAAACGATCGGTAGAAGGCCGCCAGCGCTTCGCAAGGCGCCGTGTTCGCCTCGGCGCCGGCATGGAAGAACGACACGAACGCGCACGGCGCCTGCTGCGCGCCGGCGCCGGCCAAAGCCCTGCAGAATCCGAACAACGCGTCGATACCCGCGTTCAGGGCGCGCTCGATGGCTTCGTCCCCCGTCCGCTCGGCCTGCTCGCCGGCCTGTGCCGACAGATGCGCGGCGTTTGCGTTGTGGATCACCCGGGTCGGCGTGCGGCCCTGATGCCTGAGCGTCTCCAGCAGCGACTCGAAGTGCTGCGGCTGTGCGGGGTCCACGCAGTAGCGATCGTCGGCGTCCTGCCGGTAGCTATCGCCCAGGCGGACGAGCAGGATGGTCTTCAATGGCGAGGCCGTATGCAGCCGCGCCCTGATCTGCTCGAACAGTCGGTCGTCGGTGTCGATGATCAGCAGCGCGTCGTCGGGCCGGAAGCCCGTATGCGGCGCGGGCAGCGCGGCATCGCGCCAGACCGGCGCATAGCAGGTCGTCCGCCTCTCTTCGCCGCGCTCCGCAGTAGGGGTCGGCGCAGATCCGGAGGGCGTCGCGGAAGACGCAAGGCGCGGGGCCGGAGCCGGCTCAGGCCAGTAGCGCTCCTTGGCGAAGGGATAGCCCGGCAGACCATGGAGCCGCTGCGGTGCGCGGCCCGCGTAGAACGACGGCCATTCGATCTTCGCGCCCTGGGTCCAAAGCGCGGCGAGCGCGGCGGATTGACGCAAGCCGTCGCGCAGCAGCAGTTCCGCGGCATCTTCGCTTGGAATCACGGCATCCTGCGCACGCGACGCGGTGCCGCGGTAGCGGGTTGCACCATCGGAGGACGATACGAACTCGCGCAGGCGCGTCCGCAGTTCGGCAAGGGAGTCCACCGCCCACGCGCAGCGCTCGCGCATCGGATCGCGACCGATCTGCAAGGTGTACGCAAGATCGCGCAGGGCGGATTCCGGCTCGCCCTGATCGGGCCTGTCCGCCGCGTCCTTGTCTAGGAACGCGAGCAGATCCCGAGCCATGGCCATGAGCTGGTCCGCGGTGCGCGCGGACAGCGGAACGATGCAGGTCGGCGACGCATCCATCGGCGCGCTCGTACCCTGCGAACGCAGCGAAGGTATGTACTCTTCGATCACCAGATGGGCGTTGGTGCCGCTGAAGCCGAAAGCGCTGACCGCTGCCCGACGCTTGCGGCCGGCCACCGAAGGCCAGTCGCGGCGCATCCGGCTGACATGGAATGGCGAGGCGGCGAAATCGAACAGCGCGTTTTCCTGCTTGAGATTGACGTTCGGGGCCAGAGCCTGGTTGCGCAGGCTCAGCAGCACCTTGTGCACGCCCGCAACGCCGGCCGCGCCCGAGGTATGGCCTAGATTGGTCTTGACCGCGCCCAGCGCGCAGGCGTTCTTGCCGCCGCCGTGCTCCTTGAACACGGTCGATAGCGCTTCCAGTTCGATCGGATCGCCGAGCTTGGTGCCGGTGCCGTGGGTTTCCACATAGTCGATCGACGAGGCGTCAATCGCGTAGCGGCGGTAGACGTCGCGCAGCAGCTCGATCTGACTGTTGACGCTGGGCGCGGTAATGCCGTTGGTCTTTCCGTCCTGGTTGATGCCGGATCCGACGATTACGCCGTGGATGTTGTCGCCATCGCGCTCGGCGTCGGACAGGCGTTTGAGCACGACCGTACCCACGCCCTCGCCCGGCACGAAGCCGTCCGCGCCATTGTCGAAGGTCTTGCACTGGCCATCGTGGGCCAGCATGCCCGCGCGGCACATGCCCAGATAGGATTCGGGGATCAGGTACAGGCTCACGCCGCCGGCCAGGCCCAGGTCGATTTCGTGGTTCAGCAGGGCCTGGCAAGCCAGGTGGATCGCCACCAGCGAGGACGAGCACGCGGTGTCGATGGGGATCGCCGGCCCCTTCAGATTCAGGTGATAGGCGATTCGCGCCGCGCCGATCGCGAAACTATTGCTGGTCGTCTCGATGGTCTGGGGGTTGCTCTTGGCCAGCAGGAACGAGTAGTCGCTGCTCATGATGCCCATGTAGACGCCGCACTTGCGGTCGCTCAGGGCGGCGCTGGAATAGCCGGCGTCCTGGAAAGCGCGATAGCTTTCTTGCATGAACAGGCGATGCTGGGGGTCCATGACCTCGGCCTCGGCCGGCGAGATCTGGAAGAACATCGGATCGAAATGCTCGGCGCCATCGAGCATGCCCAGCCATTTGCAGTACACCTTGCCCGGCTTACCGGGGGTCGGGTCGTAATATGCATTCACGTCCCAGCGTTCCGGGGGGATTTCGCGGATCGAGTTGCGGCCCTCGGCGAGGTTGCGCCAGAGCTGGTCGAGATCGTCGGCGCCCGGATAGCGTCCCGACATGCCGACGATGGCGATCTTGTCGTCGTTGCGATGCGCTCCGACCGCGGGCCGGACCTGGGACGATGGCCGCAAGGCAGGCAAACGGCGCTCCAGGACGATGGCGTCGCTCGCGGGCGTTCGCAGCGCCGCACGCGGCGCGGGCGACGCGATCGCTGCGACCGGCGAAATGGCGACCGGCGCTGTGGCCCCGCGTTGCGCGTCTGGCGTCGTCGTGGGAGCCGCTTCTGTCCGCGCGACTGCCTCAAGCAAGGCAGCGGGCACGGCCGGCTGCGGACGCGACGCGAGCTCGCCCTGAAGGAAGCGGGCCAGCGCCTGGACGTTCGAGTAGTCGTAGACCCGGGTCGCGGAGATCTCCAGCCCATAGGCCTTGTTGATCATCTTCACCCATTCCACGCCGACGATGGAGTCCAAGCCCAGGTCGACGAAGGATCGCTCGTCGTCGATGGCGGCCTCGTCGAGGTACAGCGCCTGCGCGAGGCTGGTGCGCAGAGACCGCTTGAGCGCCTCCAGGCCGGTGCCGACGACCGCCTGCGCGACGGGCGTGGGCTGAGGCGCGAATGGGGCTTGCGCAGCGGGCGCGGACGCATCGGATGCGGCCATCGACTGCGCCACGCTCGCCGGGCGCGCGACGGCCGGCACGGCCGCCGTGGATACCACGGGTAACTGGCTTTCGACGAACGCGCCCAGGGCCGTGAGGTTGCTGTAGTCGTAGACGCGGGTCGCGCCGATCTCCAGACCCAAAGCCTTGTTGATGTTCTTGACCCACTCCACGCCGACGATCGAGTCCAGCCCCAGATCGATGAAGGGACGGTCTTCGTCGATACTGGCCTCGTCGAGGTATAGCGCCTGCGCCAACGAGGTCTTGAGGAAGCCGCGGACGTTGTTCACGGATGCCGAGGCGATGTCCGGCGGTGCGTCGATCGACGACGCGGCCTCTGGCGGAACGGACGTCCGCTCCTTAGCCGCCGTGACAGGAATCGCCGCAACGGATGCCGTCTCCAGCAGCGCCGGCAGGCGCGATGCATGCGGCTTCGGCAGCAGGCCGCCGACGATCGCCGGCACCGTGGCCGGCTCGGGCAGTGCGATGGCGCCAGGTTTCTGGGGCACAGGAGCGACGACGAATGCAGCCAACGCGATGTCGACGATCTCGGCAGGCGGCATCGTATCGGCAGCGATCCCCGCTTCCGCCTGCGTCGGCAGCAGGCGGCCCCTGCCCTGCGCGTGCACGTACTCTTCCTCGCCTTCGCCGCTGAAGATATCGAAGTCGATGCCGTCGTGCTCGATCGATGGGTACAGCGCGATATGCAGCGCAGTCGCACCGTCAACCATGAAGGGCGACGCGAAGCGCACGTCGCCTAGTTCCACCGTGGCGGCGGTCGGCGACGCGCGCTTGGCGCAAGCGATCGCCACGCGCGCCATGTCCAGCAGCACCGACTGCGGCAGCTGCGCGCCGGCGCCTTCGGATCGGCCGGCCATGAACGCCTCGTCCGTCCGGAACAGCGAGGAATAGCGGAGCTGATCGATATCGGAGGTGTTCTGGTGCAACAGCGGATGCAGGGCGTTGGCGGCGGACCCGCTCGATGTGGCGGAACCGGAAGCGGCGCCTGGGCCGGTGATGTGGGAAAACATCCCCTTGATCGGGTCGATCCAGTACTTGTCTTTCGCGAACGGATAGGTCGGCAGGTGCATCCGCGGCGGGGTCTGCCTGCCGTGGAACTTGCGCCAGTCCAGATCGAAGCCCTTGGCCCACAGTTCGGCCAGCTTGGCGAGCTTGCGCTGCGCGATCCATTTGTCGAGCGCTTCTTCGTAATCGGGATCGGCGGCGAACAAGCCCAGCATCTCGCGGTGCGCCTTGAGATTGCCGCGATAAGCGCCGTCGACAGCGGCGTCGATCGTTCCGGCATCGATGAATGCGAGCAGCAGCTGCTGCAGCCGGGCCGCGGAGTCGACGACGAACGCCAGCCGCTCTTCCATCGGCTCGCGCCCGACCTGCAAGGTGTACGCCAGCGCCGCGTGGTCGATCCGGCGCCCCTGCTCCGCGGCTTCCCGCAGGAACTCCAGCAGATTCTGCGCCTGCCGGAACAGCTGTTCGGGCGTGCGCGCGGACAACGGCACGATGATCGGCGCGCCGGGCAGCGTCGCCTCAGCGGCATGGCCCTGCGCCACGCTGGCGGGCTCTTCGATGATGAAGTGCGCATTCGCGCCGCCGGCACCGAACGACGACAAGCCGGCGATGCGCGGCATGCGCCGGCCACCGACCACGGGCGCCTCCCAGTCGCGCAGAACCTGGTTGACCTCGAACGGGGTGGCCGCGAAGTCGATGTTGGGATTGAGTCGCTGCGAATGCAGCGACGGCGCGATCTGACGGTGGCGCATCTGCAGGACGACCTTGCTCAGCCCGGCGATGCCCGCCGCCGATTCGCAGTGGCCGATGTTCGACTTGGCCGAACCGATCAGGCAGAAGCCGGTATCTGCCGTGTGCTCGCCGAACGCCTTACCTAAGGCCGCGATCTCGATCGGATCGCCGAGCTTGGTGCCGGTACCGTGGGCCTCGATGTAGCTGACGTGGCGCGCATCGACGCCCGCATCCTTCAATGCGGCCGAGATCGCCGCGGCCTGCGCCTGCGGATTGGGCACCGTGTAGCCATTGGTCTTGCCGCCGTGGTTCAGCGCGCTGCCGCGGATCACCGCGTGGATGGCATCGCCGTCGCGCTCGGCGTCGGACAGGCGCTTGAGCACCACCACACCCACGCCCTCGCCCGGAATATAGCCGTCGCCGCCTTCGCCGAAACTCTGGCAATGGCCGTCGCTGGAAATGAACTGCCCCGCGCTCAGCATGCTGTACTTGTCGGGATGCAGGCTGAGATTGACGCCGCCGGCCAGGGCCATGTCGGTGCGGCCCAGCTTCAGGTCCTGGCAGGCCAGGTGGATCGCGGTCAGCGACGAGGAGCACATGGTGTCGAGCGTCATGCTCGGCCCGTGCAGGTTGAGCGCGTACGACACCCGGTTGGCGATGCTGGCCAGGCTGCCCGAGCGGTTGTATTCGCCG
Organism: Lysobacter silvisoli; assembly: GCF_003382365.1. Lineage (NCBI taxonomy): Bacteria > Pseudomonadati > Pseudomonadota > Gammaproteobacteria > Lysobacterales > Lysobacteraceae > Lysobacter > Lysobacter silvisoli. The sequence goes on along the minus strand of NZ_QTSU01000001.1, from coordinate 1,131,319 downwards.
TACATTACCCCGGCGTAGACGCCCACCTGGCCGGGCAGCGCATCGGCGTGCGGCATGCGCAGGCTCTTGCGCGAATAGCCCGCGTCCTCGATCGCCATCCACGCGTGCTGCAGGAACAGGCGCTCCTGCGGATCGATGTACGGCGCCTCGCGCGGCGAGACGTTGAAGAACTGCGCGTCGAACTCGTCCGCGCCCTGGATGAAGCCGCCCCACCTGCTGTAGTGCCCAGGCTGGTCGCGGTCGCTGGTGTAGTAGTCCCGCCAGCGCCAGCGCGACTCGGGAACCTCGACCACGCAGTCCTTGCCGTCGCGCAGGTTGCGCCAGTAATCCTGCAGGGTTTCGGCCTCGGGATAGCGACCGCTGATGCCGACGATGGCGATCGGCTCGGAGGTGCCGCGCGCGGAAGCAGCGCGGCGCACCAAGCCCTGGGCCTTACCGCGCAGTGGCGGCTGTGCGTCCGCACGGGCCGTGGCAGGCACAGGCTGCGCAACCGGGCTGGTCTGCCCCGGTTCCTCGACGGCCGGCGCCAGCAACGCCTGCAGCGGAGCACGGTAGACCTGCGCGAGATGTTCGCTGAGCGCAGCGACCGTCTGGTATTCGAAGAACAGCGTCTTCGGCAAGGGGCCGAGATGCTTCTCGAGCTGGGCGGTGAGGCTCATCGCCAGGATCGAATTGATGCCGTAGCTTTCCAGCGCCTCGTCGATATCGATCTGGGCGGGGGCGATCTTCAACAGCGGCGCGAACTCCCTGCGCAGGAATTCGCGGACCCGCGACCGCAGATCGCTGCCGCCCGCAACGGTGCCGACATCGGCAATGACTGAAGCGCCGGCAGCGGAATGCACGCTATCGACAATTGCCGGCTCGCGCATAGGCAGGCGGGTGGGCGCACGACTCGGCGCAGCGGCCGGCGCCTCGAACAGGCGGTGCAGGCGGCGGCCATCGCCTTCGACCGTCAATACCCGCGCGTATGCCGACGCCAGCGCCCGGCGGAACACGGCGATACCCGACGCAGTGCGCATCGGCAGCATGCCCGTCTGCGTCTGCAGCCAGCGCACACCGTCCGCATCCGGACGCATGCCGCCCTCGGCCCACAGCGGCCAATCGATCGCCAGCGTCTTACCCGAACGCTGTCCTTGTGCGACCCGGTCCTTGCGGAAGTCCGCGAACGCATCGAGAAAGCCGTTGGCGGCAGCGTAATCGGCTTGGCCTACATTGCCGAAGGCCGAGACGCCGGAAGAGAACAGCGCGAAGAAGTCGAGATCCGCATCGGCGGTGGCGTCGTCCAGATGCCAGGTGCCGCGTACCTTGGGCGCCAGAACGGCAGCCACGTCGCCGACGGCTTTCTTCAGGATCAGCTCGTCGCTGCGCGCGCCGGCACAGTGCAACACACCGCGCAGCGCACCGATATTCCCGATGGATTCGATCACGCGCCGGCACTGCGCGGCGTCGTCCAGGTCGAGCTGGCGATAGTGCAGCCGGTTGCCATAGCCGTAGGCGTCCAGGCGCGAGGCGATGTCGGCATCCGGCGCCGAACGGCCGGTCAGCACGACTTGGGCCTGCTGGGCATGCTCGAGGATGTCGCGGGCGAACACGCCGCCCAGGCCGCCGAGGCCGCCGGTGATCAGGTAGACGCCGTCTTCCCGATAGGGCGAGTCGCCTAGGTCATGCGGTGCATCGGACGCGCCCGTAGCCACCTGCGGCAGCAGCGTCCAGTCGAGTGTGCGCCAGCCTTCCGCGGTCGACAGCAGCGCTGAGTATTGCGGCTGGGCCGCGGCTGCCGCTAGATCGGTGGCGAGCGCGTCCGGGGTCGCCCCGGCCCGCACGATGACGAGCTGCGCGGCCAGCGCGGGATGCTCTAGCGCCGCCGTTCTGAGCATGCCGGTCAGGCCGGCCGACAGCCGCCCTTCCGCCGTATCGGCGATCACGCACTGCAGCAGCGTCGTTTCGCCACCGGTCTGCTTCAGCGTGTCCTGCAGAAGTGCGAACACCTGCAAGGCCATGGCCTCATAGCGCAGCGCCGGGTGCGCGCCGACGGCCGGGGACAGCGACTCGACCACGCTGCCAGGACGCAGGGCCGACAGGGCGACGGGATCGACGTTGGAATAGTCGCAGAGCAGCACACGCACATGCGCGAAATCCGCCGCCCCGGTATCGACAGGTTCGTCGACGCGCCGCGGCTCGCTCCATCGCGGCACCGCGACCAGCGTTTCGACGGCGGAAGGTTCGCCCGGCGCGCCGGTGCCGGCAGCGTCGAAGCGGCGTGCGCAGAACCCGCGGATCTGCACGCAGAGGTTGCCGTCCGCGTCGCAGAGATCCAGATCGAGGGTGATCTGCGTCGCATCGTCGGACGAGGTATCGGCACGGCGCACGAACGCATGCAGCCGCTGCGTGCAGCCGCCGAGGATGCACAGCGATTCCATCGCGAACGGCAGCATCGCGTCGGCCGGAGGCGCATCGCGTTCGCCCAGTCCGATCGCGGCCTGCAGCGCGCTGTCGATCAACGACGGATGCAGGACGTAGGCGGCGTTTTCCCCGCCGGCGAGCGCTTCGGGCAGCACCAGATCGGCCAGGGCCTGCCCGTCGCCGCTGTGCAGGGCGACGATGCCGCGGTGCGCCGGACCGTATTCGATGCCGATTTGCGCGTACTGCCGGTACACCGCGTCGGCGTCCCAGCGCTCCCGGCCCATCGCGTCGCGCAGTGCGGCCAGGTCCAACGGCGTTACGGTGTGGTCGAAGCCGTACTGGCCGGGATCATGGAAACGCACGCGGCCGGACGCGTGCTCGGTGCGGTGTCCGGCCCCGCCTTCGCTGAGCACGCTGAACTCGAGCGCATCGCCGTTCGCATCGAGCTCGATCAGGATCTCGCGTTCGCCTTCGACCGCGAACGGCGACAGCCACAGCACGTTCTCGAACGCGATCAGCGACGTGTTCGCCAGTTCGGGCACCGCATCGGCGACGGCCGCGCGGGCCATCTCCAGGTAGGCGACGCCCGGCAACACGCCCACGGCGGTGCCGGACGGCATCCTGACCCGATGATCGCGCAGGAAGAACTCGTCACCGGTCAGCCGCGTGCGATAGCGCTGCCGGGTCAGGGTGGAGACATTGAGATGCAGCAACGGATGCAGGCGCTCAGGCGCCGCTCGGCGGCCGGAGAACTGCCGTATCAGCTCCAGCGCATTGGCCTTGCCCAGGCGTCTGCTCTTCAGCTCCGAAACGATGTACTCGACGAAATCCACCATGCCATCCGTTCTCGTATTTCCCTATCCGCTGCTCATTGCAGCAAGCTCAACGCCGTTCCTAACGTGTCGTTAACCGTTTACGCCAGCTGCTTCACCCTTGCCGTCACGTCCGCGGCGCTCATCGTGTCCTCCTCCAGTTCCGCGAAGAGCCCGGCGATGATGTCCAGGTTGTGCAGGTATCGATCGGGCGACGGCGCGGCTGCCGCCGGACCGGTACCCGCACGCGGCGGTTTGCCCTCGGACGGAAGCCAGCACTGCATGCGCGCGAACGCATAGGTCGGCAGATGAATTCGCTCGGTCCGCCGCGCGCTGTCCGCATCGGCGTTCTGTGCCTGCGCGGTTTGCCGGTAGCCTTGCGCCGTCAGGTCGGCGACCTGCTCCTGCAGCAGCGGATGCGGATGTCGTGAGCGCTCGCTGGCCTGACCCGGCACCGCCGCCGGCGAGCCGGCATCCGGTGCGAGCCAGTACGCGTCCTCGGCGAACGGATACGGCGGCAGCGCCACCATCGGCGGCTTGCGCGCGCCGTGCAGCTGGCGCCAGTCCAGCGCCAGGCCCTTCACCCACAGTTCGCAGAGCTTGAGCGCGTTGCCGTCGGCGATGCACTTGTCCACGACCAGCGCCGCCATGGCCGCGTCTTCGTTGAGCAGGCGCACGCTTTCGCGCCCCTGCCGCACGTGCGCGGCGAGCACGCCATGCGGCAGCGGCCGGTTCGCAGCGGCGGCGTCGAGGTAGGCGCCCAAGGTGTCGATGACTTCCCGCACGCTGCGCGCGACGAAGCCCAGGCGTTCGTCCATCGCGTCGCGATGGCACTGCAGGCTGTAGGCCAGCGCGGCCGGATCGTGTCCGGGATCGCCTATGAGGCCAGCCTGCAAGGCCTCGCGCAGATCCGCGGCCTTGCGCAACAATTGTTCGGGCGTGCGTGCCGACAGCGGCACGACGAAGCCGGCGCTGGATGGCAACGGCGGCTCGCCCGGCGGACGCGCGGCGGACGGCAGGTATTCGGCCAGCACCAGGTGGGCGTTGGTGCCGCTGAAGCCGAAGCTGCTGATCGCGGCATGGCGCGCGGCGCCATCGGGCGAGGTCCAGTCGCGCGCGACGGTGTTGACGAAGAACGGGCTGGCGTCCAGGTCCAGGTGTTCGTTCGGCGTTTCGAAGTTGGCGCTGGGCGGCAGCATGCGGTGCTTGAGCGCCAGCAGCAGCTTGATGAAGCCCGACACACCGGCCGCGGTCAGGCAGTGGCCGATGTTGGTCTTCACCGAGCCGATCGCGCAGTACTGGCGGCGGTCGGTCGCGTTCAGGAAGGCCGATTTCAGCCCGTCGACTTCGATCGGATCGCCGAGCTTGGTGCCGGTGCCGTGCGCCTCGACCAGTTCGATGCGGCCGGGATCGATACCGAAGCGGTCGTAGACATCGCGTATCAGGCGCTGCTGAGACTCCGCGTTCGGCGCGGTGATGCCGTTGGTGCGCCCGTCCTGATTCACGCCCCAGCCGCGCACGACGGCGAGGATGTTGTCGCCGTCGCGTTCGGCATCGGCCAGGCGCTTGAGCATGACCACGCCGACGCCCTCGCCCGGCACGAACCCGTTCGCGCGCTGGTCGAAGGTGTAGCAGCGGCCGTCGGGCGAGAGCATACCCGCATGGGCCGTCTTCAGGAACATGTCGGCATTGGCCATCACGTATACGCCGCCGGCAAGGGCGATGTCCGAGCCGCCGGTGATCAGGCTGTCGCAGGCCGACGCGATCGCGACCAGCGACGAGGAGCATGCGGTGTCGATGGACACGCAGGGCCCCTGCAGATTCATGAAGTACGACACGCGCGCGGCGAGGATCGAAGTCGCGCCGCCGGTGAAGCCGAGCGCGTTGATCTGCTGCTCGCGCGACAGCAGGTGGTAATCGCCGTTGGCGCAGCCGGCGAACACGCCGCATCGGCTGCCGGACAACCGTTCCGCGGTATAGCCCGCGTTCTCCATGCCATGCCAGCAGCACTGCAGGAACAGGCGCTGCTGCGGGTCCATGGATTCGGCTTCCAGCGGCGTCAGGCCGAAGAACAGCGGGTCGAAGCGGTCGTGCCCTTCCAGCACGCCCATCCACTTCGAATTGCTCTGGCCGAGCCCGGGCTGGCCTTCGACGTAATAGTCGCGGGTATCCCAGCGCGCCGAGGGAATTTCGCTGATGCAGTTGCGGCCGCTGGCGATGTTGTCCCAGAAGCTGTCGACATCCTTGGCCATCGGGAAGCGGCCGGCCATGCCGATGACCGCGATTTCGGCGGCGTGCATACCCTGTGCGGCGACCGCTGGCGGCGCCGCCGCGACCGTGGCCGTGCCGGCACTGCGCCATGACGCGAGCGCGGGCCAGGCGGGCGGCGCGATGGAATCGATGAACGCGTTGCCCGCTGCGGGCTGCGGCGGTGCAGCAGGCACCGAGGCATGGGCGACTCCCGCCGCTGCGGGCGCGTGCGCCGAGGCGCGCTGCGCGAGCGTGTCGCGCACCAGGCGCGCGAACTGTTCGACGGTCGGATGGGCGTAGACCCGGGTCGCTTCGATGGCGAGGTCGTAACGCTGGTTGACCGCGCGCACCCAGGTGACCCCGGAAATCGAATCCAGCCCAAGCTCGACGAAACTGCGGTCGGCATCGATGCTGTCGGACGTCTGGCGCAGCTCCTGCGCCAGCAGATCGATGAGCGTGCGGCGCACGGCGCCGAGATCGACGGCCGCCGCTGCGCCTGCCGGCACCGACGAGCTAGCTGCCGCGGAGGCCGATACCGCGTGCTGCGGCTGGGCGGACGGCACGATCGTAAGCGGCGCTACGACGGCAGCGGCGACTGCGGCATCCGTGGTGCGGCCGGCCTGCGCGTCGGCCGGGACCTGTTCGCCGATGTGCCCGGCGAGCGCTCGCAGGGTCGGATAGCGATAGACCTTGGTCGCTTCGATCTCCAGCCCGAAGTGCGCGTTGATCCTGCGGATCCAGGTCACGCTTGAGATCGAATCCAGACCCAGGTCGACGAACGGCGCGGCGGCGTCGATGTCGGCCTCGTCCGTGCGCAATTCTTCGGCCAGAAGACGGCGGATAACGGGCAGGATCTCCGCGCCCGTGGCGGCAGGCGCGTGCCGCGGCACCGCGTGAGACGCTTCCGCTTCCACTGGCGAGGGCGCGAATCGCTGCTCGATGCGGCGCAGCGCGTCGGCCTGCCCCACCAGGGTGGTTTCGTGCATCCGGACTTCGCGCGCGAACAGCGCCTGCCAGGCATCGAACTGAGGTGCGATGCGCGCAGCCTTCCACGCCACCAGACCGGCGCGCGGGTGCCGGGCGACGCTGCGCGCCAGCGCCAGCGCCTCGTCCAGCACGCGGTCGCGCGGCAGCACGGTCAGCCGCGGGTTGCGGCGCGCCAGTTCCGCACCGGTGATTTCGCGCCCGGTGAATAGGCTGTCGCGGGCCAGGTCGAAACCCAGCCGGGCCGGCAGGATGCCGGTGGCGCCAGCGCCGGGCGTGAACCCGAAATTCATGTACGGGCTGACGTAGCGGCTTTCCTCGCTGAACAGCACGCCGTCGCAGAACAGGCCCAGGGTCCAGCCGGCGCCGATGCCATGGCCCTGCATCGCGGCGATGACCGGCAGCGGGCAGCGCATCGGCAACTGGAACACGTCCTGATCGGTGAAGCGGACCCTGCCTTCCTGGATCGCTTTGAGGCCGTCGCGGGTGCCGCCGGAGGAGAAATAAGTGTCGTAGCCGGTGAGTACGACGGCCTTGTAGGCGGGCGAGGCGCCGATATGATCGAAAACTTCCTGCAGCCCGGCGATCAGCGCGTCGGAGAACATGTTGCGTGCGTCGCGGTCTTCCAGGCGCACCAGGACCACGCCTTCGGCATCGACGCTGGCGCGGATTACGGACGAGGTCAGGGGCAGCGCACCGGCTTCCACCGCGATATCGGCCGCTGGAGAGACGGCGGTCTCGCCGGTTTCCACCGTGGGGTCGGGGCCCAGGGAGTCCTGCAGCGACCGCAGCAGCGCATCGCCGGCAGCGGACGATGCAGCCACCGCGGCCAGGCCGGTGCCGAACTCCCGGGCCAGATGTTCCTTCAGCAGCCGTAGCGCTTCGGAGGATTTGTCGGACAGATGAGCGCAGAACGCGTCCACGGCGGCTGCAAAGCCTAGGCGCGGCACCACCGTCGCGCCCCACCCGGCCGCCTGCAGCTCGTGGCCGCTGATCGGCTGCTCGCGCAGCGCCAGCATCGATGCCAGCGATTCGCCGAAGCGCGCCGCGAGCCAGTCGTGTGATGCAGGATCGACAAAGGCCGGTGCCACTCCCGGCGTAGAGAAGCCGTACTCCTGGTCGTCGACCGCGATGATGCTGTCGCAGGCACAAGCGAGGCGGAAGCCGGCGCCGAGCGCCTGCCCGGAGAGCAGCGCCAGCGTCGGCGCGGGGAACGCGGCCAAGGCTTGCAGAAGCAAGTGCATGGCCTCGGGATCGGCCGGTACCTGGCCCTCACGCAGGAAGATGCGCTCGTCGCTTTCGATCAGCAGCGCCTTCAGCGACGGCAGTGCGGCCGCATGCGCCAGCGCTTGTCGCAGCGCGTCGACCAGCGCGGGATCCAGTTCGCCTGCGGGCGCCTGCAGACGCAGCGCGAACAGGCCTTCGCCGCGATCTTGCAGCAGCACCGCAGCGGAAGACGTGCCGCCGTCGTTGGACTGAGCATCATGATGACCGCCCTCCCCCGCGCCATGCGCCGAAAGCGGCAGCGAGGGCTTGGTCAGGGTGGCCGTTGCGATCGTGGCGATCAGGGCCGGCGAGTCCAGCGCGATCGCGCCAGGCTTCCGCAACGGGGTCGCGAACGATGCCGGCGTGGTTTCGACGTCGGGGTGCGAAGCGTGATTGCGGTGGGATACGCGGCTTTCGAACCGACGATCCGGCATGCGAGCGGCCGGGTCCGCCGGCGCAGCATGCGCCGGAGTCGCTTCCATGGGAGCCCAGGCAGCCGCCACGGCGGGCAGCAAGCTCAGCGCGGTGAACTCGATGCACACCGCGCCATCATCGCCGCACAGGGAAATATCGACGCACGGGGGGCCGTCGACTCGTGTCGCGGTCTGCGCGCGGATCCAAGCGTATCGCGGGCGATCGCGAACCGGATATACACGCATTTCCGCAAAGCCCACGGGGAAATGCGGCGTCTCGTGAGAGGACGCCAACCACTGCGCGGCGAGCATCGCCGCATCAACGGCGGACGGGTCGATCACACAGTCCGCGAACGCGGTCTGCGACGGATCCGGCGTATCGAATGTCAGCCACAGGCCATCCGCCGTGCGCTGCACCGCTGCGAGGCGCGCATACAGCGCGTCGACTTCCAGGCCGACAGCGCGCTGCGCTTCGATCGCCGCGGTACGGTCGGCGAACAGCACCGAAGCGCCACGCGACAGCGCGGCGATGTCGAGCATCGGTGCGGACGTATCGGCGTGAGCTTCAACAAACCCCTGGCATAGCACCTGGCCATCGGCGGGCGTGGACAGTTCGAATGCCGCCGTCTGCGGTTCGGGACGCTGCGCCTGGCCGGGCGGCAGTACCGCAATCTCCACCTCGATCGCGGCCGGCACCGCCCGCGGCGCACCGAAACGCACATCGCGGAAGGCCCATGCCCTGCCCTGTTCGAGCACGCCCTGTCCGGGCATTCCCAGCCCGTCGGCCAGGGCAGCGCGGGCCGCTTCGAGCTGCATGCCACGAGGAAGCGTCGCCTGTCGCTGCAGCCTAAGCCCCGTGATCCGCGGATCATCCGCTCGGAACGCGCTGAGATAGCGCTGCTGCCCTGGTTTGGAAGCGTTGCGATGGACCAGGGAATGGATCGTCTGCGCCGTCATCATGCCAGCGTGCGCGTCCGCGGGCTCCTCGCGCCGGTAGCGCTCTCGAGCGAACGGATAGACCGGCAAGTGCATACGCGCCGGCAGCGGCGCGCCGTGCAGTTTCGACCAATCCAGGTCCAGACCCTTGGTCCAGACATCGAGCAGGCGCGAAACCTTGCCGGCGACGAACCAGCCGTCGACGCTGGCCTGCAGGTCCCGGTCCACCGTGAACAGCGCGATGCTCTCGCGGTGGCGGCGCGACTGCGCGTAATACAGGTCGTCCGCGAGCGCGCCGTCCTCGGGGCGCTCGTCGGCGAGGAACACGTCGAGCTTGTCGATCAGTTCAGCACGCGTCTCCACGCGCATGGCCAGCCGCTCTTCCATCGCTTCGCGACCGAGTTGCAAGGTGTAGGCCAGGCCGTGCAGATCGATGCCGGCATCGGCTTCGACGAAGGCTTTAAGTGCCGCCGCCTTCTCCCGCAGCTGCGGCAGGGTGCGCGCCGACAGCAGCACCGCGCAAGGCGCACTCGACACGGCAGGTTCGTCGCGGGCCGCGCGGGCAACGCCGGCATGGGCCTCTACGATCAGGTGGGCATTGCCGCCGCCGGCGCCGAACGAGGAAATGCCCGCGATCAGCGCGACCTCTTTGCCGTCGATGACCGGCGCGATCCACGGCCGCAGGCGCTGATTGACCTCGAACGGCGTGGTGCCGAAGTCGATGTTGGGATTGAGCCGCTGCGAATGCAGCGACGGCGCGATCTGACGGTGGCGCATCTGCAGGACGACCTTGGTCAGCCCGGCGATGCCCGCCGCCGATTCGCAGTGGCCGATGTTCGACTTGGCCGAACCGATCAGGCAGAAGCCGGTATCCGCGGTGTGTTCGCCGAACGCCTTGCCCAGCGCCGCGATCTCGATCGGGTCGCCAAGCTTGGTACCGGTGCCGTGCGCTTCGATGTAGCTGATATGACGCGCATCGACACCCGCGTCCTTCAGCGCATCGGAGATCACCGCGGCCTGCGCCTGCGGATTGGGCACCGTGTAGCCGTTGGTCTTGCCGCCGTGGTTCAGCGCGCTGCCGCGGATCACCGCGTGGATGGCATCGCCGTCGCGCTCGGCGTCGGACAGGCGCTTGAGCACCACCACGCCCACGCCCTCGCCCGGAATGTAGCCGTCCCCGCCTTCGCCGAAACTCTGGCAATGGCCGTCGCTGGAGATGAACTGGCTGGCGCTGAGCATGCCGTACTTGCCGGGATGCAGGCTGAGATTGACGCCGCCGGCCAGGGCCATGTCGGTGCGGCCCAGCTTCAGGTCCTGGCAGGCCAGGTGGATCGCGGTCAGCGACGAGGAGCACATGGTGTCGAGCGTCATGCTCGGCCCGTGCAGGTTGAGCGCGTACGACACCCGGTTGGCGATGCTGGCCAGGCTGCCCGATCGGTTGTATTCGCCGTACATCACCCCGGCGTAGACGCCCACCTGGCCGCCGCGGCAGGCCTGCAGCGCGGCGCGGGTGTAGCCCGCGTCCTCGACCGCCATCCACGCGTGCTGCAGGAACAGCCGTTCCTGCGGGTCGATCTGCTCGGCGTCCCGCGGTGTGATGCTGAAGAAGCGGGGATCGAACTCGTCGGCGCCCTGGATGAATCCGCCCCATCGGCTGCTGTGCTGACCGGGGGCCAACGCTTCGCCGCCAGCCGGGTCGCGGTAGTAGTCCTGCCAGCGCCAGCGGTCGGCGGGAACTTCACGGATGCAGTCCACGCCCTGCGACAGGTTGCGCCAGTACTCGTCCAGATCCCAGGCTTCCGGATAGCGGCCGCTGATGCCGACGATGGCGATGCTCTCGCTATGGAGGGAGGGGCTGGGAATCGGCCCGGCATCGACGGATGGCTTTTCGATGCGCGCCATGGCGGCGGCGCCCAAGTCGGTGCCGCTTCGCGAGGCGAGCGCAACGGGCTGCTGCACGGCGTCCGGCGTTCGGCGCATCGCGCCGATGCGCTTGCCGGGCACGCGCGATCCCGCGGCCGTCGTGGCGATGGCCGGCGCAGACGAAGCCGCTGCGGCGGCCGCGGCCACGGCTTCCGGCGACAACAGCGCAATCAGTCGATCCGCGTGCGTCGTACAGAAATAGTCGTTGAGCTGCGCGATGGTCTGGTACTCGAACGCCAGCGTCTTGGGCAGCCTGCCGAAGATCGTCTCCAGGTGCGTCACCAGCTTCATCGCCAGAATCGAATCGATTCCGTACTGCTCAAGCGGCGCCTGCGGCCGCAGCCGGGCGGCGGGAACCTTCAGTACCTGCGAGAACTGCCGGCAGAGGTAGTCCAGTGCCTTCTCGCGCAGGGCATCGTCCATGCCCACCGGCGTCGCATCGGGGGCGAGGACGTTCTTGCGCGCAACCCCGGCCGCAGAACCCGTTGCGGAATCCGTCGCCTCAAGCAGCGCCCGCATTGCCGACAATTCGCCTTCCATCACCAGCACACGCTCGCCGGGAAGCGTGAGGCCGCGGTACATCGCGCGCATCGCGGCGGCGGTGGACAAGGGACGCATGCCGGTGTGATCCAGCAGCCGCTCGCGGGTCGCGGCGTCCATACCCATCCCGCCGTCCTGCCACAGCGGCCAGTTCACCGACAGGGTGCGTCCGTGGCGTTCGCCCCGCGCCGCCAGGCGATTGCGATGCGCGGCGTACGCGTCCATGAACGCATTGGCCGCGGCGTAGTCGACCTGGCCGACGATGCCCCAGCAGGCGGCGAAGGACGAGCACAGCAGGATGAAATCCAGCGACAGGTCGCGCGTGGCCCAATCGAGATTCGTCAGACCGGCGACCTTCGGCGCCAGCACCTCGGCGAACGTGGACGGCGATTTGCGCAGGATGAAGCCGTCGCGGAGGATGCCCGCGCAGTGCAGGATGCCGCGCAGCGGCTGGTCCTGCTCGCGCAACTGGCTCACCAGGGCGTCGACGGCGCTGCGATCGGTCACGTCGAGCGCGACGTAGTCGATCCGGTGCAGCGGTGTGGCCAACGCATCCAGCGTGCGGCGCGCCTGCGACGAAAGCGCCGAGCGTCCGGCCAGCACGATGCGCGCGGAGCGGCACTGCGCGACGATCTCGCGCGCGAACTGAAGGCCGATGCCGCCAGCGCCGCCGGTGATCAGATAGCAGCCGCCTTCCCTGAACGCCACCGGCGGGGCGGGCTGCACCTGGCCTTCGGGATGCTCTCCCAGCACGCGCCAGCGCGATATTTCGCGGCGCAGGCCGCCGGCATCGCGTACATGGCGCACGGCCGCGCCGCGCGGCGCATCGGTACAGGACTCGTCGTGCACGAGCCGATGCAGTTCGGCAGCGCCGATGTCGGCCGGCACCCTGATCACGCGCGCGGTCAGGGCCGGAGTTTCCTCCATCACCGTCCTGAACATGGCTTCCAAGCCGCTGGCCACCATGGCATCGACGGCGGCCGTATCGGCATCACTGGTATCGGTAACAAACACCAGCGTGCGGAAGCTCTGCCCGGCCGCCAACATCGACTGGATGGCGGCCAGCGCCTGCAGCGCCGCATCGGTAAAAATCCGATCCGCCGCGACGACGTTCGCGGGAGGCGCGAACGCTTCGATCCGCGCGTCCCCACGCATCGTCTTCAACGACGTGGTCACCGCCGGATCGACGCCCCAGACGAGTATCCTGTCCACGGGCTGGGCCGGGGCCGGCGTCGCCGGCGCGGCGACCCATTCGGGCGCCGCGAGCAAGACGCCCTGCTCCGCTTCGGACGCCCGCCGCTTCAGAGCCTTGATTCGCACCAGCGCTTCGGCCTGTGCGAGCCGGCCTTCGGCGACCGCGCGATAGATGGACAGCAGCGTATCCTTCATGACGGCAACCCGAGTTCGACGGCCTCTTCGGCAGACACGTCGTTTCTGGAGAGGCTCTCCAGCAGCTCTCGATAGAAGGCCTCGTCGAACGCTCCCGACTCCATCATCCCGGCCCCATTCAACGTTCCTGCCTCATTCGCCAGGCCCGAGCCGTCCAGCCCGGCCGGCGTAGCGGCCCTGACACCGTCCACCGGCCGCCAGCCGAAGCCGCGGATGTCGATGCAAAGCGCGCCGTCCAGGTCGAAGATCGAAACATCGCAACTCTCCACGGCCGCCCGGGCGCCGCTGCCGTCGGCGACGCCCGCCGCGGGCGTCAACACGACGACGGCTTCCGACGGACACGGTGCGTGCAACGTCAGCGAGCGCAGCGCGAACGGAACCGACGGCGCCTGCGGCAGCGCCTGCAGCGACGGCAGGAAGCCGATGCACGCCTGCAGCGCGGAGTCCATGATCCCCGGCGGCATGCGGTAGGCGTCGCCAGCCGTGGTCGCCAGCGCGAGTTCCGCTACCAGCTTTCCGCCCACCCGGGAGATCGCGCGGATGCCGCGATGCGAGGGGCCGTAATGCAGGCCCATCTGGGCGAAAGCGACGTAGACCTCGTCGCCGCTCCATCGATCGCCGCGCTGAGCCGATGCCAGCAGCCCGGCGTCCGCCATGCGCTCTCCAGCCGAATCGACGAAGTCCGCTTCGCCCTGGCAGTGCAGGATGCGATCGTCGCCCGAACCGCTGACGACCGCGAAGGCGATCGCGCCATCGTCATCGATGCCCAGCTCGATCTCGACGGTCGCCGGTCCGTCGACCAAGATCGGCTGCCACCAGACCACGTCGCGTAGCGCCAGGCGCGCCTGCGACCCCATCGACGACGCGGCGAGACCGGAAGCGGCATCCGCGAAGGCATCCGGCAGTGCATCGGCGATCGCCGCGGCCGCCATCTCCAGATACGCGACCCCGGGAAGCACATGCGCGACCCGTCCCTCGCCGAAACGCACGCGATGGTCGCGCAGGAAATCCTCGCTGCCGTCGAACGTGGAGCGATAGCGCTGTTGGCGCAGGGTCGACGCATTGACGTGCAGCAGCGGGTGGATCGCCGCTGCCGCTGCCTCCGTGCGCTGTGCCGGGGACGTGGCGTCCTCTTCCAGCCAGTAGCGCTCCCGCGCGAACGGATACAGCGGGAGTTCGACGCGCCGCGGACCACGGTCGTCTTGCGCCGGATAGAGTTTCGCCCACGGCAAATCGACGCCGTCGACCCACAGTTCGGCGAGCTTGTCGAGTTTTCCGTCGCGCAGACAGGTGTCGATCAGCGCCGCTTTCAGCTCGGCGTCCTGTCCGATGAAGGCCAGCTTGCCGCCACGCGACAGGCTGCTGCCCACGTATATATCCGCGGGCGCTCGCTCGGCGGCGAACGCGCGCAGACGTGCCTCGAGCTCGTCCAGCGTATGGGCGACCAGCGCGCAGCGCTCTTCCATCGCCTCCCTGCCTGCCTGCAACGTGTAGGCGACGTCGTGCAGCGAGGGCGCATCGTCGCCGACGCGCGCCGCGAGTCCCTGCGCCAGCGCCTCCGCCAGCGACTGCGCGCGTTGCCGCAGCTGCTCGGGAGTTCTGGCCGACAACGGAATCAGCGCCGGACCCGCCGGGGCGACATCGCGTCCCGCCGCCGCGGTCGTATCCCGCACCGGCGCCGCTTCCAGCACCAGGTGCGCATTGGTGCCGCTGAAGCCGAAGGAGCTGACCACGGCCGAACGTCCACCCTTGGCGTTCTCGGGCCAGGGTTTCAGCGCGGTGTTGACCACGAACGGGCTGTCGGACAGATCGATGTGCGGATTGAGGCGTTCGAAGCTCGCCGCCGGCGGAAGCTGACGGTGCTTCAACGCCAGCACCAGCTTGAGCGCGCCGGCCACGCCGGCCGCATAGAGGGTGTGGCCGATGTTGCCCTTGACCGAGCCCAGGGCGCAGTAGCCGGTCTTGTCGGTGTAGTGGCGGAAGGCCTGGGTCAGGCCCTCGACTTCGATCGGGTCGCCCAGCTTGGTGCCGGTGCCGTGGGCTTCGATCAGCTGGATGTCTTCGGGATCGATCCCGAAGCGGTCGTAGACGGAGCGCATCAGGCGCGTCTGCGATACCGGGTTCGGTGCGGTGATGCCGTTGGTCTTGCCGTCCTGGTTGACGCCCCAGCCGCGGATCACGGCGTGGACGATGTCGCCGTCGCGCTCGGCGTCGGCCAGGCGCTTGAGCATCAGCGCTCCCACGCCTTCGCCGGGCACGAAGCCGTTGGCACGATAATCGAAGGCATAACATCGGCCGTCGGCCGAGAGCATGCCGGATTGGCCGGTCTTGACGTGCATGCTCGGGCCGGCCATCACCGCCACGCCGCCGGCCAGCGCCAAGTCGCAGTTGTCCGCGGCCAGGCTGTCGCAGGCGTTGGCGATCGCGACCAGCGAGGACGAGCATGCGGTGTCGATCGACAGGCACGGCCCCTGCAGGTTGAGGAAGTAGGCGATGCGCGCGGCCAGGATCGACATCGCCGCGCCGGTGAAACCCTGGCTGCTGACCTGGTGCTCGCGCGAACGCTGGTGGTAGTCGGTCGCGCCGCAGCCGATGAACACGCCGCAGCGGCTGCCCGACAGGCGGCGCGGGTCGATCGCGGCGTTCTCTACCGCATGCCAGCAGTTCTGCAGCATCAGCCGCTGCTGCGGGTCCATGCTCTCGGCCTCGGTCGGCGAGATGTTGAAGAACAACGGATCGAACGCATCGCAGTCCTCCAACACGCCCATCCAGCGGCTGTTGGTGGTGCCGGGCACCGAGATGTCCTGGCTGAAGTAGCGTTCGATATCCCAGCGCTGCGGCGGCACGGTGTCGATGCAGTCCTTGCCGCTGGCGATGTTGTGCCAGAACGCATCGAGGTCGCCGGCGCGCGGGAACTGGCCAGCCACGCCGATGATGGCGATGGCGTCGCCGCCCTTGACCGGCCGTGCGCCCTGGTTGCGCCACGAGACCAGGCTGCGGGCCGAGCGTCCGGCCGGACGCGCGGGTCCGATAAGCGGTCTGGCATCGACGGCGGCGGCCGGCGCAGCGGACGGCCGTGGCGGGGTCGGACGCGCCGGCAGCAGGCCGGCGAGAAAGCGCACGAACTCGGCCAGGGTCGGATGGCTGTAGACCTTGGTCGCTTCGATGCGGGTGCCGTAGGCCGCATTGATCCTGCGGACCCAGGTCACCCCGGTGATCGAATCCAGACCAAGGTCGACGAATTGCCGGTGCGCATCGACCTCCTCTTCCGGCATGTGCAGTTCCTGCGCCAGCAGGTGCCGGAGCGCGGCGGACAGCTCGGCTTCCGTGGCCGAGGTCTCCGTCGCGACGGCTTGGTTCGCCTCGGTCGGCGCCGGCATCTCAGTCGGCGCCGCCGCGGCCTGCGCCCGTGCCACGCCCGGCAGCGCGATGCGCTCGACGACGAAGTCGCAGAACCGGCGCAGCGTCGGGTGGCTATAGACCTTGGTCGCTTCGATCCGGGTGCCGTAGGCGGCGTTGATCTTGCGGACCCAGGTCACCCCGGTGATCGAATCCAGGCCCAGGTCGACGAACTGCGTGTCCTCGTCGATCTGGCCCGCGTCCATCTGCAGCTCGGTCGCGAGCAGGTCCTTCAGGGCCTGCGCGATGTCCTGCGGCGCCGCGGCATCCTGCGTCGCGGCCGACACTGGCACGATGCGTTCTTCGGTCTGGAAATGCCGGATCACGCCCAGCAGCGCGTGTTCCTTGCCGACGAAACTTTGCGCGTGCATGGCCAGTTCGTGCGCATACGTGTCCTCGACCGCGGCCAGGCCCGGGTCGGCGAAATACCGCTTCAGCCAGCGCACGTCCGCGGGCGCACGCGCCGCGATCGCGTCCGCCAGAGCCAGCGCATGCGGCAACACCTGCTCGCGCGGAAGGCAGGCGTGCGGCAGCCCCTTGGCGCGCAATTCGCTGCCGCTGTACTCGACGGCGGCGAACAGGGTCTCTCTGGCGAGGTCGGGGCCGAGCGTGGCCGGGAAGATCAGCGTCGAGCCCGCACCCGGCGTGAATCCGTACTGCATGTACGGGCTGATGTAGCGGCTTTCGGCGCTGAACACGCACAGGTCGGCGAACATGCCCAAGGTCCAGCCGCCACCGATCGCGTGTCCCTGCATGGCGGCGACGACCGGCACGCTGCAGCTCATCGGCAGCTGGTAGATCTTGGTGTCGGTGAACTTGGCGCTGCCCTGCTGGATCGCCAGCAGGCTGTCGCGGGTGCCGCCGCAGGAGAAATAGGTGTCGTAGCCGCAAAGCACGACAGCGCGGTAATCGCCCGACGCATCGATGTGGGCGAACACCTGCTCCAGCCCGCGGACCAGCGCGGGCGAGAACATGTTCTTCGCCTCGCGATCGACCATGCGCACGAGCAGCACGCCGTTGCCGCGCAGTTCGGTCTCGATGGCGGGAAATTCCGGCAGGGGCCGCCGCGCCGCCACCGGGCTGGCATCGTTCGTGGCCGATACCGTCGAAGGCTCTGCCAGCCGGGCCGACACGGCGGCTCGACGGCGCGCGCGCAGCGCGGATGCGCGCAGCGGAAAGGCGCCCGCCAGCGCCAACGCATGCGCCAGCACGTCGGCCGCATCGCTGCGCACGATCGCGCCCGCGGACGCCAGTTCGGCCCCGGCGATCGCCGCCGGTTCCAGCAGGCAACGCTTCGCGCGATTGGCGCCCAGGCGATGGGTTAACAGCGCTGCCCCACGTCGCAACAGCGATGGATCGTGCCAAAGCGCATCGGTCGAATAGCGCGCGCGCTCTGCGTGGACGCAGGCGTCCGCGCTCAAGCCCAGCAACCAGCCGGCGCCATCGGCATCGCCTTCGAAGGCGACCACCACCGGCGCCGGGTGCTCGCATAAAGCCTGCTGCAGCGCCGCCAGCTCCGCATCGACCCGCCGCGCCTCGGCAGCGTCGCCTATGGCGGGCAGAAACCCATCCAGGCCGCTGCGCAGCACGACCGATGCAGCGCCGGCATGCTGCGCCAGCTCGGCCAGCGTCGCGCGCAAGTCGCTCAGCAAGGCGGCCGGGGCGGCGCCCCCGGCTTTTTCGGCCAAGCGCACAGAAACGGCCGTGTCGGACAAGGATTCGATCGCGATTCCGGACCGCGCCTGCGGCAGTACGACGGGCACCGTCGCGGACGGCGGCGCGTCGGATGCATCCGCGGCGGACTCATCGCGCGAACCCAGACGCGACACGCCCTCGCGCAGCGCGAAGGACAGGTGCGCCTTCAGCAGGTGCAGCGAATCCCGTGGCTTGGTCGCAATGGACCCGGCCAGCGCCAAGGCCGCGGCCATGGCGCCTTCGCGCGCGACGACAGGAACGGTCCAGCCCTTCTGCGCCAGCTCACGCCCTCTCTGAGCGCCGCTGACATAGATCAGATCCTCCGCCCAGGCATCGCCGAAGCGGGCCGCCAGCAATGCAGCCTCCGCCGCCGTGACTGGCACAGCGCGCTGGGTGCCGGCATAGCCGTAGCGCGATTCGTTCGCGCAGACCATGAAATCGCACAGCGCGCCCAGCAGGAAGCCGGGGCCGTCGGCGCCGCCCGCGAGCACCGCGACGGTCGGCAGCGGGAAGTCGACGACAGCGCGATACAGCGCGGCCGCGACGTCGTCATCGAGCGCTTCCGGGCTGCCGTGCAGGAGATCGGCTTGGGGGCCGACCAACAGCACCAGGCGGGTGTCTTCGCGTTCGCGCAGGTGCTCCAGCGCCAGCAGCGATTGCGCGACGACGACGCGATCCAGCTCGGGCTGCAACAGGACAATGGAGAACACGCCGCTGCCATGTCCGCGCAATTCGACGCTGGCCGGTGGCGCATCCGCCAGCGGCTCGGCATCCGGCGATGACAGCGCGATCGCGGATGCGCCGAGGGAGCGCGGCGCCGGCGCCGCATCGAGTTCGTCAACCTCGCGCAAGCGCATCGCACTGGGCTTGGCCGTGACCGCGCCAACGCGCACCTGCGTTTCCGAGGACACGGCGGTCGGCAGGAAGACGATGCGCGTGCCGGTCGCGGACAAGGCCGGCGTCGACGCGGCGGTTTCGGCAGGAGCGGCCGCGGCGGCCTGGATCGGGCCGTTCCTAGCTGCATCGCCCCGGTCGGCCGGCAAAATGGACGCGTCCTCGAACGCGCGCGTCCACTCCAGATGCAGGCCGTCGGCGCGTAGGCAGGGTTTGCCTTGCGCGTCGTACAGCGCCAGGTCAAAGCGCCCGGAACGGTCATCTCGAAGGCCTAGGACCACATAGACCGGACGGTCGCTGTCGGAGCGCAGGCGTGCGCTCTGCACCGCGCGCAGCGCAACCTCGGACGGTACGGAGGGCGTCAGCCCGAGCTCGTCCAGCAGCCAGGCGGCGGCGGACGGCACGGATGCGAGCACGTCGGGAGGGAACGTCCATGGGTCGGTGCCGGCGGTGTCGGCGGCGAACTCCAGCACTACCTCGTGGCCCATACGCGCGAGGCGCTGAGCGCGCAGGCCATGCAGGCCGAGCGTCGCCAGCCGGTCGTGGACGGCATTGATCGGAGCGCCACGAGCGAGGCCTGCGGCCAAGGCGGCCACATCCGCCCTGCCCTGCGCGTCCTGCGCGGTGAACGAAGCACGGCCTTGGCAATGCACGCGTTCGAGACCGCCCCGGGTCGTGTAGATCTCGAAGCCCAGGGCCTCGTCGGTGCCGGGCAGCAGCGCAATGTGCAGCTCGCAGCCTTCGTCGACCAGGATCGCATCGTCGGCAACCACGTGCTCGAAGCGCAGTTCGCGTGTGGCGAGCTCGTGGGGATACGCCGCCGCGATCGCCGCGTGCGCCATTTCCAGGCACAGTAGCGCCGGCAAGCGGCGCCCGCCGGCCGCGTCCTGCAGCAGGAAGCGCTCATCGCCGTTCAAGCCGACGCTGTAGGCCGGGCCGCGCAAGGTCGAAGTGTTCCGCTGCAGCAGCGGATGCGCCGTTGCCGCCGTCCGGGCGTCGCCCAGCGTGCGTTGCGGCTCGATCCAGTGACGATCGCGTGCGAAGGGATAGGCCGGCAGACGGATGCGCCGGGGGCGGGTACCGGCATGCAGCCGCACCCAGTCGATCTCGACGCCCTTGACCCAGTGCTCCGAGATCCGCGCCAGATCCCGCTCGATCAGCCAGCCATCGCGGCGTGCGCTGAAGGCCGGATCGCCATTGCAGACGGAGAGGAATTCCTTGTGCTTGCGCACACTGCCCCGATACTCGCCGGGACCAGGATGCGCGGTGTCCGACAGCGCCTGCAGTTGACATCGCAGATCGTCCAACGACGTGGCTACGAAGGCGACGCGTTCGTCCATCGCCTCGCGCCCGACCTGCAGGGTATAGGCGATGTCGCGCAGGGCGGCGCCGGCGGCATCGCGCTGCAGAAAGCCCAGCAGGCGCTCGATCTTCCGCTGCAACTGCTCAGGGGTGCGCGCCGACAAGGGCAGCACGTAGGCGCGGTGGCCCTCGTCTTGTGAAGAGCCATCGGCGTCGGCCGCCAACGACAGCGGCTCCTGCAGCACCAGATGCGCGTTGGCACCGCCGGCGCCGAAGGACGAGATGCCGGCGATGCGCGGCACCTCGCGCGCAGCAGCGGCCTCGCCCAGCACCGGCCGCAGCCACGGCTGCAGGGAACGCTGCAGGCGGAACGGCGTCTTCGAGAAATCGATCTCGTCGTTGACCTCGTCCGCGTGCAGGGTGGGCACCAGCTGCCCGTGCCGGAACTGCAGCAACACCTTGGTCAGGGCCGCGATGCCGGCAGCCGACTCGCAGTGGCCGATGTTGGATTTCAGCGAGCCGATGGCGCAGTGCTGAGCTTGCGCGCCGGCTTCGGCCGGCGTGCGGCGGCTGGCACGGAACGCCTTGGTCAGGCCGGCGACTTCGATCGGATCGCCCAGCGCGGTGCCCGTGCCGTGGGCCTCGATGTAGCTCACTTCGGCGGAATCGACGTTGGCGCGGGCCAACGCGGACGACACCACCTCGGCCTGCGCCACCGGGTTGGGCACCGTGTAGCCGTGGGTACGGCCGCCGGCGTTCAGCGCGCTGCCCCTGATCACCGCGTAAACGGTATCGCCGTCGCGCAGGGCATGATCCAGCGGCTTGAGCACCACCGCACCCACGCCTTCGGCATCGACGAATCCGTCGGCATTGCGGCCGAAGGAGCGGCACTGCGCGCCTTGCGACAACATTCCCAGGGCGGTGAGTTCCTGCATGTGCTGCGGATCGACGATCAGGCTCACGCCACCGGCGATCGCGGCCTCGCACATGCCGCCGTACAGGCTGTCCAGGGCCAGATGGATCGCGGTGAGCGAGGAGGAGCAGGCGCTGTCGACCGCGAAGGAAGGACCGGAGAAGTCGAACAGGAACGAGACCCGGTTGGCGACCGAGTAGTACAAGGGCTGCACGGTGTAGCGCGAGTTCATGACGCCGACGAACACGCCGACCTTGCCGCCCGGCGCGAGCGTCGCGGGCGTGTAGCCGCTGTCCTCGATCGCGTGATAGCTGGTTTCCAGGAACAGGCGTTCCTGCGGGTCGATCTTCTTCGCCTCCTTGGGCGCGATCCGGAAGAACAGCGGATCGAACTTGTCGATCTCGTCGAGAAAACCGCCCCAGCGGGTGTTGATCTTTCCGGCTTTGCCCTGCTCGGCGTCGTAATAGTCCTGCCAGCGCCAACGGTCGGCCGGGATTTCGCTCGCGCAACTGCGCCCGGACGCCAGGTTGTCCCAGAACGAATCCAGATCGGGCGCCTGCGGATAGCGGCCGCTGACGCCGATGATGGCGACATCGAAGCGCGCCGCACGCTGCGCTGGCGCATCGACGGAAGCCGTAGCGTCCGCTGCCGGCCGCACCGGCGATACGTCACCACGCGGTGCCGGCCGCTGGCGACCGGAGCGGTCCAGCGCTTTGCCCGGCGCGCGCGCGGCAGGCGCAGACACGGCCGGCGACCGCGTCGATCCGGGCGCGGCCGCGGCGGAGGCCGATACCGCAGCCGCATGCGCGGAGGCCGCGCGCACGACGGTTTCCCGGTCGTGCTCAAGGAAATAGTCGACCAGGCCGTCGACGCTGTGCACTTCGAAAAACAGGGTGCTGCGCGTGTCCGGAAACAGCTTGCGGAAATGCGTGGTCAGCTGCACGACCAGGATGCTGTCCAGCCCGTAGTGCTCCAGGGGCTTATGGGTCTCGATCTCACCAGGGGCCATCCGCAGCGCCCCCGCGATCATCTCCCGGAACAGCAGCGAGCAGGCCGCTCGCAGCGCGGCGTCGCCGGACGGCGGGCAGATGCTGGCCGAGGCGGATACCGCAGCTGGCGCTGACGTCTCCGTCGCGAACGCGGCCTCGGGCGCTGCAACGCCGGGCGCGGCCGACGGCAGTAAGCGCTGGCGGACTACGCCGTCGCTTCTGGCCGCCAGGACCAACTGACCCAGCCCATGATCCACGTCGGCCGGAAAACGGATGTCGAGGAAGCGCTCGGCCTTCAGCAGCGATGTCCACTGCGTTGGGGACAGGCAGGGGCTGCCGGGCAGGCGCAGCCTCCGGTCCTCGTGCAGCCACCAGCCATCGAGCAGGCCGAAGGTGAAATGGGTCTGCCACGACCACGCGCACAGTTCGTTGACCAGCAGCAGACCGCCGCGCTTGAGCAGCGCTTTGGCGTTGCGCACGGTCTCGCGCATGTCGGTAGTGGCGTGCAGCACGTTGGTCGCGATCACCGCGTCGTAACGGTCGCCCTCGACCGACTGCCGCGCTAGCGGCTTGCCGACATCGAAGATCGCGGTGCGCAGCGCCGGAAACTCGGGCTCGTAGACTTCCTGCGCGTGCAGCAGGAAGGCCTTGGACAGGTCGGTGTAGCAATACTCTTCGACCAGGTCGCCGAAACCGCGCAGCATCGGCAGCAGCCCCGCGGTGGTGCCGCCGGTGCCGGCGCCGATTTCAAGCAGACGCAGGCCTCGCTCGCCGCGCTCGGCCTTGGCGGCGAATTCCGCGCGCAGGGTATCGCCGAGCACTCGATTGAAGTGATCGGCGATCAGGTTGTGCTTGTAGATGCCCTCGACCAAGTGCATCGACGAATCGGGAAACACCACGTCGGTGGCGGGCAGCGCGCCGGTCAGGACGTCGGTCAGCCGGCGCAGGCAGGCTTCGATCAGGGTGAGATAGGCGCGATGGTTGGCGTTCTCGCACCAGCCCGGCATCGCCGCGTCCCAGCGCGGCCACAGCGCCTCGAGGCTTTCGTCTATGAGAAAGCGGCAACGACCCGTGAGCGGATCGGAGGCGATGAGCTGGTGCGCCTGAAGATGGCCTAGCAGCGCATCCAGCCAGCGGCCGTGCGCGGGACGCAGCGTGGCCCGGCGTTCGCCCGGCGCGTACTCGCCCTGCGCGTCGGCGAACAACGCACGCACCTGGGCCGCCACGATAGCCGTGGCCAGGCGCTCGGCATCGGCCGGCAGCTGGGCGGATTGCAAGTCGGAGGCGGAGATTTTCGGCGACGCGTGACGCATCGCTGGAGCCTTGCCCGGTGCTTTCATGCGCGTTGCTACTTCCCTGTAGAGTGCGTGCATCCTGCGTGGTTCCGGCAGTACCGGATCTGCTCCGATACGCCTAATCGTCTAGCGCTGCGTCAGCTCCCGCTTCGTCGCTGACGTAGGACGCGAAACAATCCGAACTCCGGCCAAGCGCCGCGACTGCGTCCGGATCGGTTCCGATCGCGCAAGGGTGCTGCGCGCGAAGCCGTAGCGGTAGCGCGCTTTCGCTTGCCGTTATGCAGCCGCATGTCGCCTACGACGATGCCTAACGCATCGAGCGGCCTTCGGAACTCGCACTCGCTTACAGGGTCGATGGGCAACAAGCCAACATCGACGGCAGTTTCCAACGCGGAGTTGGAAGCTTTTACGGGTGGATCAACGAAAAGCCGAAAATTCCGGTGAACCGGAGAAAACACTTCTTCAGACATGGCCGCCCACTACTCGATCCTTCAAGGCACGCGTGAAAATACACACATGCGGCGCACACAACGGTATCCCTACGTTGCGGTTTGTGAGTACCGACGACGACGATGAAAACGCTTGCAGTAGCGCAAGCACAAAGTGTCGATACTCATCCCCGAGGACACTCATAGCAGAGTGTCCTGCAAACTGTCAACGCAACGTTACTTTGACTTGAGCACATTGCAAGAGGATGAAAACTGCATGGAAGCGCTTGTCGCTTCGTCGATAAAAAATGAATCGGCGCGGCGATGTCCTCAGATCTGCTCTTAGATCGTTTAAAAGCAAAAGCCGGGCATTTGTCACATTTTTCGATCGATGTGCAGCTATGATCCGGAAGCCGGAGGTGAGGAATACCTCCGCATTAGTTACACGAACAACCATCGTGCACAGACGAGAAAGGAAGCATGTCTGCACCCATGTCCGTCCCGGCGACCATTACGCCTGCGCGCTTTTCCGAAGCGCACTCCGAAGCCCGCTCCTTCGAAGCGCGCCCCCTCGAAGCAGACCGTTCCAGCATCGATGTCTGGCTCACCTACTACGACGAGGTCGTGGATGACGGCCATTTGTTCGAGCTGAGAAAACTGCTTAGCGGCGAGGAGGTGGCGCAGGAAGCCCGCTTCTACTTCGCCGACGATCGCAAGCGCTACCTGGTCACGCGCGCCATGGTGCGCACCCTGCTCTCGCGCTATGCGTGCGTCGCCCCTGAGCACTGGCAGTTCTCGAAGAACGCCTATGGCCGCCCCACCATCGCGGCGCCGACTCTGGAAGCCGACGATCGCGTTCATGGTCTGAGCTTCAACATCTCGCACACCCGCGGCCTGATCGCGCTCGCGGTGAGCCGGGATCGCGACCTGGGCATCGATGTGGAGAACATCTCCACCCGTCAGATCTCCCTCGACGTGGCGCAACGGTACTTCGCGCCCAGCGAGGTGGCGGATCTCTCATGCGTCGCACCGGCCCGGCAACAGGACCGGTTCTTCGAGTACTGGACCTTCAAAGAGTCCTACATCAAGGCCCGCAGCATGGGGCTTTCGCTGCCGCTGGATGGATTCAGCTTCCAATTCCCCGATCACAGCGCGGTGCGCATCCAGATCGATCCGGAACTGAGCGACGACGCCGGGCGCTGGAGCCTGTGGCAGTACCGGCCGACCACGGACTACCTGATGGCGATCTGCGCCGAGCGCGGCGATGGCGCGCCGCCCAGCGTCTCGATGCGCAAGTTCACTCCCCTGGTGGGCGAAGCCCCGCTGAGCGCGCGGCATCTTCGGAGTTCGGAGCCCTGTTAGCCGATCTCCACCAGCCGGCGCACGGACATCAGGCTCTCCTGCGGATATCCGAACGCGTTGTTGATGTACGTCACGCCGTCGATGCTGACCCGTCGGTTGATATGACTGTGGCCGTAGACGTGCGTATCGGCGCCCAGCGCGCGCAGCTGCCCCTCTATGCCGCTGCTGCCGAGCACCGGGTTGAGATAGTGCATCGAGGCGGGAACGAAAAACGGGATCAGGTCGATCCGCGGCAGGAAGTGCGAGAACGTCACCACCCGATTCCGGCGCGCGTCCTGAGGAAGCGTCTGCGGGTTCATCTTGAGGAAGTGCTCGGTCACCTGCTCCGGTCCGATGCCGTCCGGCCAACGGCACGCGCGGAAGTCCATCCACAGCATGCTCAGGTCGCTGTTGGGCTTGCCGAAGGAATAGTCGTACCAGCCGAGCAAGGGCACGACCAGCGTGTCCCCGTAGCTGTAGGGACGACTGGACGCACCGGAATCCTCGGCGATGGCCATCACGTGTTCGAACTTGCGCAGCGAACACATGTCCGCGGCTTCGCGCCGAACCCACAGATCGTGATTGCCGGGCACGAACAGCACCTGGCGAAACTTGGCGGCGAAGCGCCCCAGGCACCACGCGAGCAGGCTACTGTCTTCGGTGATGTCGCCGGCAAGAATCAGGATGTCGTCGCGGTAGTCCATGTCCGACAGGTTGTCGACCCAGCGGGCATTGTCGGGGTAATCGATATGGATGTCGGAAATAGCAAACAGCTTCATCGCGATCCTCGGCTCACCCCGCAAGTTTGGCGCGCGGTCGGCCAACTCGATGCGCCCGGAAGTATACACACGCGATCCTCGTGCGCATCCAGGCTTTCCAGTGCCTTCCGGCGCAACGCCGATGCTTAAGCGCATCCTGCGGAAATCGCGCACGCAACGGCTGTCGGACTATAGCTTGGACGACACGCTGGGCAATCATCTCGACCTTCTGTTTTCGGTCAAGCACCAGAAGCAGCGGGCGCTCAATCGCATCATGCGACAACGTCTGATCGACGGACGCCAGATGAAGGGATTGGGCGGGCGCACCTCGCGCCCGTACCGCGAAGGGTTACTGGTGCGCTACGGGCTCGGCGATGGCTGCGCGCAAACGATCGAACTGAAAGAGCCGTTCGGCCTGGATCAGGCCGGAGACCGCCTGGCCGTGGCCACCGGCGACGAGGTCCGCGTCTACGACACCAGTGCGGAAGTCGTGCATGTGTACCGCAACCCCTGGTTCGCGCAGCTGCACTCTGTGTACTTCTCCGCTGATGGCCAACGGCTGCTGACCGCCTCGACCGGCTTCGATTCGGTGCTCGAATTCGACCTTGGGCTTCGGGAACTCACCTGGACATGGACGGCATGGGACCACGGCTACGACAAGTCGCCGGCGGGGATCCGCATCTGCCGGTCGGGTCCGTGCGCGGACACTCGAAAACGCATCAATGTGAACGACGCGCAGCACTGGGGGGGATTCGGGCTTCCTACCTACCTGACGACCACGCATCTGAACAATGCCTGCTATCGGCATGACGACCTCATCTTCGTCACGTTGTTCCATCAGGGCTGCGCGATCGTGGTCGAGCGCGGCTCGGGCGCGTCGCGCGAGGCGCTGAGCGGCCTGCTCAATCCACATGGGTTCGAGCCCGGATGGGCGGGCGACCACATCGTGACCGACACGCGTCGCGGCAGGGTGATCTTCTTCGACGAACACCTGACCATGAAAATGGCGCTGCGGGTCGAGGCCTGCGCTCCCGCGGAGAGCCGCGCGGGCTTGGGGGAATGGCTGCAGAACGTGCTGCATCTCGATCGCGGCCTGTACGCGGCGATCGACATCCACCGCAGCTGCATCTGGCTGTTCGATCCGTGCACGCGACGCCGGCGCAAGATCGAAGTGAGTCCGGATTGGGCGGTGCAGAACGTGATTGCCGTAGACCCGCAACGCGTGAGGGCATTGCACCGACTCAATGAGTTTGCGGAGATACGCCATGACATCGTCGACACCGCCGGCCTGATGACGCCAACGGCGGTCAGGAAATCCCAGCGGCGCATGCCCTGGTACCGCAAACTCGTGCGGGCCGCCGTGGCCTGGTTGTAAACACCTCCGGTACGACTTCCCGATCGCCGCACCCGAGATCGACCGTCCGGCCGGAACGCGTGCCGCCTGGCTCCGGGCTTGCGGCTTCGTGATCGCGACCACGGTCTGCGCACGGCTGCGCGATGATGATCGATCGGGCACCCACGGCCGCCATGGGGCGGTCCGTCTACACACGGAGGACAGACATGGGCAGCGCCAACGGGGGTCAGTCCAAGACCCAGGAACTGATAGTCAAGGTCAACAACCTGTCCGGAGCGTTCGACTCGGATCGTGCGGACGACGCCACCTATAAGGGCATGAACCGGTACCTCAACGGGAAAGACAGCCAGCACATGAACTGGTTCCCGGACACCAAGGACGCACGCGTCAATCGCTATCGCGACATCACCGCGCTGGCCGGCGATATGGGCATGAGCGAACAACACCGCCATGAAGTGCTGACCCAGGCCTACAAGTCGCTGAACGGCCACGACGCGCTCAAGGATGCGGGCATAGCCCCTCCCGGCCAGCCGGCGCGCAAGGACGACGCCGCACGGGCCAGCAGCAGTGTCCCCTCGCAATCGGCGCACGAGCATCCCAAGGATGTGCGCCAGGACTTGGACGCCCTGCTCTCGAATCCGCGCAGCTTCCTGTCGCTGAGCGGCCATAAGGCCGAAGACTTGTTGAAACTGTCCACCAAGGACTTGGGCGCGGCGGTGGACGCCGACAAGACCTTCGTGCGCGATGCGGCCCCGTACTGGAATCTGCCAGGGGAACAGCGCCAGGCCACCGCCAGCCATGTGCGCGACAACTTCAACGCCGAACTGAGCTACCGGCTAAAACTGACCGGCGTGACCAACGCCACGCCTACGCACGCCTTTGTCGCCGGCAAGGAGACCGTGGTCAGCGCGGTCAACCAGGGCTACAACATCTATTCCGGGCCCAACCACACCGAGGCGCTGAAAGCCATCGGCCAGGCCTCGATCAGCATCAATCTGGCGGTGGGGCAGCAGATGACGCTGGCTGGGCGCGGCACGGACAGCCTGGCCGAGCAGACCATGAGTCAGAACCCGGACGGCCACAACACCAGCAAGAGCGTGGTCCATAAGTAGGTGAAACAAGACCGCAGCCTGGCCCCGATTCCGGCCGGGGTCGGGCTGCGTGCCCGCTCCTTGGCTCGGCTCGGATGCCGCGCAGCGCCCCCGGCGCCGAACGCATAACGTCTGCAAGCGCATCGTGCGCGGTCTCGCCGCACGTCGCGGTTGCACGACGGTTCGATCCATCGCAATCGAGCCACGTGTCGCCGCAAAGGCAGCGCAGCGCGAAGAAAAACGCCGACGGGCTGGTTAATGTCGCCGACGCTGCGGCCATGAAGGGCCGGCAGCATTGGACGCTCATTTTCAAGGAGTAATACATGTTTACCTCCCCCAAGCGCTTCGCCTTGCCCGTTCTGCTGGGCCTCTCGTTGCTGGCCCCAGCGGCGGCCGTGCCGGCGCAGCAGCCGGCGAACGACGTGACCCTGGCTGCCCTGCCGCCGGGCGTGCAGCTGCGCGAACTGAACCGCTACTTCTTCAATCACAACAACGGCTCGGGCTACCACTTCTCCGCGTTCTACCTGCCCAACACCTGGGAGTTCTATTACGACAAGGAGGGGACGCTGGGTTTCGTTTCCATGACGCCGTTCGAGAACTCGCGTCCGATCTACAACTGCCTGATCGAGGTTCCGCGCAAGCACCCTAGCCCGTTCACATCCCTGGACGTCAACTGCGAGGGCCAGATACCCAACTCCTGGCACGGATTCACCGGCTACCTGAGCACGGTTCAGATCGAGGGCACGGTGCCGCTGTACCGCTGCCGCTTCACCCGAGGGCAGCCGCATCACTTCGATACCCACAGCCCCAACTGCGAGGGCAATCCGAACGCGGTATCGGAAGGCGTGTTGGGCTACATCTTCCTGTAAGCCGCATTCGCCTGCCCGCTGGCATCAGCGGGCAGGCTTCCGCCGCCCTGGAGCATGGTTCAGGCTGCACACGGCACCAGGGCGCGCTAAAATGCCCACGATGGCGATCCTGCTGCGACTGCTGCTGTGCCTGGGCCTGATCCTGAACGGGTCGGTCTACGCGGCTGCGTCCACGCAGATGCAGCTCAATCATCTGCACACCGCCGTCGCCGCGGCGCAGGCGGCGGCCGCTGCCGCCGCGGAACTGCCGCCCTGCCACGAAGGCATGAGCATGGCGGGCATGGACCACGGCGCACCGCCAGCGGCGCCTGCGGGGCACGACGGCCACGCGCCGGATTGCTGCCAGACCTCAACTTGCACCTGCGACTGCCTGCAGCCGGCGCCCGTGGCCGCTGCGGCAGTGGCGGTGCTGGGCAGCGAGATCGGCCATGCGTCGATCGCGCCGCCGCGTCCGGCCGGACACGCCCCGCCGGCTCTGCCCTACCCCATCCGACCTCCCATCGGCTAAGTGCGCCCGGCGCCGCGTTCGCGGCGCGATTGCGGCTGTGCGTCGTATCGGCGCGCGCCCCTGCGTTCGTCGCCGGCCTCCGCCGGCCAACGCCCCCATCGTGGAGCACGACATGTCTTTCGATTCCTCCGGCTTCCGGCCGGACCGTCCGGCGCAGCCCCAGCGCCGGCGTTTCGTCACCGGCTTGGCCCTCGGCGGCGTCGCCGCCGGACTGGGCGGCTGGCGCAGCCCCGCGTTCGCCGCGCCCACGCTGGCGCGCGCTCCGCAGGAACTGCGCGGCCGCGACTTCGACCTGGCCATCGACGCCGCGCCGGTGAACTTCACCGGCCGGGTGCGTTCGGCCATCACCGTCAACGGCTCGCTGCCCGCGCCGATCCTGCGTTGGCGCGAGGGCGAGATCGTGACCCTGCGCGTGGCCAACCGCCTGCGCGACACCAGTTCGATTCATTGGCACGGCATCATCCTGCCGGCCAACATGGATGGCGTGCCCGGCCTGAGCTTCGACGGCATCGGCCCCGGCGAGACCTACGCTTACCGCTTCCAGCTCAACCAGTCCGGCACCTACTGGTACCACAGCCATTCGCTGTTCCAGGAGCAGTCCGGCCTGTACGGCGCGATCGTGATCGACCCGGCCACGCCGCCGCCGTACCGCTTCGACCGCGAGCACGTGGTGCTGTTGTCGGACTGGACCGACCTGGATCCGGCCGCGCTGTTCCGGCGCCTGAAGAAGATGTCGGACTACGACAACACGTATAAGCGCACGGTCGGCGACTTCGCCCGTGACGTCAGCGCCAACGGCCTGTCGGCGACGCTGCGCGACCGCGGCGACTGGGGACGCATGCGGATGACGCCGACCGATCTGTCGGACGTCAACGGCAACACCTACACCTACCTGATGAACGGCGCCGCACCGGCCGGCAACTGGACCGGCCTGTTCCGCTCCGGCGAGAAGGTGCTGCTGCGCTTCATCAACGGCTCGGCGATGAGCTATTTCGACGTGCGCATACCGGGCCTGAAGATGACCGTGGTGGCGGCCGACGGCCAATACATCCATCCGGTCACGGTGGACGAGTTCCGCATCGCGGTGGCGGAGACCTTCGACGTGATCGTCGAGCCCTCCGGCCAGGACGCCTACACTATCTATGCCCAGGACATGGGCCGCACCGGTTATGCGCGCGGCACCCTGGCCGTGCGCGAAGGCCTGCAGGCGCCCGTGCCCGCGCCGGACCCGCGCACCATCCTGACCATGGACGACATGGGCCACGGCGGCATGGGTCACGGCGCGCACGGCGGCGGCAAGGTCATGGCCGAAGGCGGCTGCGGCGCCAACATGGGCATGGCGGACATGGCCGGCATGGACCACAGCGCGCACGGTAGCGCGCAGGGCGGCGCGCATCCGGCCAGCGAGAACGGCAATCCGCTCATCGACATGCAGACCATGAGCCCCACGCCGCGCCTGGACGACCCCGGCATCGGATTGCGCGACAACGGCCGCCGCGTGCTGCGCTACGCCGACCTGAAGAGCCTGTTCGAGGACCCCGACGGCCGCGAGCCAGGCCGCACCCTGGAGCTGCACCTGACCGGGCATATGGAGAAGTTCGCCTGGTCGTTCGACGGCAAGAAGTTCATGGACGCGCAGCCGCTACGCCTGAACTACGGCGAGCGCATGCGCATCACCCTGATCAACGACACCATGATGACCCACCCCATCCACCTGCATGGTCTATGGAGCGACCTGGAGGACGAGAACGGCGAGTTCCTGGTGCGCAAGCACACCATCGACATGCCGCCTGGCACGCGCCGCAGCTATCGCGTGCGTGCCGACGCGCTGGGCCGCTGGGCCTACCACTGCCATCTGCTCTACCACATGGAAGCGGGCATGATGCGCGAAGTGAGGGTGGAAGAATGAGCGCTCTTCGCACCCCGCAACGCGCCGCGCTGGCGGCCGCGCTGATGCTGGTTTTCGCCGGCGCCGCCCAGGCCCAGCACCACGCCGGCCACACGCCGCCCGATCCGTCGAAGACGGCCGAAACCCAGCAGGCGCAGGACGCGCACGACCATTCGAAGATGGGGCATGCCGCGCCGGTCAAAGACGAGGCGCAGCCCGAAGCGATGGACCACTCGAAGACGGACCATTCCAAAATGGACCATGGCCCCGCGCCCGCGAAGGACGAAGGGCACTCGGGCATGGACCATTCGAAGATGGGCCACGCGCCGGCCGCCGCGAAAGACGATCCGCACGCCGGCATGGACCACTCGCAGATGGACCATTCCAAGATGGGTCACGGCCCGGACGCGCCGCAGCAACCGCGCGAGCCGATTCCGCCGATCACCGACGCCGACCGCGCCGCCGCGTTCCCGCCGATCAGCCAGCACATGGAGCACGCGCGCGAGTTCACCAGCTACGTGCTGCTCGACCGTCTGGAAACCGGCGACGCCGACCATGGCCGCAGCCAGGCCTGGGAAGCCGGTGCCTGGTTCGGCAGCGACCTCAACCGGCTGTGGTTGCGCAGCGAAGGCGAACGCGAAGACGGGCGTACCGAATCGGCCGACCTGGAGGTGCTGTACGGCCGCAGCGTGTCGCCGTGGTGGGACGTGGTGGTGGGCGCCAAGCACGACTTCCAGCCCGGCGGCTCGCAGGACTGGATCGCGGTGGGCGTGCAAGGCCTGTCGCCGTACAAGTTCGAAGTGCAGGCCACCGCCTACATCGGCGCATCCGGCCGGGTGGCGGCGAACATCGAGGCCGAGTACGACGTGCTGCTGACCAATCGCCTGATCCTGCAGCCGGTGGTGGAGGCCGAGTTCAACAGCCGCGACGACATCGCACGCGGCGTCGGCCAGGGCTTCAGCAAGCTCGAAGCCGGCTTGCGCCTGCGCTACGAATTCCACCGCCGTTTCGCGCCCTACGTGGGCGTGGTCCACGAACGCAGCTTCGGCGCCACCGCCGATCTGCGTCGCGACGAGGGCGAAGCCGTCAGCGACAACCGTGTGGTCGCTGGCGTGCGGGTCTGGTTCTGAGGGCGCGGCCATGAGCAAACGGACTTATCTGCTGATCGGCGGCCTGGGCCTGGCGGCGGTTGCAGCGGCCGGCGCCTATGTGTGGTCCGGCGCTTACGACGTCGGCGCGGACTCTCCGCACACGCGACCGGTCTACGCCATGCTGGAAACGGTGCGCGACCGCTCCATCGACGCGCGCGCCAGCGAACTGCAGGTGCCAGCGGACCTCGACGATCCGGCCCGCATCCGCCAGGGCGCGGGCAACTACGACGCCATGTGCGCGGGCTGCCATCTGGCCCCCGGCGTGGAGAGCAGCGAACTCAGCCGCGGCCTCTACCCCGCTCCGCCCAATCTCAGCCGTACGCCGGTGGAAGCGGCGCGTGCGTTCTGGGCGATCAAGCACGGCATCAAGGCCTCGGGCATGCCGGCCTGGGGCCATAGCATGGGCGACGACTACATCTGGAACATGGCGGCGCTGCTGCAGCAGCTGCCCAAGCTGGATGGGGCGCAATACCGGCAACTGGTCGCCGAAAGCGGCGGACACGCGCACGGCGGCGGAGAAACGCCGGCCGCTGGCGGCGGGCACGGCCGTCACGAAGGCAAGGAGATGGAGGCTCATGAGCATTCCGCCCTCATGCCCTCGGCCGAGCAAGAAAAGGCGCCCTCACCCGCCGTGCATCGCCATGCCGACGGCAAACAGCACGAGCACGAGCCGAAGACCGAAGCCAAGCCCAAGCGCGCGCCGCCGGCCGAGCCAGCTCACGGGGAGCACGAGCATGCGCATTGAACGCGGCCTGCTGGTTCTAACCGGCGCGCTCGCCTTGTCGGCCTGCCACGACCGCGCGAGCCCGATGGCGCAGGCAGCGGCACCGAGGGCGGCAGCCGCTGCGGCCGTCGCCACCGCGCCCACGGCCGCTGCAGCGCCTGCGACCGCAACAGCGGCCCTGCCGAAAATGATCGTGCACAAGAACCCCACCTGCGGCTGCTGTTCGCTGTGGGTGGATCACGTGCGCGCCGCAGGCTTTACCGTGGAAGTGCGCGACCACGACAACCTGCATCCGATCAAGGAACGCTTGGGCGTGCCGTACGGCAAGGGCTCCTGTCATACCGCCGAGGTCGGCGGCTATTTCGTCGAAGGCCACGTGCCGGCGGCGGACATCGTCCGCTTGCTGCGGGAAAAGCCGCAGGCGCGCGGTTTGGCGGTGCCGGGCATGCCTGCCGGCTCGCCCGGCATGGAGTTGCCCGACGGGCGCGTGCAACCGTACACGGTCGAATTGATCGGCCGCGACGGCGGCACCCGCGCCTACGCCCGCCACGGCGGCTGAACCGCAGGCGGCGGCGCCCGCCCGCCGCCGCATGCAGGGCTTGACTCTGGACCATGGTCCAGAGCCGAGACTGCCGCCATTCCATCGCTGAAGGAACTGCAGCCATGCAGATCGGCCAACTCGCCAAACGCGCCGGCGTCGCCATCGACACCGTGCGCTACTACGAACGCAACGGCATCCTGCCGCTGCCCGAACGCCAGGCCTCCGGCTACCGCGCTTACGACGAGCGCGACGTCGACCGCCTGCGCTTCCTGCGCCGGGCCAAGGCGCTGGGCTTCACCCTGACCGAAATCCGCGATCTGCTGGAACTGTCCTCGCGCCGCGACGACGACATGGGCGGACTCAAGGCCGCCGCCAACGAAAAGCTCGCCGACGTGGAGCGCAAGCTGGCCGAGTTGAGCCGCGTGCGCGACGGTCTGCGCCAGCTGGTCGACGCCTGCCCGGGCCACGGCGCCCTGCAGCGCTGCCCGATCCTGGCCGCGCTGGCGCAGGAGGAGGACGCGGCATGAGCCACGCCCATCACGGCCACGATCGTCACGCTCACGCGCTGAAGCCGGACGCGCCGGCGCCGCATTCCTGCTGCGCCAACAAGCACGCCGCCAGCGACGCGGCCACGGTGCTGGACCCGGTCTGCGGCATGCGCGTGGATCCCACCCGGACGCCGCATCACAGTCATCATCAGGGCGAGGATTACGCGTTCTGCTCGGCGCGTTGCCGCGAGAAATTCATCGCCGATCCGCCGCGTTACCTGGCGCCCCAACCCGCCGTCGCAGCGCCCGAGGGCGCCATCTACACCTGCCCGATGCACCCCGAAGTGCGCCAGGTCGGCCCCGGCACCTGCCCGCTGTGCGGCATGGCGTTGGAACCGGAGCTGCCCAGCCTGGAGGAGGCAGAGAATCCCGAACTGCGCGACTTCGGCCGCCGCTTTGCCTGGACCCTGCCGCTGAGCCTGGCGACGCTGGCGCTGGCGATGTTCGGCCACCGCTGGAACGCGCTATCGGTGGAGCTGCGCACCTGGCTGGAACTGGCGCTGAGCGCGCCGGTGGTGCTGTGGGCGGGCTGGCCGTTCTTCGAACGCGCCGTGGCCTCGATCCGCAACCGCAGCCCCAATATGTGGACGCTGATCGGCATCGGCGTGGCGTCGGCATTCGGTTACAGCGTGGTGGCCACGCTGGCGCCGGACCTGTTCCCCGCCTCGTTCCGCGAACACGGCCGCGTGGGCGTGTACTTCGAAGCCGCCGCGGTGATCGTCTCGCTGACCCTGCTGGGGCAGCTGTTGGAGTTGCGCGCACGTTCCAAGACCTCCGCCGCGATCAAGCAGTTGCTGGGCTTGGCGCCCGCGCATGCACGTCGCCTGCGCGATGACGGCAGCGAAGAGGACGTGGCGCTGTCCGAGGTGCAGGTCGGCGATCGCCTGCGCGTGCGCCCCGGCGAAAAAGTGCCGGTGGACGGCGACGTCGTGGACGGCCGTTCCAGCGTGGACGAATCCATGCTCACCGGCGAACCCGTGCCGGTGAGCAAGCAGATCGGCGACCGCCTGATCGGCGCCACGCTCAACGGCAGCGGCAGCCTGGTCATGCGCGCCGCGCGCGTGGGCTCGGACACCGTGCTCGCACAGATCGTGCAACTGGTCGCGCAGGCGCAGCGCTCGCGCGCGCCGATGCAGCGCCTGGCCGACCGGGTCGCGTTCTGGTTCGTATTGGCGGTACTGGCGGTGGCGTTGGCCACCCTGCTGGGCTGGGGTCTGTTCGGCCCCGAGCCGTCGTGGACCTACGGCGTGCTCAACGCGGTGGCGGTGCTCATCATCGCCTGCCCTTGCGCGTTGGGCCTGGCCACGCCTATGTCCATCATGGTCGCCAGCGGCCGCGCGGCGCAGGCCGGCGTGCTGTTCCGCGATGCCGAGGCGATCGAGCGCCTGCGCAGTATCGATACGCTGATCGTCGACAAAACCGGCACGCTCACGCAGGGCCGGCCCGCGTTTCGCGAGGCGGTGGCCGCGCCCGGCTACGAGGCCGACGAAGTGCTGCGCCTGGCCGCGAGCCTGGACCGGGGCAGCGAACATCCGCTGGCGGCGGCGCTGGTGGCGGCGGCACGCGGCCATGGGCTGGTCTTGGACCATGTACAGGACTTCGATTCGGCCACCGGTCTGGGCGTGCGCGGCCGCATCGGCCAGCGCTCGCTGTCCTTGGGCAACGCCGCCCTGATGGCGCAGGACGGCGTCGATCTGCAAGGTTTGGCCGAGCGCGCCGAAGCGCTGCGCCAGGACGGCGCCAGCGCCATGTTCCTGGCCGTGGACGGCCGCATCGCCGGCGTGCTGGCGGTGGCCGACCCGATCAAGGCCAGCAGCGCCGCCGCCATCGAGGCCTTGCGCGCCGCCGGCGTGCGTGTGGTGATGGCCAGCGGCGACGGTGAGACCACCGCACGTGCGGTCGGCCGCGCGCTGGGCATAGCCGAAGTCCACGGCGAAGCGAGGCCGCAGGACAAGGCCGAACTGGTGCGGCGCCTGCAGGCCCAGGGCCGGCGCGTGGCCATGGCCGGCGACGGCATCAACGACGCGCCCGCGCTGGCCGCGGCCGATGTCGGCATCGCCATGGGCACCGGCACCGACGTGGCCATGGCCAGCGCCCAGGTCACCCTGGTCAAGGGCGACCTCAACGGCATCGTGCGTGCGCGCTCGATCTCCGCCGCGGCGGTGGCCAACATGAAGCAGAACCTGGCCTTCGCCTTTCTCTACAACGCGCTGGGCGTGCCGATCGCCGCAGGCGCGCTGTACCCGCTCACGGGCGCGCTGCTGAGCCCGATGATCGCGGCGCTGGCGATGAGCCTGAGCTCGGTGTCGGTGGTGGCCAACGCCCTGCGCCTGGGCGCCGCACGCAAGGCCTGAACCCGCCCTGGCCGCGGCGCCCGCGTGACGGCGCCGCGACCGGGGCCGGGCTATGATGCGGTCATCGGGCCGGTCGCGGCGCCAGGAACCACGCCATGTCGATCCACTCCAAAGCCCGTCGCGACGCCAAAAAGCGTAAGGCCGCCAAAGCCGCCCACGCAGCCCCGGCCGCCCCGTCGATCGAACCGCATGCCGAACTGCGCGGCCGCGAAGGCCAGTTGCTGGGCGGCATCGTCCGCCGCGACGGCGAATGGACCCTGGGCCTGGACGGCCGCATCGTCGGCGGTTCCGACAGCGCCGCCAAGGTGCTGATCATGCTCAAGCGCGCCGCCGCCCTGCACGAGCGCGAGGGCCAATCGGTGCGATTGACCTTCTCCCCGGCCCTCAGCGCCGCCGCCGCGCAGGAAGCGGCGGACCGTGGTCTGAGCTTCGAGCAGTTCGAGGCCGAGTTCGAAAAGGAACTGGCCGAGGGCCAGCGCCCGTCGTTGGAGTCGGTGAGCGGCGGTAACGAAGCGGTGCATTAAACGGCGGCGGGCGCGAGTTCGAACCCGCCGGGGCCCCGATCAGCTCATTCGTAAATGGCCTCGCGCAAGCGATGGGTCATGGTTTGCGCCTGTGCGATCCATCTGTCCAGGGCGGTCTGGTAGGCCGACAGGTAGCGCAGGTGCAGATCGGTCTGCGCGGCACGGACGGCATGCCTGCGATAAAACGCCAAAACCCTGGCCGGCATGTCGACCACTGCACCTAGGGCGATGCCGGCGCCGAAGCCGAACGCGGATTTCATCCCCGCAATCGTCGATTCGTTCGGTTCCGGATCCAGCACCTTGTCGAACAGCGCGGCGAGCAATCGCCCAACCTCGTCGGCGGTGTGCTGATGCATTTGCCCGTCGAGCGCAAGGTGGTCGCCTTGCATTTGCAGCGTCATGCTGCGGAGCCACAAGAAGTTTTGATCGATCTTGAACTCCGGCGTGTCTGCGATTTTCGGATCTGCTTGCTGGCGTTGCAGCAACAAATCGACTTCGCGCTCTAGAGCGTCGCCGTCGATTCGAAACCGTTGTGTCCTTTCCTCCATCCATTCGGAATAGCGCCTGGCCTCTTCAATGCCCGCCGCGGTCAAGTCCAGATACATTCGGGCCGCTGCGTGCGTCTTGTCGATCGCGGCCTGATGCAGTGCGCGCAT
Source organism: Lysobacter silvisoli (assembly GCF_003382365.1). Taxonomy (NCBI): domain Bacteria; kingdom Pseudomonadati; phylum Pseudomonadota; class Gammaproteobacteria; order Lysobacterales; family Lysobacteraceae; genus Lysobacter; species Lysobacter silvisoli. The sequence continues at coordinate 1,093,181 of NZ_QTSU01000001.1, read as the reverse complement.
TCCCAGCTCTTGGCAGGCATCGCGCTCGCGCGTCAGTCGCTTGAGCGCGAGTTCGAACTTCACTCCGTCCATGGGCATCCCCTGTCGTTGGTCCAACGCGCCCAGTCTGCCGCATTTTTCCATGCCCGCGATTGGTCGGCTTTCCTGGACAATCCATCCAATTTGCGGTGGCCAATAGGCACGCGAACGCTACCTAAAATTCAGTCTCCGCCCACTCAACGGAGACGCCCATGGCAGACCATTCCCTCAACGGCAAAGTCGCGCTGATCGCCGGCGGCGCCAAGAACCTGGGCGGCCTGATCGCCCGCGATCTGGCCCAGCACGGCGTCAAGGCCGTGGCCGTCCACTACAACAGTGCGGCCACGCGCGCCGATGCCGAGGCTACCGTGGCCGCGGTCAAGGCCGCCGGCGCCGAGGCGGTGGCACTGCAGGCGGATCTGACCACCGCCGGTGCTGTAGCCAAACTGTTCGAAGACACCATCGCCGCGGTCGGCCGCCCCGACATCGCCATCAACACCGTGGGCAAGGTGCTGAAGAAGCCCTTCGTCGACATCAGCGAAGCCGAGTACGACGAGATGACGGCGGTGAACTCGAAGTCGGCGTTCTTCTTCCTGCAGCAGGCCGGCAAGCACGTCAACGACAACGGCAAGATCTGCACCCTGGTCACCTCGCTGCTGGGCGCGTTCACGCCCTACTACGCCGCCTACGCCGGCACCAAGGCGCCGGTGGAGCACTACACCCGTGCCGCGTCCAAGGAATACGGCGAGCGCGGCATCTCGGTGACCGCCGTGGGCCCGGGCCCGATGGACACGCCGTTCTTCTACCCGGCCGAAGGCGCCGACGCGGTGGCCTACCACCAGACCGCCGCGGCGCTGTCGCCGTTTTCCAAGACCGGCCTGACCGACATCCAGGACGTGGTGCCCTTCATCCGCTTCCTGGTCTCCGACGGCTGGTGGATCACCGGCCAGACCCTGCTGATCAACGGCGGGTACACCACTAAGTAAGGCCACCCAGCGGCCATTGCGGTAGGGTGCGGTGAGCCGCAGGCGAGCTGCACCGTCGCACAGCGCACCCCAGGCCGGAGCCACGTCCTTGGACATCCTTGATCAATACCGCGTGTTCGTGCAGATCGCTGAGATGGGCAGTTTCATCAAGTCCGCCCACGCCCTGGACCTGCCGCGCGCTACGGTGTCGTTGGCGATCCAGCAACTCGAACGCGCCATGGGCGTGCGCCTGCTGCACCGGACCACGCGCGAAGTCCGGCTCACCGCCGACGGCGCGCAACTGCTCGAACGCGTGCGCCCGTTGCTGGCCGAGGCCGAGGATATCCAGCAACTGTTCCAGACCCGCCAGCGCCAAGTCGCCGGCCGCCTGAACGTGGATGTGCCCAGCCGCATCGCCCGCCGCCTGATCGCACCCGCCCTGCCCGGCCTGCTGCGCCGCTATCCGCGCCTGCAACTGGCGCTGGGCTCCAGCGACCGCATGATCGACCTGGTGCACGAGGGCGTGGACTGCGCGATCCGCGTCGGCGACTTGCAGGACAGCCAATTGGTGGTGCGTCCGCTGGGCCGCATCGCCCTGATCAATTGCGCCGGCCCCGCTTACCTGCGCGAGTTCGGCCTACCCGACTCGCCCGAAGATCTGATGCGCGGGCACTGGTCGGTGGGTTACGCCTCGCCCACCACCGGGCGCGAGCTGCATTGGGAATACGAACAGGACGGCCACACGCACACCGTCGCCCTGCCCAGCCGCGTCCTGGTCAACAACGCCGAAAGCTACATCGCCAGCTGTCGCGCCGGTCTGGGCCTGATCCAGGTGCCCCGCTTCGACGTGCAGCACCTGCTCGACCGCGGCGAACTGGTCGAGGTCATGCCCGCCTACCGCGCGGGAGCGATGGCGGTGTCGGCGCTGTACCCGCACCGCCGCCAGCGCTCGCGCCGCCTGACCGCCTTCGTCGACTGGTTCGAGGGCCTGATCCGGCCCCACCTGGACCCCTGACTCGCGGCCCCAGAAACGAAAATGGGAGGCGCCCGGCGCCTCCCACAACCAATTTATATAACGCCTGGGGGCTTGCGGCAAGGCCCCAGGCCTGCTGCAGCATCGCCGGCCTGTCGACACGACAGCCCACCGGAGCGACGCCATGACGACCCCAGCGCCCACCTACTACCACGGCACCAAGGCCGACCTGAAAGCCGGCGACCTCATCGCCCCCGGCTACGCCTCCAACTACGGCCAGCGCAAAAACGCCGCCTTCGTCTACCTGAGCGCCACCTTGGACGCCGCGACCTGGGGCGCCGAACTCGCCGTCGGCGAAGGCCGCGGCCGCATCTACATCGTCGAACCCACCGGCGCCATCGAAGACGACCCCAACCTCACCGACAAGCGCTTTCCCGGCAATCCGACCAAGTCATATCGCTCGCGCGAGCCGTTCCGTGTGATCGGTGAGGTAGACGAATGGCAAGGCCACACGGCCGAACAGCTCCAAGAAATGCGCGATCATCTCGAACGCCTCAAGCAAAGCAGCATTGAGCACATCGAATAGATCGGAATCGCGCAACGCCGAACGCGCCGCGCCTACGGACCTATCGGATCAATCGCCACCGATGGTCGTCGGCCCGTTTGCCGGCATGACCTCCACCCCGATGGTTTTAAGCGCCTGCTCGATGCGCTTCATCGTCGCTTCGCCGTCGCTGCTCCAGCCGTTGATCTTCGTCACCAAACGGCCATCCAGATAGAAATGAAAAGACGGCAGCCGCGCGAAATCGACGCCGGCCCATCTGGAGTTGTCGAATGCCACATGCATCCTGGCGTCGGGAAAGCGTGCATTCCACTCCGCGATCGTCGCCACACTCAGAGTGACGGATGCAGGAGACAACCAAAGCACATTCGCCCGGCGAAGCGCTGCGCTCAAAGCAGGATCGGCGGAGATCGTCTCCGCCGACTTGAGCGCGATATGGCAACCGGCGGAAACAATCACCAGCGGACCCTTCTTCGGCTCGAACGATTCCACACGCGCAACCCTGTCCTTACCCGAAACGTCGACTACGGCGGGAATGGACGGATCGAAGTTGCCGGAACGCTTGAGCGCAACGATTTCATTGCCCTTGAGCCTGGTTTTGCCGGTCGCCAAACGCATCGCCGCTTCGACCTGCCACACCGAAAGGTGCGCACCCATCATGGCGTCGCGTTGTTCGGTTGTAGCCTCGCCACGTCGCGCGAGCTCCTTGAACACGGCGCTCATATCGTCGACGTAACGCTGCGCATCCGGCAGGCTGTAGCCGAGTTCGGCAATGAGCATGGCTTCGCTCATGGAAAAGGCGGACCGCAACGCTTCATCTGAAGCGGACCCCGCCTTCCCGAGCGTTGCAGACGCAAGCGCGTAGTGCTCCAGCAGGCGATCATGCCGTTGCTCGTTGGTGATACCTCGATCGGAGAACTCGGCCAGCATGGCGGCATACGTGTCTACGAGGGGCTCCTGCGCTCCAGCCACCTGGTAGGGCGCCAGGATTAGCCCGAGCGCGAAGATCGAAGCACGAAGAAGCGCTCTTTGCACCATGGTTTCACCTGCTGGGCTTTGTGCGCCCACAGCGGCGAAAAGGCTTGCGGTTATTTGCACGTCGGACTGCGCATGACGCCTGGACTTGCGGATCGCACCAGCTGCTTGGAGAAAACGCGGTTGCCGTTGAGTTCGCAGCCGATGGTAAACACGAAATCCCCGCTTTTCGACGATCATTTTTCACGCCGCGCATCGCGTAAACAACAGCCGTGCATTCGCTAAGTAGTATTTGCTCGACAGTGACGAATAGGGGCACTTTTGCTGTGCCGAATTCTGTCGATAACGACTTGGGCGTAGTGCGCACTGATCGCGGCTAAAGCGGGCGGCGACGAGTGCACTCGCATCGGTGCGCGCGTGTATCAATCGATCATCAACAGATCGGAATTGGGCGTGGCCCTATTCGCCAAGCACCACCCGCGCCGCTTGCGCCGAACAGACGGGTTCGAGACCGAAGTTCGCTGTTGACCGTTGCGGCAATTGTTCCGAAGGAACGTGCACAGGCGCCGTCCTGAAGCTGAGGCGGTGCCCTTGGGCACGAGTGAGCTGCTGCTCTGGCGACATCTGCCTTCAGCGCCGCCTGCAAGATTCCCGGGCCACCGACCTCTGGCTGCCATCCGCAACATTGCGGAGTGCGAAACGCCAAAAACACTTAGGGCCCGGTTTCCCGAGCCCTAGGTGCTTGTTCAATTGGCGTCCCCACGGGGATTCGAACCCCGGTCGCTACCGTGAAAGGGTAATGTCCTAGGCCTCTAGACGATGGGGACAAAACTGGTGTTCCTGCAAACACCCCGCGGAAACCCTTTCAGTTCCGAAGAGTGGTGGAGCCAGCCGGGATCGAACCGGCGACCTCTACAATGCCATTGTAGCGCTCTCCCAGCTGAGCTATGGCCCCACGTGCTGGAAAGACGAAAATTCTAGCGGGCGTTCAGCGATGTCGTCAAGCGTTCATCGCTAAATTTTTTTGCCCCCCCGCCGGACCCCCTATGTGAGGGCAGCCTCCAGGAGAGGCGTTTCCGGCGTTCGAATCTCGACGGGGCGCAATGTTGCCATGCCATGGCCCCGCTCCGCTAGATACTCGAGCCACTTTCCGAGAAAAGTGTTCATGCGCATGCGGTGGCCGATCAGTTCCGCCGGCGGCGGGTACATGCCGATCACGTCCTGCCAGCGGCGGCCCACATAGCAGTTCGTGGCTTCCAGCTGGTGCGCGTCGTTGTACAGGCGCAGCCAGGCGGAGGGATCGGGCTCGCCGGTGACCGGGTCCAGCAGCGCGTAGGTCAGGCGCAGTTCGGTGGTGTAGCGGTGCTGCTCGATCACGTCCAGCTGCAGATCCAGGCCGTCGCCGATCGAGGAACGGTAGATGCCGGGCGCGAGATCGGCCGGCGCGAACAGGCGCGTAAGGCGGCGGTAGTTCTCGGCGTACAGCCCCATCAGCCAGCCGAAGCGGGTGAGCCGGGGGATGCGTGCGGGGTGGGCGACTAACGATGTCATGCGGCCGATGCTACACGCGCGCAGCGTCGCGCGGCAGCGTTGACGCATCGCGCCGACAGGCCTAAGTTAAGGGTTCACGCCGCAACGCCCGCGGGCCGGAAAAAACGCTTTCCGCCCTGCCCTCCCGGGCCTTCAGAACATCTCGCGGTGTATCCCCAGCGTGGTGAGCACCTTGCTCGAGATCTCCTCGATCGAGGTATGCGTGGTGCTGAGCGTGGGAATGCGCTCGGCGCGGAACATGGCCTCGGCCGCGGCGACCTCGCGCTTGCAGGTCTCGAACTGGGCGTAGCGCGAATTCGGCCGCCGCTCCTGGCGGATCTGCTGCAGCCGCACCGGGTCGATGGTCAGGCCGAACAGCTTGCCGCGGTGCTGGCGCAGGCGCGGCGGCAGGCGGTCGTGCTCCAGGTCTTCCTCGGTCAGCGGGTAGTTGGCCGCACGGATGCCGTAATGCAACGCCAGATAAACGCAGGTGGGGGTTTTGCCCGCGCGCGATACCGCGACCAGGATCAGGTCGGCTTCGGCGTAATCCACGCTCTGGCCGTCGTCGTGGGTCAGGGCGAAGTTCATCGCATTGATGCGGCGGTGGTAGGTGTCGAAATCGACCAGGCCATGGGCGCGGCCAATGTGGCGCTGGCGGGTCTGCTCCAGTTCGCGCTCCAGCGGCTCGATGAACGGGGCGAACACGTCCAGCATCAGCGCCCCGCTCTCGGCCAGGGCCGCGCCCACGTCGCCGTCCATGCAGGAATTGATGACCACGGCGCGTACGCCATGGGTTTCGCCGGCGAGTCGGATCTTCTCGGCCACCTCGCGCGCGCGCTCGACGCTGTCGACGAAGGGGATGCGGTCGGTGACGAAGCGGGTGTCGGTGAACTGGGTCAGCAGGCTGTGGCCTATGGTCTCGGCGGTGATGCCGGTGCCGTCGGAAACGTAGAAAACCGGTCGCATGCCTGCCATCGCCTACCCCGTCAAAACCCGCCCGAACCGGGCGCCCAATACGAAAAACCCCATCGGATCAAGCTTGTATGCACCCGACGCAGCGGCGATCATATCCGCTTGGCGCGGCCGGACGCGCCGATCCCCCCTCGGAGAGTGCCTTGAACGAGAACATCCTCTGGCTGCACGCGCTGCGCCTTAACGATCTGGCCCGCGTCGGCGGCAAGAATTCCTCGCTGGGCGAGATGATCGGCAACCTGGCCGGGCTGGGGGTATCGGTGCCGGGCGGCTTCGCCACCACCGCCGAGGCGTTCAAGGACTTCATCGCCCACAACGACCTGCACCAGCGCATCTACGACCGCCTGGCCACGCTGGACGTGGAAGACGTGCCGGCGCTGACCCAGGCCGGCGGCGAGATCCGCGGCTGGGTCATCGATGCGCCGCTGCAGCCCGACCTGGACCGGGACATCCGCGCCGCCTACCGCCAGCTCTGCGCCGACAACGGCGGCAGCGACGTGGCCGTGGCGGTGCGCTCCTCGGCCACCGCCGAGGACCTGCCCGACGCCTCCTTCGCCGGCCAGCAGGAAACCTTCCTGAACGTGACCGGCGAGGACGACGTGGTGCGCAAGGTCAAGGAGGTCTTCGCCAGCCTCTACAACGACCGCGCCATCGCCTACCGCGTGCACCACGGCTTCAAGCACGAGGACGTGTTCCTGTCCGCCGGCGTGCAGCTGATGGTGCGCTCCAACGTCGGTTCCTCCGGCGTGCTGTTCACCCTGGACACCGAATCGGGCTTCCGCGACGTGGTCTTCATCACCTCCAGCTACGGCCTGGGCGAGATGGTGGTCCAGGGCGCGGTCAACCCGGACGAGTTCTACGTCTACAAGCCCACCCTGAGCCAGGGCAAGCCGGCGATCCTGCGCCGCTCCGTGGGCGCCAAGCAGCTGCGCATGGTCTATTCCGACCAGCCCGGCGAGCGCGTGCGTATCGAGGACACCCCGGCCGAGCTGCGCGCGCGGTTCTCGATCGACGACGCCGATGTGCACGAGCTGGCCAAGCAGGCGCTGGTGATCGAAAAGCATTACGGCCGCCCGATGGACATCGAATGGGCCAAAGACGGCGTCAGCGGCAAGCTGTTCATCGTCCAGGCGCGCCCGGAAACGGTGAAGTCGCGCGCCAAGGCCACCCAGATCGAGCGCTACCAGCTGCAGCAGCGCGGCCAGGTGATCGCCGAGGGCCGCGCGATCGGCCAGAAGATCGGCAGCGGCGTGGCCCGCGTGGTGCGCAGCCTGGACGACATGGCGCGCGTGCAGCCCGGCGACGTGCTGGTGGCCGATATGACCGACCCGGACTGGGAACCGGTGATGAAGCGTTCGGCGGCCATCGTCACCAACCGCGGCGGCCGCACCTGCCACGCGGCGATCATCGCCCGCGAGCTGGGCGTGCCGGCCGTGGTCGGCACCGGCAATGCGCTGGACACGATCAAGGACGGCGAGGCGATCACGGTCAGCTGCGCCGAGGGCGATACCGGTTTCATCTACGACGGCACCCTGCCCTTCGAGCGCCACGTCGCCGATCTGGACAAGATGCCGCCGGCGCCGCTGAAGGTGATGATGAACGTCGCCAACCCGGAGCGCGCGTTCGATTTCGCCATGCTGCCCAACGCCGGCGTCGGCCTGGCGCGCCTGGAAATGATCATCGCCAGCCACATCGGCATCCATCCCAAGGCGCTGCTGGAATACACCGCGCAGGATCCGGCGACCAAGAAGAAGATCGACGAGAAGATCGCCGGTTATGGCGGCGACCCGGTGCAGTTCTACGTGGACCGCCTGGCCGAGGGCATCGCCACCATCACCGCCTCGTTCGCGCCGCACCCGGTGATCGTGCGCCTGTCGGACTTCAAGTCCAACGAATACGCCAACCTGATCGGCGGCTCGCGCTACGAGCCGCACGAAGAGAACCCGATGATCGGCTTCCGCGGCGCCAGCCGCTACGTGGATCCGAGCTTCTCCGACGCCTTCGCCCTGGAATGCCAGGCGGTGCTGAAGGTGCGCGAGCAGATGGGCCTGACCAACTGCTGGGTCATGATCCCGTTCGTGCGCACGCTGGACGAAGGCCGCCGCGTGCTCGAAGTGCTGGCCAAGAACGGTCTGCGCCAGGGCCAGAACGGCCTGAAGATCATCATGATGTGCGAGGTGCCGTCCAACGCGCTGCTCGCCGACGAGTTCCTGGAGATCTTCGACGGCTTCTCGATCGGCTCCAACGACCTGACCCAGCTCAGCCTGGGCCTGGACCGCGACTCGGCCATCGTCGCCCAGTTGTTCGACGAGCGCGATCCGGCGGTGAAGAAGCTGCTCGCCATGGCGATCTCGGCCGCGCGCGCCAAGGGCAAGTACGTGGGCATCTGCGGCCAGGGCCCCAGCGACCATCCGGACCTGGCGGTGTGGCTGATGGACCAGGGCATCGAGTCGGTGTCGCTGAACCCGGACACCGTGGTCGACACCTGGCTGCGCCTGGCCAAGGCCAAGGCGGGCTGATCCGGTGACGGCCCCGGCCAAGCCCGCGGTGCAGGTCGAGCTCCCCACCACGCTGGCGGAGTTCCGCGGCATCGACTGGCTGGGCATGGCCCAGGGCCTGGGCCTGAAGCTGCTGGGCGGCCTGGCCGTCCTGCTGCTGGGCCTGTGGATCGCGCGGCGGCTGGCCAACGCGCTGGACCGGGCCATGGCCCGGGCCCATACCGAGGCCACCCTGCGCGGCTTCCTGCGCAACATCAGCTATGCGGCCATGGTGGTGGTGGTCACCACCTCGGCACTGTTCGCGATGGGCGTGCCCCCGGCCTCGGTGCTGGCGGTGCTGGGCGCGGCCGGCCTGGCCATCGGCCTGGCGCTGAAGGATTCGCTGTCGAACATCGCCTCGGGCGTGATGCTGATCATGCAGCGGCCGTTCCGCGTCGGCGACTACGTGCAGGCGGCGGGCGTGGAAGGCACGGTGGACCAGATCCGGGTGTTCCAGACCCGGCTGCGCACCATCGACAACCGCACCGTGGTGCTGCCCAACAGCCTGATCACCACCGCGCCGATCGTGAACTTCACCGCCAACCCGCGCCGGCGCATCGACATCGCCGTGGGCGTGGGCTACGACGACGATCTGCAGCGCGCCCGTGCGACCTTGCTGGCCTCGGCCGCGGCGCATCCGAAGGTGCTCAGGGAGCCGGCGCCCGAGGTGCTGGTGATCGGCCTGGGCGAGAGCAGCGTGAACCTGGAGCTGCGGGTCTGGGCCAAGACCGGCGACGTGCTGCGCACGCGCAGCGACCTCAACGAAGCGGTGCGCAACGACATCATCGGCCAGGGCATGAGCATTCCCTACCCGCAGCGCGACCTGCACGTGTATCACCACGATGCCGACGGGCGTCCGTTGTCGGATGTCTTGGTTCAATCCGTCGCCGACGATGGCGACGTGGCCAAGCCGGTGAAGCCCAAGGCCTGATCCGCGGCGAATTGCTTTGGGGTAGGAGCGGCGTGAGCCGCGACCTGCGCAAGCAGCCGAAGCTTCGCGGTCGCGGCTTACGCCGCTCCTACCCCGAAGCTATGAATGCGCGGCTCAGCCCAAGCCGCCCAGCTTGCCCATCGCGGCGCGGTAGTGGCGCAACTCGGCGATGGAGTCGTGCACGTCGCTCAGGGCGGTGTGCTTGGCGTCCTTGTTGAGGCCGGCGAGTACGTCCGGAGCCCAGCGCCGCGCCAGTTCCTTGACCGTGCTGACGTCCAGGTTGCGGTAGTGGAAGTACTTCTCCAGCCGCGGCATCTGCCGGTGCAGGAAGCGGCGGTCCTGGCAGATCGAATTGCCGCACATCGGCGACAGCTTCGGGCCCAGCCACTGCGCCAGGAAGGCCAGCGTGCGCTCCTCGGCTTCGGCCATGTCCACGCCCTGCTCGAGCACGCGCTGCCACAGCCCGGACTTGCCGTGCTGGTTGCGGTTCCATTCGTCCATGGCCTGCAGGCGCTCCAGCGGTTGGGCGATGGCCAGCTCGGGGCCTTCGGCCAGCACCTGCAGCTGCGCGTCGGTGACGACGGTGGCGATTTCCAGAATGGCGTCGTTGTCGGTGTCGAGCCCGGTCATTTCCAGGTCGATCCAAATCAAGCGCTGGTCCAAGCGTTGGTCGTGGCCGTTCTTCGCTGTCATGGGGTCGCTGGGTGTCCTCGCCGCGGTGCTCCGTTGCAGGCATGATAGCCCACGTTGCCCCCTGCCCCGCCCGTACCATGTCGCAGACCGCCGCAGCCGCGCCTAGTTTTGCTCATTACGCGATCCTGACCGCGATGCTGGCGCCCGCGTTCTTCCTGACCGCGACCGCTTCGCTGCTGCTGTCGGCGAACAACCGCCTGGCGCGGGTGATCGACCGCGCGCGCGTGCTGCTCAAGGAACTGGCCGAGACCGAGGACGAGGAAGAACGGGCGATGCTGGAAAGCCACATCGCGCGGCAGAAGAAGCGCAGCAAGATCATCCTGCGCGGCAGCCAGCTGCTGTACACCGCGATCAGTTTCTTCGTCGGCACCAGCCTGACCGTGGCCGGCGACGCCTTCCTGGGCTACCGCCTGGCCTCGCTGCCGACCATCCTGGCGGTGTTCGGCGTGCTGGCCATGTTCGCCGCCAGCCTGCTGCTGGCGCGCGAATCCTCGCTGGCGGTGGAAGCGGTGAACGAGGAAATGGACCACGGCCACCGCCGCGCCAGCGTGCGCCGCCCGCGCGGCGGGGCCTGACGCGCGACGCGTCAGGCGGCATCATAGGCGCTGGCCCTCCGCAGGAAACCGCAGCGCATGAGCGACGTGCTGAACATGGCCGCCGGCCATTACGCCGTGGTGTCGGCGATGATCACGCCGGCGTTCTTCCTGACCGCCACCGCTTCGTTGCTGGTGTCGTCGAACAACCGTCTGGCGCGCGTGGTCGACCGCATGCGCCAGCAACTCAAGCTGCTGGAAGAAACCCCGGGCGACGAGGCGCGTGCCTACCTGGAGGCGCGCATCATCCAGCACCGGCGCCGGGTGCGGCTGATCCTGACCTGCTTGCAGTTGCTGTACGCGGCGATGAGCGCCTTCGTCGCCACCAGTCTGTCGATCGGCATCGACCAGTTCAGCGACTACCGCCTGCACGGCGTGCCCACCGCGCTGGCGATGCTGGGCGTGCTGCTGGTGCTGGCCGCTTCGATCAACCTGGGCCGCGAGGCGCGCATGAGCGTGACCATGCTGGACGCGGAGCTCAAGCGCGAGTTCGATCGGGATGGGCGGAAGTTGCCGGTGGAGTGAGGGGCTGCGGCCGCTCCCACAGAAGGCCTGAAGCCCAAGCCGTTGCCTTGGGGTAGGAGCGGCGTGAGCCGCGACCCGCGCTAACCGGCGGAGTTTCGTGGTCGCGGCTTACGCCGCTCCTACCCCAAAGCGGCTAGTCGCTCTTGCCGCGCTTGCGGCGGAAATAGGCGGTCAGGCGCGCGCCGGCTTCCTCGCCCAGCACACCGCCCTGCACCGCCACGCGGTGGTTGTGGCGCGGGTCGGCGAGCAGGTCGAACACGCTGCCGGCGGCGCCGGTCTTGGGGTCGCGGGCGCCGTAGACCACGCGCGCCACGCGGGCGTGGACCATGGCCATGGCGCACATGGCGCAAGGTTCCAGGGTCACGTACAAGGTGGTGCCGAGCAGACGGTGATTGCCGAGGCGGCGGCCGGCCTCGCGCAGGGCCACGATCTCGGCGTGCGCGCTGGGATCGCGATCGCCGATGTTGCGGTTGCCGCCCTCGCCCAGCACCTCGCCATCGGCGGAGACCAGGACCGCGCCGACCGGAATCTCGTCGTGTTCGCGCTCGGCGCGCTCGGCCAGCGCCAGGGCGTGGCGCATCCAGCGTTCGTCGATGTCGTGCTGCTCGCTCACCCGGTGGTTCCGTACGCGTAAACCGCAATTATCCCCGAGCGGCATCGGACGCGCACGACGGCGCGGCTCACGCCTTCGCGCTCGCGCGCTTGGCGGCGGCCGCAGGCTCGGGCAGGTCCAGCACCAGGCGGCCGAACTCCAGCGCCGCCGGGGTCTTGCCGCCGGCGCCGCAGATCAGGGCGAAGTCCGCGCTGGGCAGCGGCGGCAGGCCGAACTGGCCGTCGACGATCTTCATGCCCGGCTCCACGTCGTCCGGCGTCAGCACGGTGACCGCGAGCCCGGCGAGCACCGCGGCACGCAGGCCCTGGTGGCTGGGCGACGTGAAGATCACATGCCATTCCAGCGGCGTGCGCCCCAATGCGGCCACGCTCTCGCGCCGGTACACGCAGGGAGGCGGATAGAACGCGAGCGGCAGCGAGGCGCCGGGCGCCACATCGAAGCCTTCCGCCGCGATCCAGACCAGGCGCGTGCGCCGCAGCATGCTGCCGCGCTCGTGCTTGGGCACGGAAATGACCACGGCCAGGTCCAGCTCGTCGGCGTCGATCATGCTGTGCAGGTCGAAGTTCATGCCCACGCACACGTCCAGCCGCACCTGCGGGTAGCCGCGCGCGAACTGGCACAGCAAGGTCGGCAGGCGTTCGCCCATGAAGTTCTCGGGCACGCCGAAGCGCACGGTGCCCGACACCGGCGACGGCAGGAAACGCCGGCTCAGCGCGTCCAGCGACTCCAGGATCTGCTGGGCGTAGCGCAGGAAATCCTCGCCGTCTTCGGTCAGGGTCAGGCTGCGCGTAGTGCGATGCAGGAGGGGCCGGCCGACCTGTTCTTCGAGCCGGCGGATCTGATGGCTGACCGCGGACTGGGTCAGGTGCAGGCGCTGCGCCGCACGGGTGAAACCGCCCGCGTCCTTGACCGCGACGAAGGCGCGCAACAGGGTCGGATCGAAGTTCATGGTGCCGGACACCTATGAATTGAGCTAATTAATTCTACAAAATTAAATCATTTCCATCATGAGACCGGCGCGCCGAGAATGACTGCACCGGCCGGCTGTCGCGGCCGTCACGACCGCCCGCGGCGGCGTGGCCCGGACGGCAGGCGTCGATCGCGCCCGCCGTCGCCTCCGCTCGCTCCGCGAGCGCCCTTCCCTGTCCTGAAGCTCCGACGCGACTCGCGCGCTATCGCCGCGTGCCCGCGCCGGCCATCGAGAGTGTGCGCATGCCTCCATCCGCTACGAGCAAGAACGCGACCGCGCTGGCCGCGGTGTCGTTGTCGGCCCTGATGTTCGGCCTGGAGATTTCCAGCGTGCCGGTGATCCTGCCGACCTTGGAAACCCTGTTGCGCGCCGACTTCAAGGACCTGCAGTGGATCATGAATGCCTACACCATCGCCTGCACCACGGTGCTGATGGCCGCCGGCACCCTGGCCGACCGCTGCGGCCGCCGGCGCATGCTGCTGATCAGCCTGCTGCTGTTCGGTGCGACCTCGCTGATCTGCGGCCTGGCGCGCGAGGCGCCGCTGCTGATCGTCGCGCGCTTCGCCCAGGGCATGAGCGCGGGCGCGATGCTGATCTGCCAGACCGCGGTGCTGTCGCACCAGTTCCGGCCGGGTCCGGAACGCAGCAAGGCCTTCGCGGTGTGGGGCATCGTGTTCGGCATCGGCCTGGGGTTCGGGCCGATCATCGGCGGCGCGATCGTGGCGCTGTCGAACTGGCAATGGGTGTTCCTGGTCCACGCCCCGCTGAGCCTGCTGACGATGGCGCTGGCCGTGGCCGGCATCGTCGAATCGCGCGATACCCAGGCGCAGCGGCTGGACCTGCCCGGCATCCTGACTTTGTCGCTGTCGGTGCTCGGGCTGACCTACTACATCACCCAGGGGCCGGAGCTGGGCTACGCCAGCCCTGCCGCGATCGGCATCGTCGCGGTCACGCTCGCGTCGTTCGTCGCCTTCCTGGTCATCGAGCGGGTCACGCCGCATCCGATGTTCGATTTTTCGGTGTTCAAGTCGCGCGAGTTCTCCGGCGCGATGATCGGCTCAGTGGGCATGAATTTCAGCTTCTGGCCCTTGATGATCTACCTGCCGATCTACTTCCAGGGGGCGTTGGGCTACGACGCGGTGGCCACCGGCCTGGCCCTGCTCGCCTACACCCTGCCCACCCTGGTAGTGCCGCCGCTGGCCGAGCGTCTTGCCCTGCGCTACCGCCCGGGCCTGATCATTCCGGCCGGCCTGTTCGCGATCGGCCTGGGCTTCCTGGCGATGCGTTACGGCAGCGCGGTCGAGCACCCGAGCTGGCTGAGCATGCTGCCCGGCGCGCTGCTCGCCGGTTTCGGCCTGGGCCTGACCAATACGCCGGTGACCAACACCGCCACCGGCGCTGTTTCCAGCGATCGCGCAGGTATGGCCTCGGGCATCGACATGAGCGCGCGTTTGATCACCCTGGCGATCAACATCGCGCTGATGGGGTTCATTTTGCTGGCGGGGATCGCGTCGTATTTGCGGCAGGTGCTGCCGGCTTCGGTCGGCGCGTCTGGGGTGCAGGCGATGGCGCAGAGGATCGCGGCGGGGCAGTCGGGGACGTTGCCGGGTGGGGCTATGGACGCGATCAGCCAAGCCGCCCTGGTGCAAGGGTTCGGCTGGGTGTTGTTGTTCGGAGGTTTGGGCGCGTGTGTGCTGGCGGTGCTGAGCTTGCTGGTGTTTGGGCCGGGGAAGCGGGTTTGTTTGGCGGCGGCTGAGCCTGTTCCGTAGCGCTCGGAGACGCTGCTTAGGCAGCGACGCGGCTGCCGTCCATGGCGCGACTTCTCAGCTTCGGCTGGTCCGGCCCGGCCATCCATGGCCGGTCAGTGAGCGGCCTGCGAGCCAGTGGCTCGCAAGCAGGCCGCTCACTCCCACTCGATAGTCGCCGGCGGTTTGCCGCTAATGTCGTAAACAACGCGAGAAACACCGCGCAACTCATTGATAATACGGTTAGAAACCGTCCCCAAGAAGTCGTACGGCAGGTGCGCCCAGTGCGCGGTCATGAAGTCGATGGTCTCCACCGCGCGCAGCGCGATCACCCACTCGTAGGCGCGCGCGTCGCCGACCACGCCCACCGACTTGACCGGCAGGAACACCGCGAAGGCCTGGCTGGTCTTGTCGTACAGGCCGGCCTTGCGCAGTTCGTCGATGTAGATGTGGTCGGCGCGGGCCAGCAGGTCCGCGTACTCGCGCTTGACCTCGCCCAGGATGCGCACGCCCAGGCCGGGGCCCGGGAACGGGTGGCGGTAGACCATCTCGCGCGGCAGACCGAGCTCCACGCCCAGGCGCCGCACCTCGTCCTTGAACAGCTCGCGCAGCGGCTCGACCAGGCCCAGCTTCATGTCCTCGGGCAGGCCGCCGACGTTGTGGTGGCTCTTGATCACGTGGGCCTTGCCGGTCTTGCTGCCGGCCGACTCGATCACGTCGGGGTAGATCGTGCCCTGCGCCAGCCACTTGGCGTTGCTGAGCTTGTTGGATTCCTCGTCGAAGATCTCGACGAACAGGTTGCCGATGATCTTGCGCTTGGCTTCCGGGTCGCTGACGCCGGCGAGCTTTTCGAAGTAGCGGTCGGCGGCGTTCACCCGCACCACTTTCACGCCCATGTGCTCGGCGAACATCGCCATCACCTGGTCGCCTTCGTTGTAGCGCAGCAGGCCGGTGTCGACGAACACGCAGGTGAGCTGGTCGCCGATGGCCTTGTGCAGCAGCGCCGCCACCACCGAGGAATCGACGCCGCCGGACAGGCCCAGGATGACCTCGTCGCCGCCGACCAGGGCGCGCACGCGCTCGATCTGATCTTCGATGATGTGGGCCGCGTCCCACAGGGTCTGGCAGCCGCAGATGTCGACCACGAAACGGCGCAGCAGGGTCTGGCCCTGCTTGGTGTGGGTGACCTCCGGGTGGAACTGCACGCCGTACCAGCGGCGCTCGTCGTTGGCGAAGGCGGCCACCGGAATGCGGTCGGTCTTGGCGGTGACCACGAAGCCCTCCGGCGCCTTGGACACGTGATCGCCGTGGCTCATCCACACGTCCAGGCGCGGCGGCGAGCCGGGGTGGTCCTTGAGGCCGTCGAACAAGCGGTCGTGGGCGACCAGCTGCACTTCGGCATGGCCGAACTCGCGCGCGTCGGCCGCTTCGGTGGCGCCGCCCAGCTGCGCGGCCATGGTCTGCATGCCGTAGCAGATGCCCAGGATAGGCAGGCCGGCGTCGAACACCTCCTGCGGGGCGCGCGGCGCGCCTTCCAGGGTGGTGGACTCGGGGCCGCCGGACAGGATGATGCCCTTGGCGCCGTAGGCGGCGATCTCCGCGGGGTCGTGGTCCCAGGCCCAGATTTCGCAGTACACGCCGATCTCGCGGATGCGGCGGGCGATCAGCTGGGTGTACTGCGCGCCGAAGTCGAGGATCAGGATTTTGTCGCTGTGGATGTCGGTCATGGCGGTATTCGTAGGTCCTGAAACGAAGAAGGGAAACCTGACGTTCCCCTTCTGCGATAACGCTTAGCTGGTGCGGTAGTTCGGCGGCTCTTTGGTGATCTGCACGTCGTGGACGTGGCTTTCGCGCGCGCCGGCGTTGGTGATGCGCACGAAGCTGGGCTTCTTGCGCATGTCCTCGATGGTCGCGCAACCCACATAGCCCATGGTGGCGCGCAGGCCGCCGGCGAGCTGGTGGACCACGCCGCCGAGCGAGCCGCGGTACGGCACGCGGCCTTCGATGCCTTCGGGCACCAGCTTGTCGGCGTCGGAGGCGTCCTGGAAATAGCGGTCCTTGGAGCCCTGCTCCATCGCGCCCAGGCTGCCCATGCCGCGGTAGCTCTTGTAGCTGCGGCCCTGGAACAGTTCGATCTCGCCCGGCGCTTCCTCGGTGCCGGCGAACAGGCCGCCGACCATGACCGTGGATGCGCCGGCGACCAGCGCCTTGCCGATATCGCCGGAGTAGCGGATGCCGCCGTCGGCGATCAGCGGAATGCGGTCCTGCAGGGCCTCGGCGACCATGGCCACCGCGGTGATCTGCGGCACGCCCACGCCCGCGACCACGCGCGTGGTGCAGATCGAGCCGGGGCCCACGCCGACTTTGACCGCGTCGGCGCCGTGATCCATCAGCGCCAGCGCGGCGTCGCCGGTGACGATGTTGCCGCCGATGACCTGCAGCTGCGGGAAGCGCGTCTTGACCCACTTGACCCGGTCCAGCACGCCCTGCGAATGGCCGTGCGCGGTGTCGACCACGATCACGTCCACGCCGGCGGCGGCCAGCGCTTCCACGCGCGCTTCGGTGTCGCCGCCCACGCCCACCGCCGCGCCCACCAGCAGCCGTTCGGCGCTGTCCTTGGCGGCGTTGGGGTTGTCGGTCTTCTTCTGGATGTCCTTGACCGTGATCAGGCCGCGCAGCTCGAAGCCGTCGTTGACCACCAGGATCTTTTCGATGCGGTGCTTGTGCAGCAGCTGCAGGACTTCGTCGTCGCTGGCGCCTTCCTGCACCGTGACCAGGCGATCGCGCTTGGTCATGATGTGGCGGACCGGATCGTCCAGCTTGGTTTCGAAGCGCATGTCGCGGCTGGTGACGATGCCCACCAGCTGGCCGCCGTCGACCACCGGCACGCCGGAGATGTTGCGTGCCCGGGTCAGCTTGAGCACTTCGTTGATGGTAGTGTCCGGGCTCACCGTGAACGGTTCGCGGATCACGCCGGCTTCGAACTTCTTGACCTTGGCGACCTGCGCGGCCTGAGCTTCCAGGCTCATGTTCTTGTGCAGGATGCTGATGCCGCCCAGCTGGGCCAGGGCGATGGCCAGGCGCGCTTCGCTGACCGTGTCCATGGCCGCCGACAGGATCGGCAGACGGATCGACAGGTCGCGGGTCAGTCGGGTGGAGAGGTTTACGTCCTTAGGCAGGACATTCGAATGCGCGGGGACGAGAGACACATCGTCGTAGGTAAGCGCTTCAGCCTGGATGCGCAGCATGGGCGGGCCCGGGAGGATGAAGCGAGTCATTGTAACCCGAACTGCGACCGCGGCGCTGGGTCGGCCGATGGAAATCGGCGTTCCGCGGACGGACGGGCCACTAGGGCTGGGTGCGGTTCAGGCCGCGGGCACGAAATGCGGGGTGGGCGCCGCCGAAGCCGAGCCCTCAGGCGCCCGCGGCCTCGGCCGCTTCCAGCGTGTTCTGCATCAGGGTGGCCACGGTCATGGGGCCGACGCCGCCGGGGACCGGGGTGATCCAGCTGGCGCGCTGGGCGGCGGCCTCGAACCCGACGTCGCCGACCAGGCGGCCGTCGTCCAGGCGGTTGATGCCCACGTCGATGACCACCGCGCCCGGCTTGACCCATTCGCCCGGGATCAGCTGCGGGCGGCCCACCGCGACGACCAGGATGTCGGCGCCGCGCACCGCCGATTCCAGCACGTCGGGCGGGGTGAACTTGTGGCAACTGGTGACGGTGCAGCCGGCGATCAGCAGCTCCAGCGCCATCGGCCGGCCGACGTGGTTGCTGACGCCGACGATGGTGGCGCTCTGCCCGCGCACCGGGCGGTCGGTGTAGGCCAGCAGCGTGGTGATGCCGCGCGGCGTGCACGGGCGCAGGCCGAACTGGCGCAGGGCCAGGTGGCCGACGTTCTCGGGATGGAAGCCGTCCACGTCCTTCTTCGGATCGATGCGGTGGATCAGCTGGGTGCCGTCGCGGCGGTCCGGCAGCGGCAGCTGCACCAGGATGCCGTGCACTTCCGGATCGGCGTTGAGGCGGTCGACCAGGGCCAGCAGTTCGGCGTCGCTGGTGGTGGCCGGCAGGTCGTAGTCGATCGCGCGGATGCCGACCTTCTGCGCGGCGCGGCGCTTGTTGCGCACGTAGACCGCCGAGGCCGGATCGTTGCCCACCAGCACCACCGCCAGGCCCGGCCGCGCCAGACCGGCAGCCACACGCGCGTCGACCCGGGCCTTGAGGTTGTCGAGCAGGTCCTCGGCGATGCGTTTGCCGTCGAGGATGCGGGCCGGAGCGGTGGCGGACGTCATGGGGCGGGATTGGCGTCGGGGTCGGGGCCGCGCATTATCGCCCAAACCCCCGCGTCCGGACCGAGCCGCCATGAACGAAACCGACCACGACACCATCGCCATCGAGGCCGCCGCGTTCCGGCGCCTGCGCCAGCACCTGATGCAGGACCGCCCCGAGGTGCAGAACATCGACCTGATGATCCTGGCCGGCTTCTGCCGCAACTGCCTGGCCGACTGGTACCGCGAGGCCGCCGAGTCGCGCGGCATCGTCATGACCCGCGACGAGGCGCGCGAGGCGGTCTACGGCCAGCCGTTCGCGCAATGGAAGGCGCAGCATCAGAGCGAGGCCACGCCGCAGCAGCTGGCCGCGTTCGAGGCCGCGCAACGCGCGCACCCGCGCTGAGCCCCTGCCCCGCGCGCCCGTTGCGCGCGCCGAACCGCGTTAGTCATAGTGGAGGCCGCGGCGACACCCAGGGGGCGATGCGATGGCCAAGATACTGTCACGAGCCGCCTGGCTAGCCGTGTTCGGCGTGCCGGCGCTGGTCTATGGCGGCATCTGCAGCTACCTCTACGCCAAGCAGCGCGATCTGATCTATTTCGGCCAGCAGACGCGGTTGTCGGCCGACGCCACCGACTTCGTCCTGCAGCGCGAGGGCCTGCGCCTGCGCGGCTGGGCGGTGCAGCCGCAGGCGCCGCGGCCGATCCTGTACTTCGGCGGCAACGCCGAGCGCATCGAGCTGCGCCGCGAGCAACTGCAGCGCCTGTTCCCCGACCGCAGCATCTACCTGCTGGCCTACCGCGGTTATGGCGCCAGCGACGGCACGCCCAGCGAGGCGGCGTTGTTCGGCGATGCCCTGGCCTTCTACGACCACGTGCGCGAACGCCACCCGGGTCAGCCCATCGACGTGATCGGCTGCAGCCTGGGCAGCGGCGTGGCCAGCCACGTGGCCTCGCAGCGGCCGGTGGCGCGGCTGGCGCTGATCACGCCCTTCGACAGCCTGGCCGCGGTCGCGCAGAGCCACTACCCGCTGCTGCCGGTGGGCTGGATGGTGCAGGACCGATTCGATTCGGTGCGCTGGCTGGCGCGCTACCAGGGCGAGGTGCTGGTGCTGCGCGCCGGCCGCGACCAGGTGGTGCCGCCCAGCCACACCGACCGCTTGCTGACGGCGTTCGCCAAGCCGCCGCGCGTGGTGGCCTTGGCCGACGCCGATCACGGCAGCATCGGCGCGGCGCCGGAGTTCGAGCAGGCCTTGCGAACGTTTCTGGGCGGCGACGATGCGGCGCCGCCGGCGAAGGCGTCGGCGGTGTTGTCGCAGCGCTGAGCGTGTGGGAGCGGCGTGAGCCGCGATTGCACTGCAGCGCGTCAAAAGGCATCGCGACTCACGTCGCTCCCACAGTCAAACCGCGGCGAACTGCTTTGGGGTAGGAGCGGCGCAAGCCGCGACCGCGACAGTTCGATCGGCTGCGGCAGGCGCCGGTCGCCGAGATGGCGCGGTCGCGGCTTGCGCCGCTCCTACGGGGGGAACCGCCGCATCGCTGCAAGCGGATGCTAACTTCCGGGCGTGGGTACGGGCGAAGCCGGAGCGTGCTGCGCCGGGCAACGACGTAGACCCTCCGGCAGCGGCAGCGGACACACGTCGCAGCAATCGCGCGCGGGCATCAGCTGCGGCGCCGGCGTGCTGACCGCCATCGGCTTGAGCTTGAGCAGCACCGCCCAGTCCTGGCGGCTGAAGCTGCAACCGGCTTCGTGGCCCGGGCGGCAATCGGCGGGCACGCTGCCGCGACGCTGCAGCGCCCATAGCAGGCCGCTGCGATTGAGGCTGAGCTCGCGCAGGGTCACGCCTTGCAGCACGTTGCCGCCGATCAGATACAGGCGTCCGCCGTCGATGGAAGCGGCGATGTCGCAATGCATGTTCAAGGCGCCCTCGTCGCGATCCAGGAAGGCTTTGAGGCCCTGGTAGCCGTAGACCGCGCTGGACGAGCGCACGAAGCACAGCAGGTCGCCCACCGCCGGCGCGGTGGTGTCGGGATCGGCGAACAGGTACGGGCTGTCGGGGCTGCGATAGGCGTCGCGCACGTAGTCGATGTGGCTGGCCGAGGCGCGGAAGTTGGGCACGCCCGCGCGGTTCATCACGTAGGACACGAACACCGCCGACCAGGGGTTATCGATGACGAAGGCGCGGCAGGCGGCGTCGGCCGTACGCAGCTGGCCGGGATCGGCGGCCGACGAATAGCCGCATTCGGCGGCGCCGAAGAAGCCGCTCATCTGCCACAGCAGGCCGCTGCCCTTCCAATAGTCGGTCACCCGGCGCCAGGCCGGCGTGCTGCCGTCGCGCAGGCGCGCGGTCTCGGCTTCGGCCACGGTGGTGCTGGCCAGGCGCCCGTCGGCGTCGATGAAGGCGCCGAACCACAGCGCGTTCTCGTTGCAGGCCAGCGCGGCGATGCGCTTGGGGTAGCTGTCGGGGCCGGATGGAACTACGCAGGCCTCGCCCGCCGATGCGGGCACACACCATGCCACCCACAAGCACAGGATCGCCACCGCTATGCGCATGCCCGCCTCCGTTCGCCGCTCGTAGGCTAGGAACGTCGCATACGGCGCGTGTCGGCCGGCTTCACATGGCCTGCGTGCGCGCGAGGCTCAAGCCACGCCGCAGAACTCGGCGTAGTCGATATAGCCCGGGAATGGCAGGCCCGGCGCGCACACCGCGCAGCCGGGATCGGGGCGCAGCCGGGTCTCGCGGAAGCGCAGGCCCAGCGCATCGAAATGCAGCAGGCGTCCGCGCAGCGGTTCGCCCAGGCCCAGGATCAGTTTGATCGCCTCGGTGGCCTGGAGCAGCCCGATCACGCCGGGCAGCACGCCGAGCACGCCGGCTTCGGCGCAATTGGGCGCGGCCTCCGGTGGCGGCGGCTCCGGGAACAGGCAGCGGTAGCACGGCGCCTGGCCGCGCTGGCGGCCGGCGTCGAACACGCTGGCCTGGCCTTCGAAGCGGTGCACCGCGCCGTAGACCAGCGGCTTGCCCAGCTTCACGCAGGCGTCGTTGAGCAGGTAGCGCACCGGGAAATTGTCGGCGCCGTCCACCACCACGTCGGCCTCGGCGATCAGCGCTTCGACATTGGCCGAGGTCACGCGCTGCTGGAACGGCAGCACGCGCACGCTGGGGTTCAGGGCCTGCAGCGCGGTACGCGCCGAGTCCACCTTGGCCACGCCGATGCGGTCCTCGGTGTGCAGGATCTGGCGCTGCAGGTTGCTGCGGTCGACCACGTCGTCGTCGGCCAGGACCAGGGTGCCCACGCCGGCCGCAGCCAGGTAATAGGCCGCCGGCGAACCCAGGCCGCCCGCGCCGATCACGACCACGCGCGCGGCCTGCAGACGGCGCTGGCCGGCCTCGCCCACGTCGGGCAGGCGCAGGTGGCGCGAATAGCGTTCGTAGAAATCGGCATCGGCTTCGCGCGGCGCCAGCGGCAGGCCTTCGGCGATCCAACGCACGGTGCCGCCGTCGACCGAGGCCACGCGCGCATAACCCGCGTCCAGCAGCGCCTGCGCGGCCAGCAGCGAGCGCGCGCCGGATTGGCAGATCAGCAGCACCTGGGCGTCGCGGTCGGCCACGGTCGCGGCCGGGTCGGTTTCCAGCTCGGTGCGGGCCACGCCCAGCGCGTGCTCGGCGCGGCCGGCGGCGCGTTCGTGCGCCTCGCGCACGTCGATCAGGATCGCGCCGGCGCGTTGCCGCCGCTGCGCCTCGGCCGGGGTGATGCGTTCGATGCGGGACGTCATGCCGCGATTATCCGCCTTCGCGGCGACGCTGTGCCGCCGCGAGGGGCGATGCAGCGTTGCGCGTTCAGTACGGCAGCACCTCGACCACGGCGCCGGCCTCGAGTTGCTGCAGTCCGTCGCCGATCACGATCAGGGCGTTGGAGTCGGCCGCCGCGCGCAGGCGGTGCGACCCGGTGGCCGGATTGGGATCGGCCCAGAGCACGCCCTGCTCGTCGGCGTTGAGCTTGGCGCGCAGGAATTCGCGGCGCGGGTGGCGCTTGTCGATCGGCGCAACCAGGCGCGCGCGCCAGCGCGGGCGCGGATCGCGCCGGCCCTGCAGGCCGTCGATCAGCGGCCGGGCCACGCCCAGATAGGTCGCCAGCACCGAGACCGGATTGCCCGGCAGGCCGAGCACGCGGGCCTGATCCAGGCTGCCGAACAGCAGCGGCATGCCCGGCTTCATCCGCACCTTCCAGAAATGCACGCGGCCGAAGCGTTCGAGCACCGCCGGGATGTGATCCTTCTCGCCGGCCGAGACCGCACCGCAGGTCAGCACCAGGTCGAAGGCGCAGGCGGCGTCGCGCAGCGCGATCTCCACCTGGCGCGGATCGTCGGGCAGGCGCGGCCAGGCGGTGGGTTCCAGGCCGTCGGCGCGCAGCAGGCCCATCAGCAGTTCGCGGTTGCTGTCGTGGATCTGGCCCGGGCCCAGCGGCAGGCCGGGTTCGACCAGTTCGTCGCCGCTGGTGAACACCGCCACCGTCGGCCGCCGCGCCACGCTCAGCGCGGGCTGCCCCAGCGACGCGGCCAGCGACAGGCGCGGCGGCGTGAGCACCTGGCCCGCGTGCAGCACGCGCTCGCCCACGCGCACGTCCTCGCCGGCATAGCGCACGTTCGCGCCGGGCGCGGTGTCGGCGGGGATCAGCACCGTGTCGCCGTCCAGGCTCACGTGCTCCTTGATCGCGACGGTATCGGCGCCGGCCGGCATGGCCGCGCCGGTGGTGATGCGCAGGCATTGACCCGGCATCAGCGCCGGGGCCAGGGCCGCGCCGGCGAATTGTTCGCCGGCCAGGCGCAGGCGCGCGCCCTGCCCGGCTTCGGCGGCCGACAGGTCGGCGTGGCGGAAGGCGAATCCGTCCATCGCGCTGTTGTCGAACGGCGGCAGCGCCAGCGGCGCGTCCAGGTCTTGCGCGAGCACGCGGCCGTGGCAGCGCGCCAGGGCCAGGCTTTCGTGCTCGAGCCGGTGTTCGGCCGCGACCTCGGCGACGATCGCCAGGGCTTCGTCGAAACTCAGGCCGGTGGGGAAGGCATGCATAGGGGCTATCGATCTAGCGTTGCGCGACGATGCCGGCCGCGGCCAGTTCGTCGGGGGTGTTGAGGTTGCCGAAGCGTAGGCCATCGCAGCGCACGTGCGCCATGCCCAGTTCGGTTTGCAGCGCCTGCACGGCCAGGCGGTCATGATCCAGCGCGCGGGTGAGCGGCGTGCGCAAGCTGTCTACGTGCCACAGTGCGAACAGCGGCTGCACGCCGTCGTCGTCCACGGCGCAGGCGCCGCGATCGCCGCCCGCGGCCAGGCGTTCGATCAAGTCCGCTGGCGGCGCCAGCGCGTCCACCGGCAGGGTCAGCAGCCAAGGCGTGGCGCAGGCGGCGCTCAACGTCTCCAGGCCGCCCAAGGGGCCCCGATCGCTGCGCGGGTCGGGGAGCGCGCGCAGGCCGTGCGCGGCGTAGCGGTCGAGATCGCGATTGGCGCTGATCAGCACAGCAGCGGTGTGCTTTGCGTAGCGTTGCGCCAGGCGCAGCACCTGCGGCTGGCCGTCGTGCAGCAGCCAGGCCTTGTCCAGGCCGCCCAGGCGGGTGGCGCGGCCGCCGGCTAGCAGGCCCAGGGTCAGGGCGTGAGGGAGGATGGCGGGAGCGGACATGCGGGTGCACTGTACGCCGATGCGGGGGTGGCGTTGTGCGAGCCGCGGCTTGCGTGGGCGAATGACTAGCGCGGTCGCGGCTTGCGCCGCTCCTACGGGGGGCATCGTTGCATCGTGGCGGCCGTGGGAGCGGCGTGGGCACGATCTGCTCTGGGGTAGGAGCGGCGTGAGCCGCGACCTGCGCAGGGGCCGAAGGTATGTGGTCGCGGCTTATGCCGCTCCTGCCCCAAGGCTGTGCTGGCTGTGGGAGCGGCGTGAGCCGCGATGACGCGCGGCTACGCAGGCGCGCTGGATCCCCGCTTTCGCGGGGATGACGCACCGGCAAAGCCGCGCTGAAGCGCGGGCCGGTGCGTCACTTCTTCCGCTTGACGTGCCGGATCAGGCGCCGCTTCTTGGCCACCTGCTTTTCGGTCAGCACGTTCTTCTTGCCCTCGTAGGGGTTGGCGCCTTCCTTGTAGATGAAGCGCACCGGGGTGCCGACCAGCTTGAAGCGCTTGCGGAAGAAGTTCTCCAGGTAGCGCTTGTAGCTGTCGGCCAGGGTGCGCAGGCGGGTGCCGTGGACCACGAAGGTCGGCGGGTTGCTGGCCGCCGGGTGCGCATAGCGCAGCTTGGCGACATGGCCGCGCACGGTCGGCGGCGGATTGGTTTCGTAGGCGATTTCCAGCGCCTTGTTGACCTCGCTGGTGCCGAACTCGCGGGTGGCCGACTCGTGCGCGCGGTGGATCGCCTGGAACAGTTCGCGCAGGCCCGAGCCGTGCTTGGCGCTGATGCGCACCGCCTCGGCCCACTCCACGAACGACAGCTTGCGGGTCAGCAGCGCCTCGGTCTGCTGGCGCTGGTAATCGGTCTGGCCGTCCCACTTGTTGGCCGCGATCACCAGGGCGCGGCCGGCGTCCAGCGCATAGCCCAGCACGCTGGCGTCCTGGTCGGTCACGCCCTCGCCCGCGTCCAGCATCACCACCGCGACCTGGCACTGCTCGATCGCCTGCAGGGTCTTGACGATGGAGAACTTCTCCACCGCTTCCTCCACCCGCGCCTTGCGGCGCAGGCCGGCGGTGTCGATCAGGCGGTACAGACGGCCGTCGCGCTCCATGTCGATGGCGACCGAATCGCGGGTGGTGCCGGGCACCTCCGAGGCGATCATGCGTTCCTCGCCGAGCAGGCGGTTGACCAGGGTCGACTTGCCCACGTTCGGGCGGCCGATGAAGGCCACGCGGATGCGGTTGGGGTCCTGATCCAGCTCGGCCTGACTGCCCTGCTCCGGCAGCCGCTTCAGCACTTCCGCGATCAGCTGGTCGATGCCGGTGCGGTGCGCCGAGGAGATCGCAACGCGGTCGGAGAAACCATAGCGGGCGAAATCGTTGAGCGCGGCCTGCACGTCGATGCCGTCGGTCTTGTTGACCACCAGCAGGGTCGGCCGCGCGGTCTTGCGCAGCCAGCGCAGGATGTCGTCGTCCAGCGCCGAGGCGCCTTCGCGGCCGTCGACGATGAACAGCACCAGGTCCGCTTCCTCGGCCGCGGCGCGCGCCTGGCGCGCGGTGGCGCCGGCCAGGCCCTCGTCCTCGCCGGCGATGCCGCCGGTGTCGACCACGGCGAACGGGCGCAGCTCCAGCGGACGGCACACGCCGTAATGACGGTCGCGGGTCACGCCGGGCTGGTCGTGGACCAGGGCGTCGCGGCTGCGCGTGAGCGCGTTGAACAGGGTGGATTTTCCTACGTTGGGGCGGCCAACGAGGGCGACTAGCGGAAGCATGGGTACGGAACCGGAAGAAAGGTATCGGGGTACGCCGCGCCCGGACGGGGCCGATTGCGGGGCGAAACAGCGGACAGTGTGCCAGAGCGGCCCTGGCGGCGCCCGTCAACGCAACGGCCCGGGCCGGCTTGCACCGGTCCGGGCCGCGACGGGAATGCGGCGGGGCGGCGCCGGGACCTGCCCGGCCCGCCCGCGGTATTACTGCAGCTTGAACGCGGTCAGCTCGCCTTCGACGTTCTGCACCACCAGGATGCCGTCGGAGGAAACCACCGGCGCGGCGCGCAGCGCCTTGCCGCCCACGCGCTCGCGCGCGGCGAACTGGCCGTCGTCGAGCTTGAGCCAGTGCACGTAGCCGTCGAAATCGCCGACCACGGCGTAGTCGCCCTGCACCGCCGCGCCGGTCAGGTTGCGGCGCTGCAGGCCGGCCTGCTGCCACATCGCGCTGCCTCCGGCCTTGTCCAGGCCGAACACGGTGCCGTTGGGGTCGCTGACCACCAGACGGCTGGCGCCCATACCGATGCGGCCGGCGCCGCCGTGCTCGCTGTTCCACATCGGACGGCCGCTGGGCGCGTCGATGGCCAGGGTCTGCTTCTTGAAGCTGCTGGCGTACAGGGTGCTGCCGTCCAGGATCGGGGTGCCGTCGATGTCGGCCATGCGGTCCAGCTCGGTGCGGCCCTCGGCCTGCGCCACCGCCTGTTCCCACAGCGGGCGGCCGTCGGTGGCCGACAGCGCGACCACGCTGCCGTCGTCGCTGCCGACGAACACGTAGCCCGGGCCCAGCACCGGCGAATCGTTGCCGCGCACCGACAGCATCGGCACTTCGCGGGTCCAGAACCAGCGGCGCTCGCCGCTGGCCGCGTCGAACGCGGTCACCCGGCCGTCGTTGGAACGCACGAACACCATGCCCAGGCCCACGGCCGGCGCAGCGATGACTTCGTTGCCGACCTTGGCGCGCCACTTCTCGGCGCCGCTGGACGCGTCCAGCGCGATCACTTCGCCGTCCATGCCCCCGACCACGACCAGGCCTTCGCCTGCGCCGGGACCGCCGGACAGGCGGATGTCCTTGTCCTTCTTGCCGCTGTCCTCGCCCTGACGCATGGGCAGGTAATCCCACACCGCCTTGCCGGTCTGCAGGTCGAAGGCGTGCACGCCGCCCTCGATCGCCGCGGCGTAGACGCGGCCGTCGGCGATGACCGGGCCCTGGCGCACGCCCATGCGGCCTTCGCCCTTGCCGGCGCGCGCCGACCACAGTTTGGCCACGCTGACGCTGGGACTGATCTCGCTCAGTTCGACCGGCTCGTTGGGCTTGCCGTCGTCCTTCTTGCCGCCGAACCAGCCCTTGACGGTGGAGCAGCCGGCCAGCGCGAAGGCGCACAGCAGGACGGCAGTGGCGCGAACCGCGGTGCGGCTGGGGGTCATGGCTGCAAACTTCATCAAGACTTGGCCTCGGGCTTGACCGGCGTGCCGCCGGCTTCGGTGAGCTTGAGTTCGATCAGGCGGCGCTGCGGCGAGGCCACGTCGAGCTTGGCCATGGCCTGGCGGTAGGCCTCCTGGGCCTGGGCGCGCTGGCCCAGGGCCAGTTGCGCGTCGCCGCGCACCGCGAAGGCGGTGGGCGAGCTGGCGTTGGCCACCAGCTTCAGCGCTTCGGGCGCCTGCTTGGCTTCGATCAGCAAGCGCGCCAGGCGCAGGTTCACCACCTCGCTCAACGAGGGGTCCTGGGTCTGGATCGAACGCAGGGTGGCGATCGCGGCGTCGCGCTGGTTGGCGGCCACCTGCGACTGCGCCAGGCGCAGCGCGGCCAGGGTGTGGTAGGTGTTCTGGCCCAGCGCCTTGACCTTGGCTTCGGCGCTCTTGTCCTTGGCTTCGATGGCGTCCAGCGCGGCCTGGTACTGGCCGGCGGCCTTGCCCTGCTCCTGCGCCTGGTGGTTCTGGTACCACTTCCAGCCGCCGATCGCGGCCAGGCCCAGGGCGATGCCGCCGATCAGGCCGGCGCCGTTGCGGCGCAGCCACTCGCGCACGCGTTCGCTTTGTTCGTGTTCGTCAAGCAGATCGTCGATCGCCATCGCTAGTCTCGCCCCGCCAGCCGGCTGGAGCCCAAAGGAATGGAACTGGCCCGCAACGCGGGCCAGTAAGGGATGCTGTCGGACCCGCGTCGCGGGTCAGTCTGCGACCGGCGCGAGGGAACCGTCAGAGGATAGCGTAAAGCGCGCGACGTTCGCGCGGCTGAACGGCGCCAGATCGACGGGCTGGCCCGCCTGCAGCACCTGCACCGCGGAGGAGTTGCCCAGCACCACGCGCGCGGCTTCGCCGGCGGCGTAGCTGCGGCGCTCGCCGGCGCCCAGCAGCCCCTGTTCCAGGGTGCTGCCGTCGGCGGCGTAGATCTGCACCCAGCTGTCGCCGGTGAAGGTCAGCGACAACGCCGGCTGCGCGGCCGGCGCCGAAGGCAGCGGCGCGATCGACGCCACCAGCGGGGTGCGCTGCGGCGCGGCCGCAGGCGCGGCGTCGGCGGCCGGAGCGGCGGCCAAGTTCGCCGGCACTTCCAGCGACTGCACCGCCAGGTTGCTGCCCAGGTGCGGACGCGTGGCCAGCCACACCGGCACGGCGATGGCGGCGGTCAGCACGATGTAGATGGCACGGCGCGTGGCCTGTTCGAACACGCGGCGGTAGCGCGGCGTATGGGTATGGCTGACCAGCTGCGACGGCGCCAGTTGGGCCACCGCCACGCGGTCCAGCTCCGGCTCCAGGTCGACGCCGAGCAGGCGCGCATAGCTGCGCAGCTGGCCGCGCACGAACACCGGCGCGCCGATCTGTTGCAGATCGTCGGCTTCCAAGGCCTGCAGCACGCGGGTCGGCATTTTCAGCCGCGCCGACACGTCGGCATGGCTCAAACCCGCCCGCTCGCGAGCCGATTTCAGACGCGCGCCGAGGCTACCCCCGCCGTCAGGCGCGACTTGATTCGAAAGCATCATCGCTTACCGTCATCCCCTGTCCCGGAGCCCTGCGCGTCAGGGAACTCCGCCCTTAGACGCTGAACGTATCTTGCGGCGGCTGCCGTGTCGCCGAGTTTTTGTTCGATTTGTGACGCAAGCACAAGCGATTCGGCGTCCGCGGGAGCGGCAGCCAGCCTGCGTTCAGAAAAGGCCCGCGCCTCGAAGGCATTGCCCTTGCCCAACTCGATCCGGGCCAGGCTGCCCAGCGCCAGCGCGTTGGCCGGGTCCAGAGCCACGGCCGCGCGCAGGTCGCGCTCGGCGCGCTCGCGCTGGCCCGCGCTGTCGGCGCAGCTGCCGGCATTGGCCAGGGCCGCGCCCGGCGTGGGATAGGTGCTGTCGTTCAAGGCCCGGTCGAACCAGGACAGCGATTCGGCCGCACGCCCGTTGCCGCACAGCCAAACGCCATAATTGTTGAGGAAGGCGCCGCGCTCGGGCGCCAGCTCCACGGCCTTCTTGTAGTGCTCGCCGGCCACGGCGGCGTTGCCGCGGCGGGCCGCGATCGCGCCCAGCAGGGTATGCGCATCGGCCGAACGCGGGTCGGCCTTGAGCGCGGTGCGGGCGTCGCGCTCGGCGCCGTCGAGGTCGCCGCTGCGCAAGGCCGCGCTGGCCAACTGGACCCGGTTGCGGGCGCTGTTGGCGTCCTTGCTGCGCTTGTCGTCGCGCACCTCGATGTGCGGGCCGGTGTCCTCGTACTTGACCTTATCGAAGTCGGGGCGGACGAAGGTCAGGCGGCTGCAGCCGGCGACGGCGGCCAGTGCGGCCAGCAGCAGCGCCGCACGCAGCGTCCACGACGCGCACGCACGCGCCCCGCCCTGCCGTTCATGCCGCATCGCCTAGCCCCTGCGATTCGAGCGTCTTGCGGAACTCCGCCTGGCGGCGGGTGCGGTCCATGACCTGACCCTTGAGCTGGCCGCAGGCCGCGTCGATGTCGTCGCCGCGGGTACGGCGCACCGGCGCGATCATGCCGGCGTCGTTGAGCAGTTTCTGGAACGCGCGGATGGCCGCGTCGTCGGGGCGCTCGAAGCGCGTGCCCGGGAACGGATTGAACGGGATCAGGTTGACCTTGGCCGCGTCCTTCATCTGCACCGCGTTGTCGAACTGGCGCAGCAGGCGCAGCAGCTGGCGCGCGTGCTGCGGCTGGTCGTTGACGCCCTTCATCAGGGTGTATTCGAAGGTGACCGAGGTGCCGCGCTTGCGCAGCGCGTAGCGCACGCAGGCGTCCATCAGCACCGCGATCGGGTACTTCTTGTTGAGCGGGACCAGTTCGCTGCGCAGCTCGTCGTTGGGCGCGTGCAGCGACACCGCCAGCGAGACGTCGCTCTCTTCGCCCAGGCGGTCGATCATCGGCACCATGCCCGCGGTGGACAGGGTGACGCGCTTGTTGGCCAGGCCGTAGCCCAGGTCGTCGCGCATGATGCTCATGGCGCGCACGACGTTGTCGAAATTGGCCAGAGGCTCGCCCATGCCCATCATCACCACGTTGGTGAGCTTGCGCTGCTGATGCGGCACGTTGCCCAGGTGGCGTGCGGCCACCCACACCTGGCCGATGATCTCGGCGGTGGACAGGTTGCGGTTGAAGCCCTGGGTGGCGGTGGAGCAGAACTGGCAGTTCAGCGCGCAGCCCACCTGCGAGGACACGCACAGGGTGCCGCGGCCCTTGTCGGGGATGTACACCGTTTCGATGGCGTTCTTCGGGTCCATGCCCAGCAGCCACTTATGGGTGCCGTCGGTGGAGGCCTTGTCGAACACCACCTGCGGCACGCGTACCTGCGCGTGCTGCTCGAGCTTGGCGCGCAGCGCCTTGCCCAGGTCGGTCATGTCGTTGAAGTCGGTGACGTAGCGGTGGTGGATCCACTTCATCACCTGATGCGCGCGGAAGCGCTTCTCGCCCAGGGTCTGCTCGAAGAAATTTTCCAGCGAGACGCGGTCGAGATCGAACAGGTTGGTCTTGTTCGGGTCGAGCTTGACAGTATCGGCCACGACGGAGCCGGCCGTAGCCGGCTGCGTCGCGGCGGCGCCCGCACGCACGTCCGCATCGGCCGCAGGCGCGGAGCCGGCGAGCACGATATCGATGGCGTTGGCGCGCGGATCGCTCACGTCGTCGATCTCAGCGCGGGTACACGTCGGTGGCCGGGAAGAAGTACGCGATTTCGATCGCGGCGTTCTCCAGGCTGTCCGAACCGTGCACGGCGTTGGCGTCGATGCTGTCGGCGAAGTCGGCGCGGATGGTGCCCGGCGCAGCATCCTTCGGATTGGTGGCGCCCATCAGCTCGCGGTGCTTGAGCACGGCGTTCTCGCCCTGCAGCGCCTGGATCACCACCGGGCCGCTGATCATGAACTCGACCAGCGCGGCGAAGAACGGACGCTCGCGATGCACGGCGTAGAAACCTTCGGCTTCCTGCTTCGACAGGTGCTTCATCTTCGAGGCGACGACCTTGAGGCCGGCCTTCTCGAAACGCGAGTAGATCTCACCGATGACGTTCTTGGCGACGGCGTCGGGCTTGATGATGGACAGGGTGCGCTCCAGCGCCATGGGAATTCTCCGGGTAGGCGGGCCGCTGCTGCTTCCTTGCGAGGGGCCCGAGAATAACAGAAAACCCGCGACAGGACGCGGGTTTAGCCAATATGGCTACGGTAATTCTACCGGATCGGTCAGCCGATTTGCACGGCCGGTCGGAAAATCCGTTGACGATCCCGCCGGCCCGGGTCTACGATCAAACAAGCGTTTGATTCAGGACCTGCCATGGCCGCCACCGCCCACTTCTCCACCAAGGACCGCATTCTCGGCGCCGCCGAGGAGCTGTTCGCCCAGTTCGGCTTCACCGGCACCTCGCTGCGCCAGGTGACCAGCCGTGCCGACGTCAACATCGCCGCGGTCAACTACCACTTCGGCAGCAAGGAAAACCTGGTCAACGAGGTCTTCCGCCGCCGCATGGACGACATGAGCCGGCAGCGCCTGAGCGCCCTGCAGGCCGCGATCCAGGACCGCCCGGGCGAGCTGGAGCCGATCCTGGCCGCGTTCGTGGAGCCGGCCCTGGCCCTGGCCCAGGACCGCCACGGCGGCGCCGCCTTCGTGCGCGTGGTCGCCCGCGCCTACGCCGAGAAGAACGACAGCCTGCGCAAGTTCCTGTCCGACCACTACGGCCACGTGCTGCGCGAATTCGCCAAGGCCATCGCCGCGGCGGTGCCGGGCCTGAGCAAGGAGGAGTTGTACTGGCGCCTGGACTTCCTGGCCGGCGCGCTGACCTATGCCATGGCCGACTTCGGCCTGATCAAGCGCCCGGCCGGCGTGTCCGAGGCCGCCCACCGCGAACGTGCGGGGCGCGAGCTGATCCGTTTCGCCGCGGCCGGCTTCAAGAGCTGAGCCGCTAAAGCCCCCCTTTCCTACCGCGCCCGGGCGACCCCATCGGCCGCCGCTCTGCCGTTTCCGGCTCCGAACCGCCCGTGCGCCGCAGCACTAAATGCAATTAATCCAAGGAGTTGCAGACGATGTCTAACAAATTGCTTGTCCGTCGGGCCGCGGTCCTGGGCGCCGGCGTCATGGGCGCGCAGATCGCCGCGCACCTGACCAACGCCGGCGTCGACACGGTGCTGTTCGACCTGCCGGCCAAGGACGGCGACCCCAACGGCGTGGTCGCCAAGGCCATCGCCAACCTGGGCAAGCTCAGCCCCGCGCCGCTGGCCGCCAAGGGCCTGGCCGAGCGCATCGTGCCGGCCAACTACGAGACCGGCCTGGAACAGCTGCGCGGCTGCGACCTGATCGTCGAGGCCATCGCCGAGCGCATGGACTGGAAGCAGGACCTGTACAAGAAGATCGCCCCGTTCGTGGCCGATCACGCGGTGCTGGCCTCCAACACCTCCGGCCTGGGCATCAACAAGCTGGCCGAGGTACTGCCCGAGCAGCTGCGCCACCGCTTCCTGGGCGTGCACTTCTTCAACCCGCCGCGCTACATGCACCTGGCCGAGCTGATCCCGGCCAAGAGCACCGACCCGGCGGTGCTGGAAGGCCTGGAAACCTTCCTCACCACCACCCTGGGCAAGGGCGTGGTGATCGCCAAGGACACCCCGAACTTCATCGGCAACCGCATCGGCGTGTTCTCGATGCTGGCCGCCATGCACCACACCGAGCAGTTCGGCCTGGGCTTCGACACGGTCGACGCGCTGACCGGCCCGGCCATCGGCCGGCCCAAGTCGGCCACCTACCGCACCGCGGACGTGGTCGGCCTGGACACCATGGCCCACGTCATCAAGACCATGGCCGACACCCTGCCCGACGACCCCTGGCACGGCTACTTCAAGGCGCCCAAGTGGCTGGCCGCGCTGGTCGAGAAGGGCGCGCTGGGGCAGAAGACCGGCGCCGGCTTCTACACCAAGAAGGGCAAGGACATCCTGGTGCTGGACCTCAAGGCCCAGGACTACCGCGTGTCCGCCGGCGAGCTCGATGCCGAAGTGGCGGCGATGCTGAAGGAAAAGGATCCGGCCAAGAAATTCGCCGCGCTGCGCGCCAGCGCCCATCCGCAGGCGCAGTTCCTGTGGGCGGTGTTCCGCGACAGCTTCCACTACAGCGCCTACCACCTGGAGTCCATCGCCGACACCGCGCGCGATATCGACTTCGCCATGCGCTGGGGCTACGGCTGGTCGCTGGGTCCGTTCGAGACCTGGCAGGCCGCGGGCTGGAAGCAGGTGGCCGACTGGATCGCCGAGGACATCGTGGCCGGCAAGGCCATGGCCGCCGCGCCGCTGCCGAACTGGGTGTTCGACGGCCGCGACGGCGTGCACGACGCCAAGGGCAGCTACAGCCCCGGCCGCAAGGCCCAGGTGGCGCGCTCGTCCAACCCGGTCTACGCGCGCCAGCGCTTCCCCGACGCGGTGCTGGGCGAGAAGTTCTCGCAGGGCCAGACCGTGTTCGAGAACGAAGGCATCCGCCTGTGGACCGACGACGGCGACGACATCGCCGTGATCAGCTTCAAGACCAAGATGCACACGGTCAACGACCACGTGCTCAACGGCATCCAGGAAGCCATCGCCATCGCCGAGACCAAGTTCAAGGGCGTGGTGATCTGGCAGCCGAAGGAACCCTTCTCCGCCGGCGCCGACCTGGCCGGCGCGCTGGGCCTGCTGCAGGCCGGCGACCTCAAGGGCTTCGAGGCCATGGTCGCCAACTTCCAGGCCACCAGCCAGCGCATCAAGTACGCGCTGGTGCCGGTGGTGGCCGCGGTGCGCGGGCTGGCCCTGGGCGGCGGTTGCGAGTTCCAGATGCACGCGGCCAAGAGCGTGTTCGCGCTGGAAAGCTACATCGGCCTGGTCGAGGCCGGCGTGGGCCTGCTGCCGGCCGGCGGCGGCCTCAAGGAATTCGCGGTGCGCGCCTCCGACGCGGCCGGCCCGGGCGGCGACGTGTTCGCCCAGCTCAAGACCGCGTTCGAGAGCGTGGCCATGGGCAAGGTCTCCACCTCGGCCTTCGAGGCGCGCGAACTCAAGCTGGCGCGCGACGGCGACGTGGTGGTGTTCAACGCCTACGAGCTGCTGCACGTGGCCAAGGCGCAGGCGCGCGCGCTGGCCGAAAGCGGCTACCGCCCGCCCCTGCCCGGCCGCCGCATCCAGGTCGCCGGCGACGTCGGCATCGCCACGTTCAAGATGATGCTGGTCAACATGCTGGAAGGCCGTTTCATCTCGCCGCACGACTACGAGATCGCCAGCCGCATCGCCACCGTGATCTGCGGCGGCGAAGTCGACCGCGGCGCACTGGTGGACGAGGAATGGCTGCTCAAGCTCGAGCGCGAGCACTTCGTGGCGCTGGCGCAGATGCCCAAGACCCAGGAGCGCATCGCCCACATGCTCAAGACTGGCAAGCCGCTGCGGAACTGATTGTGGAAAAGATCGGGCATCCTGCCGCGACTTTTCAAACGCGGGCGAAAGACGCGACTTTCACCCGCTTGCGCGGCATCGCACGCGATGCCGCGGCGGCACAGCCATGTGCCGCAAACCCAACCGAATTTGGAGTCACTCCATGATCAAGCAAGTTCAAGACGCCTACATCGTCGCCGCCACCCGCACCCCCGTCGGCAAGGCGCCGCGCGGCGTGTTCCGCAACACCCGCCCCGACGACATGCTCGCCCACGTGCTCAAGGCCGTGGTCGCGCAGGCGCCGGGCATCGACGTCAACCGCATCGACGACGCCATCATCGGTTGCGCCATGCCCGAGGGCGAGCAAGGCATGAACGTGGCGCGCATCGGCGTGCTGCTGGCCGGCCTGCCGAACACGGTGGCCGCGCAGACCGTCAACCGCTTCTGCTCCTCCGGCCTGCAAGCCGTGGCCCTGGCCGCCAACGAAATCCGCCTGGGCAACGCCGACCTGGTACTGGCCGGCGGCACCGAATCGATGTCGATGGTGCCGATGATGGGCAACAAGGTCGCGCTGTCGCCGAATGTGTTTGCAAAGGACGACCACATCGCCATCGCCTACGGCATGGGCATCACCGCCGAGAAGGTCGCCGAGGAATGGAAGATCTCGCGCGAGGACCAGGACGCGTTCGCCGCCGCCTCGCACCTCAAGGCGCTGGCGGCGCAGGCCGCCGGCGAATTCCGCGCCGAGATCAGCCCCTATGAGGTGCTCTCGCACGTGCCGGACCTGTCGGGCAACGCGATCAAGCTGCGCAAGCTGCTGGTCGAGAACGACGAAGGCCCGCGCGCCGATACCTCGGCCGAGGGCCTGGCCAAGCTCAAGCCGGTGTTCCGCAACGGCCAGTTCGGCGGCACCGTCACCGCCGGCAACAGCTCGCAGATGAGCGACGGCGCCGCCGCGGTGCTGCTGGCCTCGGGCCAGGCGGTCAAGGACTACGGCCTGACCCCGCTGGCGCGTTTCGTCAGCTTCTCGGTCGCCGGCGTGCGCCCGGAAGTGATGGGCATCGGCCCGATCGCCGCGATTCCCAAGGCGCTCAAGCAGGCCGGCCTGAGCAAGGACCAGCTCGACTGGATCGAACTCAACGAGGCCTTCGCCGCGCAGGCGCTGGCGGTGATCCGCGACAGCGATCTGGACCCGTCCAAGGTCAATCCGCTGGGCGGCGCCATCGCCCTGGGCCACCCGCTGGGCGCCACCGGCGCGATCCGCACCGCCACCATCGTCCACGGCCTGCAGCGCCGTCAGCGGAAGTACGGCATGGTGACCATGTGCATCGGCACCGGCATGGGCGCGGCGGGCGTGTTCGAGGCGCTGTAAGCCTTCCCGGCCTCCGCTGATCCAACCCGTCAGGGCGGCTACGGCCGCCCTGATGCGTTTCGGGCATCGCGGTGATTTTTCGACTCCGCGGGCCCTCACCCCAACCCCTCTCCCGTGAAACGGGAGAGGGGCTACTGCAGCAGAGGCGTCGAATGCGTCCCCTCTCCCGTTTACGGGAGAGGGCTAGGGTGAGGGGATGAGCGCAGCGAATGCTCTTGATCTTCGCTCGGGCACCGAACTCGCCGCGCCAACAGCAGACCCGTAGAGCCTGCCCCCGCGAAGGCGGGGGGCGGCGCACAGGAGGTGCGCCGTTTTTCGCTGGCACAGGGATGTGCCATCGAAAAATCCGCGCGCCCGCTCCGATCTCGCACGGGAGCTCTGGGGCAGCGTTTTTCTTTGGTTACTTTCTTTTGACACTTATCAAAAGAAAGGGACCCGGCCGCTTGCGGACGGAAGCTGTTGCTGTTGCTTAAACCAGCACACCTAAACACCTTCGCGAGTTCGGAGCGGATCGCGGCTCACGCCGCTCCTACCCCAAGGCGCCAGAACAGACCCCGCGCCGACCGAGGGCTTGGTCGTAGTGGCGGGTTCGCGGTCGCAGCTTGCGCAGCTCCTACGGGGGCGGCCGCAACGTTCGACGTGGTTGCGAAGTCGCGGTCGCGGCTTACGCCGCTCCTACCCGACAGCCAGGCGGGTCAGGCCAGGCGGGTGCCGTTGGGGACCGGGCGTTCGATGGCGGTGATCACCACGCCCTCGTCGGTGGGGAAACCGGTCAGCAGGAACTCGGAGCGGAACGGGCCGACCTGTTTGGGCGGGAAATTGATCACGCCGACGATCTGCCGGCCCACCAGTTCCTCGGCGCTGTAGAGCTGCTTCACCTGCGCGCTGGTCTTGCGCACGCCATGCGGGCCGAAGTCCACCCACAGCTTCCACGCCGGCTTGCGCGCCTCGGGGAAGTCCTCCACCCGCAGCACCGTGCCCGCGCACAGCGCCACCCGCTCGAATTCCTGCCAGCTCAGGTCGCCCTGCCCGGCCGCCGTATCGTCCGCGCTCATCCGCTGTTCCTCTCGTTCCAATCCTTCCACGCGTCCTGGAACTGCGCCCAGGTGTAACTCAACTGCGCCGCCAGCAAACCGGCCGGCTTGAACGCCGAGACCAGGCCGTAACGCTGCAGGTCGCGCCAGCGCGTATCGCCATGGGCGATGGCCGCGGCCAGCGTTTCGCCGGCGAACGTGGTCGGCGCCACGCCATGGCCGCCGAAGGCCTGCGCCAGCCACAGGCCGTCCTCGACCTCGCCGATCTGCGGCATCTGATGCCGCGCATAGCTCATCAGCCCGGACCAGGCCTGCTCGATGCGCACGCCCTCCAGCTGCGGGAACACCTTGAGCAGGTCGCGCCGCAGCAAGCGTTCCACCGCCGACGGCGAGCGGTCCAACACCGAGATGCGGCCGCCCCACAGCAGCCGGGTATCGGGCAGCGGGCGGTAATAGTCGAAGGCGAAGCGGGTGTCGTAGACCGCCGCGCGCGTGCGCAGCGCCTGATCCAGGCGCGCGCCCAGCGGTTCGGTGACCATCACGTAGGTGGCGATCGGCATCACCGCCGCGTCCACGTTCGCGCGCAGGCCGGCCAGGTAGCCGCCGCAGGCCAGCACCACCTGCCGCGCCAGCACCTCGCCTTGCGGCGTGCCCACGCGCCAGTGCGCGCCTTCGCGGCGCAGGGCCACGGCCGGGCTGCGCTCGTGCACGGCCACGCCGGCGCGCTGGGCCAAGCCGGCCAGGCCGTGGGCGTACTTGAGCGGGTGGAAATGGAAGGCCTGCGGCTCGAACAGGCCGTCGTGATAGCGGTGGCTGCGGATCAGGTCGCGCAGCTCCGGCTGCGGCAGCCATTGCCAATCCACGCCGTAGTGCTCGGCCAGCAGGCGCTGGCGCGAGCGCAGCACCTGCGGGTCGCGGAACCAGTTGGCCCAGATCACGCCGGCCTCGACCGCGTCGCAGTCCAGGCCATGGCGGTGGATGCGCGCGCGGATCAGTTCGACCGCATCGGTGCTGCCGGCGTACAGCTCGCGTGCCCTGGCGCCGCCGAGTTCGCGCCGCAGCGCGGCCTCGCCCAGCGAGAAGCCGCCGAACACGAAGCCGCCGTTGCGGCCCGAGGCGCCGTGGCCCAGGGTCTGCGCCTCCAGCAGCACCACCCCGTCCAGGCCGCGCTCGGCCAGGCCCAGGGCGGTGTTGAGACCGGCGAAGCCGCCGCCGACCACGCAGACCTCCGCCTCGCGCCGGCCCTGCAAGGCCGGGCGTTCGTCGATGGGCGGCAGCGTGGCGCGGTAGTAGCTGTCGGCGGTCATCGGCGGAGTTGGCGGGCGCGGGCGGGGTTTGCTGAAATACGGCTGGAACGCTACGGGGGACGAGGCCGGCACGGGATGCGCGAGATCGAGATCCATCCGGCCGACCTAGCCTATCGCAGGCGCAGCCTGCGCATCATCGCCGCGATCGCGGTGCTGAGCGCGCTGGCGCTGTGGCAGCTCGACGGCTGGCTGGCGCAGGTGGTGCAGCAACTGGCCAGCGACGCCGATGCGCAGCGCACCCGGCGCTGGCTGCGCGGCCTGCTCAGCGCGCTGGCGCTGCTGCCCACCGTGCCGCTGTGGCTGCTGGGCCGCAGCCTGGGCCGGCTGGCCGCGGCCGCGCAGGCCAAACGGCGTTTTCCGCCGCAGCACTGGCGCACCTTGCGCGATGTACGGGTATTGCGCGGCCCGGTAGCCCTGCGCTGGATCGCGCGCGTGCGCCTGCTCGGGCGCGCGGCGATGGCGGCCGCCGCTGTGTGCGCCGCGGCGGCCGCGGCGCTGTGGTGGACCTACGCTTGAATCCGCAGGCGGGCGCGGCGCGCCCTGCCCTCACTCCAGATCGGCCACGCCCAATTCGGCCAGCGCGTTCTGCATCAGCTGGCGCGCCGAATCGCTGAGCACCTCGTGGTCCAGGGCGAAGCGGATCGTGGCCTCGATCAGGCCCAGATGGGTGCCGCAGTCGAAGCGCGTGCCCTGGAAGCGGTAGGCATTGACGGCTTCTTCGGCCAGCAGCGAGGCGATCGCATCGGTCAGCTGGATCTCGCCGCCGGCGCCGGGCGTGGTGCTTTCCAGCAGGTCGAAGATGCGCGGATTGAGCACGTAGCGGCCGACCACGGCCAGGGTGCTGGGCGCGACCTCGGGCTTGGGCTTTTCGACGATGGCGCGGATCCGGCCCTGGCGCGCGGCGAAGCCGTCGGTGGCGACGATGCCGTAACTGCCGGTCTGCTCGCGCGGCACGTCCTGCACCGCGATCACGCTGCTGCCCGATGCCGCGGCGGCGTCGGCCATCTGCTTGAGCGCGCCGGGGCCGCGGTTCCAGATCAGGTCGTCCGGCAGCACCACCGCGAACGGCTCGTCGCCGACCACGGCCTTGGCGCACAGCACCGCATGGCCCAGGCCCAGCGCTTCGGCCTGGGTCACGAACACGGCGCGCACGCCCTCGGGCAGCACGTTGCGCACCAGCTCCAGTTGCTCGGTCTTGCCGCTGCGCTCGAGCTTCTGTTCCAGCTCGTAGGCCTTGTCGAAATAGTCGGCCACCGCGTGCTTGTAGCGGTTGGTGACGAAGATCAGGGTGTCGCAGCCGGCCTCGATGGCCTCGTCCACGGCGTACTGGATCAGCGGCCGATCCACGATCGGCAGCATTTCCTTGGGAACGGTCTTGGTCGCGGGCAGGAACCGGGTGCCCAGCCCTGCGACCGGGAACACGGCTTTACGGATACGTGCCATCAAACCTTCCTGGCGTTACGAGCGGGAAAGGCCACAACGGTAGCCGACTCGATGTAATCAGGATGTTCGCCCACCGGGGCGAACTCGGGCACGGCCATGCGCAGCAGCTGGCCCAGCGCGTCGCGGTCGTAGCGGGCGCTGGCCTCGCGCAGCTGCGCGATCGCCGATTCGATCGCGTGCGCCGAGACGTCGCGCGGCTCGGCCTGCAGGATCTTGGGATGCTGGGTCGGGCGGTAGCGCTCGTCGGCGTGGAACAGCGTCTCGTGCAGCTTCTCGCCCGGGCGCAGGCCGGTGTAGATGATCGCGATGTCGCGGCCGGGCTGCTTGCCGGCCAGGCGGATCATCTGCTCGGCCAGCAGCCGGATCGGCACCGGCTCGCCCATGTCCAGGGTGTAGATCGCCTCGTGGGTGCCGATCGCCGAGGCCTGCAGGATCAGCTGGCAGGCTTCGGGAATGGTCATGAAGAAGCGGGTCACTTCCGGATCGGTGACCGTGACCGGGCCGCCGCTGCGGATCTGCTCGCGGAACAGCGGCACCACGCTGCCGGCCGAATCGAGCACGTTGCCGAAGCGCACGGTGACGAAACGGGTGGAGCGCTGGTCGGCCAGCGACTGGCAGGTCATTTCGGCCAGGCGCTTGGTCGCGCCCAGCACATTGACCGGGTCCACCGCCTTGTCGGTGGAGATCAGCACGAAGGTGCCCACGCCGGCCTCGCGGCAGGCGCGCGCGACCGTGGCCGTGGCCAGCACGTTGTTGCGCACGGCCTCGCGCAGCTGCGCTTCCAGCAGCGGCACCTGCTTGTAGGCGGCGGCATGGAAGACCGCGTCGGGCTCGGACAGCCCCAAGGCGTAGGCGATCACCGCGGGGTCGCCGCAGTCGCCCAGCACCGGGATGTATTCCAGATCGGGGAAGTCGCGGCGCAGCGCGGCCTCGGTCTGGGTCAGCGCGAGCTCGTCGATTTCGATCAGGGCGATGCGGCGGGCGCCGTGGCGCGCGCACTGGCGGCACAGCTCCGAGCCGATCGAGCCGCCGGCGCCGGTGACCAGCACCGAACGCGCGCCCAGCCAGCCGCGGATGGCCTTCCAATCGGGCAGCACCGGCTTGCGGCCGAGCAGGTCCTCGATCGCGACTTCCTTCAATTCGCCGGGCAGCGAACGGCCTTCGAGCACGTCCTGCAGGCGCGGCACCATGCGGAACGGCAGGCCGGTGCGCTCGCAGGCCAGGACCACGCGCTGCAGCGCGTTGGCGTCGGCCGAGGGCATCGCGATCACCAGCAGCTTGGCCGCGGTTTCGCGCGCGATCTCGGCGACCTCGGGCACCCGGCCCAGCACCGGCACGCCCTGCACCTTGCTGCCGCGCAGGCGCACCGCGTCGTCGAGGAAACCCACGGGCTCGTAGGTGCCGAAGCGGCGCAGGTCGCGCACCAGCGCTTCGCCGGCGCGGCCGGCGCCCAAAATCAGGATGCGCACCGAGGCGGTGCTGGCGCGTTCGATGCGGCTGTCCTTCCAGGCGCGGTACAGCAGGCGCGGCGCGCCCAGCATGCCCATCAGCACCAGCGGGTACAGCACCAGCACCGTGCGCGGCACGGCATCGACGCGGTTGTACAGGAACAGGCCCAGGACGATCGCGAACAAGCCCAGCACGCAGGCCTTGAAGATGTTCCAAAGGTCGGGCACGCCGGCGAAACGCCACAGGCCGCGGTACAGGCCGACCTGCCAGAACACCAGGCCCTGGGCAGCCATGACCAGCGCGATCTCGGCCGACCACAGCGGCAGGGTCGCGGGGGCGGCCATGCTGAAACGCAGGCGATGCAGCGCTTGCCAGACCAACCACACCATTGCGAGATCGTGCGCGACTACCGCGAACCGCGGCAGTGCACCTTTCATACGATCGCGCCAAGAGCTCATTCCATGCCCCTATACCTGCCGGGAGAAAACTAGCGCCGGCCAGGAGCCGGCGCGCGTTGTAGCCACCACCACAAAAAAGCGGCGGAGGTATACCACGCCAAAACCATATACAACATGAAAGCCATTCTCGTTTGCAGCAGGACTGGGAGCGCCAGCACAGCCAAGCAGGAATGGATGGCATAGATCAGTGTGACTTTGGTGTGCCCCACCCTGCGGGCCCATCCCTGATAAGCGTGCTGATCGTGTGCCGTCCACCACCGCTCCCGACGCAGCATGCGGCGGGCCAGTGTCAAGCCCGCGTCGACGAGGAACGCCGACAGCGGCATCAGGACGACCGCTGATCGGCCAGGGCCGAGTTGGGCGGCGGCGAGCACCGCCAGGCCGGCCAGGGCATAGCCCAGGGCGCCGCTGCCCACGTCGCCCATGAAGATCCGGGCGCGCGGGTAGTTGAACGGCAGGAAGCCCAGGCAGGCCGCGGCCAGGGCCAGGCCCAGCCACCAGCCCGGAGCGCCGGCCAGCCAGCCCAGGGCCAGCGCGGCCACCGCGGCCTGGCTCGCGGCCAGACCGTTGATGCCGTCCATGAAGTTCCAGACATTGGTCAGCACCAGCGCCGCGGCGAACGCGGCCAGGGCCAGCCAGGGCTGCCCCAGCACGTGCCAGACCGCGTAG
This sequence comes from Lysobacter silvisoli, assembly GCF_003382365.1. Lineage (NCBI taxonomy): Bacteria > Pseudomonadati > Pseudomonadota > Gammaproteobacteria > Lysobacterales > Lysobacteraceae > Lysobacter > Lysobacter silvisoli. Next base: position 1,050,324 of record NZ_QTSU01000001.1, on the reverse strand, counting down.
CCGAACACCGCCGCGGCCACCGCATGCACGGCCAGCCGCAGCGAGGCCGGCAGCGGCCGGTGGTCGTCGATCAGGCCGACCCCGGCCACCAGCACCAGGCCCAGGCCGAAGGCGGCCAGCAGCGGTGCCTGCGCCGGCAGGCGCACGGCCAGGGTCAGTACGGCCACCAGCAGGGCCAGGACGATGGCGATGCCGCCGCCGCGCGGGGTGGCCACGGTATGCGCGCGTCGCTCGCCGGGCTGGTCGAACAGGGCCTGGCGCAGCGCATAGCGCCGCGCCAGCCAGGTGCCGACCGCGCCGATCAGCAGGTGGATCGCCAGCCAACTGCCCATGCGCTCACACCACCGCGTAATTCAGCAGCGGCTTGACCGTTCCCCATTCCTTGCAGCTCGGGCATTGCCAGTGGTGGCTGCGCGCGCCGAAGCCGCAGCGGTTGCAGCGGTAGCTCGGATTGCGCACCAGCAACTGGTCGGTGATGTGCTTGAGGTCGTGCAGCGTCGCCTGCGGGTCGGCGCCTTCGGCCAGGGTCAGGTCGATCAGCGCGGCCTCGCCGCGCACCGACGGCCGGTCCTTGAGCTGACGCGCGAGGTAGGCGCGCGCGGCCGGCACGCCGTCTTCGGCTTCGACCATGCGGGTCAGCGCCAGCACCGGAGCGATGCCGCGGTAGTGCTCGCACATCTCGGCCAGGAACGCGCGCCCGCCGGTCGGGTCGCCGTCGCGCTCGTAGCAGCTCAGCAGCGAGGGCAGCACTTCCGGCAGGTAGTCGGGATCGGCGCGGGCCACGCGCTCGAAGGCGCGGATCGCGGCGGCGTCGTTGCCGGCCTCGACCTCGATGCGGCCCTCCAGCATGCCCGCACGCACCGAATTGGCATCGGCCTCGTAGGCGCGGCGCACCGCCGCGCGCGCGGCCTCGACCTCGCCCGCGGCGCGGTGGCGGTCGGCCAGCTCGCATTCGAACTGCGCGATCAGCTTGCCCATGGGCTCGCCGGTGGCGGCCTCGTAGCGGCTGGCGTTTTCGATCGCCTTGTCCCAGTCGCGTTCGGACTGGTAGATGCCGATCAAGTGACGCAGCGCCAGCGGCGCCATGTCCAGCGCGACCAGGTCGCTGAACACCGTCTCGGCGCGGTCGAGCAGGCCCGAGCGCATGTAGTCCTCGCCCAGCGCCAGCAGCGCCTGCACCTTCTGCTGATCGCTCAGGCCGGGGCGCTGCACCAGCGCCTGGTGCAAACGGATCGCACGATCGACCTCGCCGCGGCGGCGGAACAGATGGCCCAGCGCGACCTGGGTCTCGAAGGTGTCCTTGTCCAGTTCGGCGATGTGCAGGAACAACTCGATGGCCTTGTCCGGCTGCTCGTTGAGCAGGTAGTTCAGGCCACGGAAATACGTGGTGGACAGGTGGCTGACCTGGTTGTCGCTATGGCGTTCGCCGCCGCGCCGGCCGATCACCCAGCCGCTGACCGCGGCGATGGGCAGCAACAGGAAAAACCAGAACCACTCGCTGATGAATTCCATGCCTCAGACCTCGCGCGGCGGCGCGGCGGCGACGCGTTCGGCACGCGCCAGGCGCCGGCGCAGCGGCAGCACCAGGCTGGCGGTGATCGCCAGGCCGCCGGCGAGCACGCCCAGCAGCAAGGCGACCAGCAGGGCCACGCCCAGGGTGGTGGGGAAAGTGCCGAAGCCCAGGTCGATGGGCACGATCTGCCGGTTCAGCGCGCCGACGACGGCGCCGGCCGCGAGGCAGAGCAAGGCGATCAGGAAACGGATCAGGCGCATGGTGGCTGGAGTCCAACGTCCGCGATGCTTACTAGCTTAAGGCTAGAAAGTAGCGCAGAGGAGTTAGGAAGTAGAGAAAAGCGGGCAGTCGCCAGGAATGGGAAGCTGGGCAAGGCGCGAGCTTTCCGGGCCGGTCGATGCAAGAGAGCTGGAAGACGCCAGGGGCGTCGCAGGACATCGGAGCCAAGGAACGACAGCGGAGCGGCGCAGCGCCCTCCTCTATCTCCTAACTCCCGCTTCCTAGCCTTCCTCGTCCAAGGGCGTGACCGCGCTGACGCGCTCGCGCAGTTCCTTGCCGGGCTTGAAGTGCGGCACGTGCTTGCCGGGCAGCGCGACCGACTCGCCGGTCTTGGGATTGCGGCCCAGGCGCGGCGGACGGAAATGCAGGGAGAAGCTGCCGAAGCCGCGGATCTCGATGCGTTCGCCCACCGACAAGGCGCCACCCATCATTTCCAGCAAGGCCTTCACCGCCAGATCCACGTCGTCGCCCTTCAGGTGGGCCTGACGCTGCGAAAGGATCTCGATGAGTTCGGACTTGGTCATGGGCGCGGCGCGATGCTCTAACGAAGGTGTCGGGACGGAACCGGAGGCCGGCGCCGCGACGGTGCTACAAACCGAAGGCGACCCGGTACGCCGGGCCGCCTCCGCGGTACTGCTTTGCCGCTAGCGCCGGCCCGGCGGACCGGACCGGCGCGTGAAGCGCTTACTCGGACTTGCCGCTCAGCTGCTCGCGCAGCAGCGCGCCCAGCTTGGTGGTGCCGCTGGAGGCCTCGGAGGACTGACGGTTGTAGTCCGCCAGCGCCTCGGCCTGCTCGGCTTCGTCCTTGGCCTTGATCGACAGCTGCATGGTGCGGCCCTTGCGGTCCGTACCGACGATCTTGGCTTCGACTTCCTGGCCGACCTTGAGGTACTGCGAAGCGTCCTCGACGCGCTCCTTGGCGATGTCGCGCGCGGCGACGTAGCCTTCGATGCCGTCGGCGAGTTCGATCGTGGCGCCCTTGGCGTCCACTTCCTTCACCACGCCCTTGACGATCGAGCCCTTGGCGTTGGAAGCGACGTACTGACCCATCGGGTCCTGCTCCAGCTGCTTCACGCCCAGGCTGATGCGCTCGCGCTCCGGATCCACCGCCAGGACGACGGCTTCCAGGGTGTCGCCCTTCTTGTAGTTGCGGACCACGTCTTCGCCGGTGGTGTTCCAGCTGATGTCCGACAGGTGCACCAGGCCGTCGATGCCGCCGTCCAGGCCGATGAAGATGCCGAAGTCGGTGATCGACTTGATCTGGCCTTCGACCTTGTCGCCCTTCTTGTGGATGGCCGCGAAGGTCTCCCACGGGTTCGAGGTGACCTGCTTCATGCCCAGCGAGATACGGCGACGCTCTTCATCGACGTCCAGCACCATGACCTGAACTTCGTCGCCGACCTGCACGATCTTGGACGGGTTGACGTTCTTGTTGGTCCAGTCCATTTCGGAGACGTGCACCAGGCCTTCGACGCCCGGCTCGATCTCGACGAACGCGCCGTAGTCGGTGACGTTGCTGACCTTGCCGAACACGCGGGTGTCGGCCGGGTAGCGGCGGGCGATGTTGTCCCACGGATCCTCGCCCAGCTGCTTCAGGCCCAGGCTGACGCGGTTGCGCTCGCGGTCGTACTTGAGCACGCGGACGTCCAGCTCCTGACCCACTTCCACAACTTCCGACGGGTGACGCACGCGCTTCCACGCCATGTCGGTGATGTGCAGCAGGCCGTCGATGCCGCCCAGGTCCACGAACGCGCCGTAGTCGGTGAGGTTCTTGACCACACCCTTGAGGATCGCGCCTTCCTGCAGCTTCTCCATCAGCTGCTCGCGCTCGACGCTGTACTCGCTCTCGACCACCGCACGGCGGGAGACGACGATGTTATTGCGCTTGCGGTCCAGCTTGATGAGCTTGAACTCGAGTTCCTTGCCTTCCAGGTAGGCGGAGTCGCGCACCGGGCGCACGTCCACCAGCGAACCGGGCAGGAAGCCGCGGACATCCTTGATGTCGACGGTGAAACCACCCTTGACCTTGCCGCTGATGCGGCCGGTGATGGTTTCGTTCTTTTCGAGCGCCGCTTCGAGCTCGTCCCACACCATGGCGCGCTTGGCCTTCTCGCGCGACAGCACGGTTTCGCCAAAGCCGTTCTCGATGGAGTCGAGGGCGACCTTGACCTCGTCGCCTTCGGCAACGTCGATCTCGCCGGCGTCGTTACGGAACTGTTCGATCGGCACGATGCCTTCGGACTTCAGGCCGGCGTTGATCACCACCACGTCGCCGCGGACTTCCACGACGGTACCGGTGACGATGGCGCCCGGCTTCAGCTTGGCCAGGTACTGCTGGCTCTGTTCGAACAGCTCGGCAAATGATTCGGTCATTAGTTGATTACTCGGTTGAACACACGGGCCGCACCGGCTGGCATCGTCGCCGACATGGCGACGCAAGCAGCGCGTGGTCGACCCACCCGTTGTGTGGCGCTACCGCACCGTTCCCATAAGGAACTGCGCCATGTGTCGTTGTGAAACCCGCCGCGGGATTGCGGCGGGAGCTCTTCTGCTGCGTTCGGTCCGCGTTTGCGCGAACGTCAGCGCGGCGGCAACAAGGCCAACACGCGTTCGACCACCTGGGCGATGCCCAGGCCGGTGGTGTCGATGTGCACGGCGTCGGGCGCCGGGCGCAAAGGAGCCACCGCGCGCTGTGCGTCGCGGGCGTCGCGGGCGAGGATCTCCCGCAGCAGACCGTCTAAAGTAACGGAAACCCCTTTGTCTTTCAACTGCTTATAGCGCCTTTCGGCCCTTTCCTCGGCACTGGCGGTCAGGAACACCTTGTAGGCAGCGTCGGGGAAGATGACCGTGCCCATGTCGCGGCCGTCGGCGACCAGGCCGGGCGGCTGGCGGAAGGCGCGCTGGCGGTCCTTGAGCGCGGCCCGGACCTCGGGGATGGCGGCGATGGCCGAGGCGGCCGCGCCGGCGGTCTCGGTGCGCAGCTCGTCGGTGGCGTCCAGGTCGTTGACCAGCACCCGCAGCTCGCCGCGCTCGTCGTCGCGGAAGCCGATGCGGGTGTCGAAGGCGCAGCGGACCAGGGCGGCCGGGTCGGCCAGGTCCAGGTCGGCCCAGCCGGCGGCCACGCCGACCGCGCGGTACAGGGCGCCGGAGTCCAGGTAGTGCCAGCCCAGGGCCTGCGAGACCAGGCGGCTGATGGTGCCCTTGCCGGAGCCGGAGGGGCCGTCGATGGTGAGTACGGGGGTGCTGCTGTCGTGGGGGCTGTTCATGTCGGCTATTATGCAAGGACGCCGCCGCGGACCCGCGTCCGGCGCCCGCCGCGCCCCCTTTTCGACGGGGGCGCGAATTATTTTCGTGCAAGCACTTGATCGCAGTGGGAAATACCCGCTATGATCGCGGGCTGTTTATTCCAATCCTGTTGCCGAGGTCTGTCATGAAGGTCCTGTCCTCCCTGAAGTCGGCGAAGGCCCGTCACCGCGACTGCAAAGTCGTTCGCCGCCGTGGCAAGGTCTTCGTGATCTGCAAGTCGAACCCGCGTTTCAAAGCGCGTCAGCGCTAATAGACGCTGTCCTGGCGCCTTAAAAGCGCCGCGACCGTTCGCCTGGAAGGCCGCCGCAAGGCGGCCTTTCTGCGTTGCGCGGCGCGCCCTGCCCGGGCGCGTCCGGATCGCGAAAACGTGACGGCCGCGTGCTGCCGTGCGCTCGGCCCTTGTGCGTACAATCTCGCGTCATCCAGCGAGGTTGCACCCATGTCCGTCCGCGCCGCCGCATTCGCCACCGCCCTGCTGCTCCTGTCCACCGCCGCCTCCGCCGACACCCTGCTGATCGAGCGCGTGTCCGAAGAGAACAAGGCGGCCATGCCCGCCCGCGGCCAGACCATGGCCCAGGTCGAGTCCCGCTACGGCGCCCCGGCCGAACGCCTGGACCCGCGCGGCGGCCAGAAGCGCCAGTGGCCCACCATCAACCGTTGGGTCTACCCGGCGTTCACCGTGTACTTCGAGAAGAACAAGGTGGTCGACGTGGTCGCCAACAAGGCCGACGCCGAAGAGATCGGGCCCAAGCCGCCCGTGCGCTGACGCCCCGTACCGGACATAGCTGTTTTGAGCGAGCACGCATTGCGCTTCCCCGCGGAGTGGGAACCCCAGTCCGCGGTCCTGATCGCCTGGCCCAACGCCGACACCGACTGGGCCGACCGCCTGGGCGAGGTCGAGGAGACCTACATCGCCCTGGTCGCGGCCATCACCCGCTTCCAGCCGGCGATCGTCTGCGTGGCCGACGACGACGTGCAGGCCTACGCCCGCGCGCGCCTGTCCTCGGCGCGCATCGACATGGGCCGGGTGCGCTTCGTCGAAGCGCCCTACGACGACACCTGGCTGCGCGATTCCGGCCCGATCACCCTGCGCGAGGGCGACGGGTTCCGCCTGCTGGACTTCCGCTTCACCGGCTGGGGCGGCAAGTTCGACGCCAGCCAGGACGACTTGCTGGTCGAGCGCCTGCACGATCAGGGAATCTTCTTGAACAGTGATCGCCAAAGCATTGATTTTGCCTTGGAAGGCGGCGCTATCGAAACCGACGGCGCGGGCACCCTGTTGAGCACCTGGCGCTGCCTGCACGAGCGCCATCCGGACGCCAGCCGCGAACAGATCACCGCGCAACTGTCGGACTGGCTGCGCCAGGACCGGGTGCTGTGGCTGGACCACGGTTACCTGGAGGGCGACGACACCGACGCCCACATCGACACCCTGGCCCGCTTCGCCGCGCCCGATGCCATCGTCTACCAGGGCTGCGACGACCCGGCCGATTCGCACTACGCCGAGTTGCAGGCCATGGCCGCCGAACTGGCCGCGCTGCGCACCCGCGACGGCAAGCCCTACCGCCTGTTCCCGTTGCCGTGGGCGCAGCCCATCATCGATGAAAACCGAAGGCTGGCAGCCAGTTACGCCAACTTCCTCATCATCGACGGAGCCGTGCTGATGCCGGCCTACGGCGACGCCCGCGACGCCGAAGCCCAGGCCGTGCTGGCCCAGGCCTTCCCCGATCGCGAGATCGTCGCCGTGCCCTGCCGCCCGCTGATCTGGCAGAACGGCAGCCTGCACTGCATCACCATGCAGCTGCCGCGGGGCGTGGTGGCGTAAGCGCGGCTTCGAAGTAGGAGCGGCGCAAGCCGCGACCGCGACCCTTCGGCCGCGACGCAGGTCGCGGCTCACGCCGCTCCTACCCCACAGCGATGCCCGTTGCGAAGCACCGATAACGAACGAGGTAGCGGCGTCCCAACGGGATGCGTCGCGTACGAGCCGCGGCCGCGCCTCTTCGGGCAAGCCCTACAATAGTCGTCATCCCGCGTCCGGATTTTCCGAGCATGAAGAAGACCACCCTCCCCGTCGCCCTGATCCAGGACCGAGACCACGGCTCGCGCGAGGCCAACCTGGCCAACATCGAGGACCGTGTGGGCGAGGCCGCCCAGCGCGGCGCCAAGCTGGTGCTGCTGCAGGAGCTGCACAACGGCCCCTACTTCTGCCAGCACGAATCGGTGCACGAGTTCGATCTGGCCGAACCCATCCCGGGCCCCAGCACCGAGCGCCTGGGCGCGCTGGCCAAGCAGCACGGCGTGGTGCTGGTGAGTTCGCTGTTCGAGAAGCGCGCCGCCGGCCTGTACCACAACACCGCCGTGGTCTACGAGACCGACGGCCGCATCGCCGGCAAGTACCGCAAGATGCACATCCCCGACGACCCGGGCTTCTACGAGAAGTTCTACTTCACTCCGGGCGACCTGGGCTTCGAGCCGATCCAGACCTCGGTCGGCCGCCTGGGCGTGCTGGTGTGCTGGGACCAGTGGTACCCGGAAGGCGCGCGGCTGATGGCACTGGCCGGCGCCGAATTGCTGCTCTACCCGACCGCGATCGGTTGGGATCCGACCGACGAGCAGGCCGAGAAGGACCGCCAGCGCGACGCCTGGGTGCTCAGCCACCGCGGCCACGCCGTGGCCAACGGCGTGCCGGTGCTCAGCTGCAACCGCGTGGGCCACGAGCAGTCGCCGCTGGATGCGGCCGGCATCGACTTCTGGGGCACCAGCCACGTGCTGGGCCCGCAGGGCGAGTTCCTGGCCCAGGCCGGCACCGACGCGCCGCAGATCCTGATGGCCGAGGTCGACATGCAGCGCAGCGAGCACGTGCGGCGGATCTGGCCGTTCCTGCGCGACCGCCGCATCGACGCCTACGCCGACCTGCTCAAGCGCTACCGCGATTGAGCGCCGCCGCGCCCGCGCCGCGCCTGCGCGCGGCGGCCGACTCCGACCTGGAGGCGATCGCCGCCCTGTATGCGCTCGAGGTGCGCGAGGGCCTGGCGACCTACGAATACGAGGCGCCCGACCTGGCCGAAATGCGGCGGCGCTGGCGCGCCCTGGTCGAGGCCGGCTATCCCTACCTGGTCGCCGAATGCGAGCGCGACGGCGCCTGGCGCTTCGCCGGCTATGCCTACGCCAGCGCCTACCGCACCCGTATCGGCTACCGCTGGACGGTGGAGAATTCGGTCTACGTGCGGCCGGATTGCCAGGGCCGCGGCGTCGGCCGCGCGCTGATGCTGCGCCTGATCGCCGACTGCGAGGCGCTGGGTTTCAGGCAGATGGTCGCGGTGATCGGCGACGGCAGCAACGCCGCCTCGGTGGGCCTGCACGAGCGGCTGGGCTTCAAGACGGCCGGCGTGTTCCCGGGCCTGGGCCGCAAGCATGGACGCTGGCTGGACACGGTGCAGATGCTGCGACCGCTGGGCGAGGCCAACGTCGGCGAGCCGGATGAGAACGTACCCGGCTTGAAGTAGCGCGGCCGCAGCGAAGCGGCTTCAATCGACCGGCGCACGCCCCGCATCGGACGACGCGCCGCCGCTCGTCTGCGCCGCGTGTGCTCCACAAACGGCGGCACCGCCGCCCACGGCGCGCTTGGCCAACCACCACCGATGCGCCTCCGTCAGGACCTCGGGCATACGGTCCCCGCCTGCGCCGTCCTTCATCGCGTGGTCCAGGCCGGGAAACTCCCAGTAGGTCAGTTCGCAGCGCCCGGCCTTGGCATAGGCATCCGACGCGGCGCGCGCCGCCTGCACGATGGGGGCTGCGTCGCGTCCGCCCTGGATAAGCAGGAACTGGGTGTCGGCCTTCAGCATGGACTCCACGGGCGCAATCCCGCTCAGCGCATCGGCCCAGAATTTGAAGCTGGCACTCATCCAGACCTGCGTGCTGTCCGGATTCTGTCTCGCATGGTCGAAGGCGGCGTCGATGTCCGGACGTTGCGCGGCCGGCATGTCCAGTTGATTCATTTGGTCCACTAGCAAGCTGCGGAACATGTCCCCGAAACGCGCGCCACCGCCGGTGGAAATGATGATCGCGGTTTGCGCGCGCAAAGGCCCTGCGAGCTGGGCAGCGATCGCGCCGCCCTCTGAACCGCCGAGCAGGAGCAGGTCGCCATTCCACCAGGGCGCTCCGCGCAGGCTGTCGACGACCTGGCGGTAGTCGGCGACGCGTTGCGAGAGCGTGTGGTGCCGATAAAACGCCGCGGAGCATTCCTCGGTCTTGACCGCCGGGCGGGGCTCCACGCCGTACTTGTCCACGGTCACGACGGCCAGGCCGGAGAACGCCGCACGCACGGCCTCGATAGCCGCACCTTCGGACGCGGGCTCGCATCCGGACCCCTGCATCGCCACGATCAATCCGACGCGCCCTTCCCGCGCATCCGGCACATCCAGGCGCCATCGGATCGCGCTGCCGTCGGGCCGAAGCGTGTGCGGTTCGATTGCGCCCGCCGCCGCGGACGCCAAAGGCGAAGCCAGCGCCAACAATGCGGCCAATGCGCGGAAAACGATGTACTTGCGTCCGGATACGAGCGATGGCTGCTGCATGCGTAGACCTGTAGTGGGCGTTGAGCGACGCAGCGAGCGAAGACCGGAATCGGAACGCTGGCGCCGCGACCAGGCGAAAAAGGTAAGTCATGCAGTAGCGACAAAGGGGAGCGAGAAACGGCGCGCATGCGATCGGTCAGCCGCGATACATCTGATGCCGCATTTCTTGTGTGCCATGGAAAACGAAACAGCATGACGAATGCATCGCCAAGCCACGGAATTTCGTGGCCGTCGAGCGAAGTGCCGCCGCGCAGCTCGCGACGCATCGTGTGGGCGCCGCCGCCGGCTCGCGAACGGCCGCAGTGATTGGCGCCGCGCGGGCCGCATCGTTGCAAGCACGTGGGCCGGAATCGCGAGCACATCCGCTGATCGACGAAACAGCGAGCGGACAGTGCCCTAGCCAGGCGCGGACCCGCTATCGGCGGGCCCGCGCGTCCGGCCGACCGCAAACCTGCCGCTCGGACCACGGGCAGGCTTCGGACCCTCGCGCCTCCTGCCAGCGATCCTTGCCGCCCTCCGGCCGACGAACGGTGCCATTAAAACGAACGGACGTGCTATTTTTACATCCATGAACGCTCTGACCGCCACCCATAAGGGCGCCGCCACCCGCGACGCCATCCTGGAACAGGCCTACAGCATCGCCTGCTCGGCCGGCCTGGAAGGCCTGTCGATCGGGCCGCTGGCGGCGGCGGTGGGCATGTCCAAGAGCGGCGTGTTCGCCCACTTCGGCTCGCGCGAGGACCTGCAGCTGGCCGTGCTGGACACCGCCAGCCAGCGCTTCGTCGCCTACGTGCTGCTGCCCGCGTTGAAGCGCCCGCGCGGCCTGGCGCGCCTGCGCGCCATCGTCGAGGCCTGGTTCGACTGGTCGCGCCACACCGACGGCGGCTGCGTATTGCTGGCCGCCGTGCACGAGTACGACGACCGCCCCGGCGCCCTGCGCGACAACGTGTTCGGCCAGCAACAGCGCTGGCACCGCGAACTCGGCCGCGCCGCGCAACTGGCCATCGACACCGGCGAGCTCGGCGCCGACACCGATACCGAGCAACTGGCGTTCGAGATCTACGGCATCGCCCTGGTCGTGCACCACGACGCCGGCCTGTACGGCTTCGACACCGCCGCCGCGCGCGGCCGCCGGGCGTTCGAGCGCCTGATCGGCTCCTACGCCGCCACCCCCACCGCCTGACCTCCCCTCCGTCCTAGGCCTGCCCGAAGAGGTACCGCCATGTCCATGCTGACGAGCAAAATTAGCACGACCGTTCGTAACGTAACGCGTCTCTACGGCCTGCGCCTGGGCTTCGCCGTCGGCGCCTGGCTGGCGCCCGATGCGACCATGCGCCGTGCCGCCGAACTGTTCTGCACACCGTTCGCGTCCAGCCGCCGCCGCGCGCTGGACGCGCCCACCTGCGGCGCGCGCGAGGAGTCGCTGCAGATCGACGGACACGCCATCGCCACCTATGTCTGGGGCGATCCGCACGCCCAGCCCTACGTGCTGTTCGCCCACGGCTGGTCCAGCCACGGCACGCGCGTGGCCAAGTGGCTGCCGGCGCTGCGCGAGGCCGGTTACGCGGTGGTCGCCTTCGATCAGCTCGCCCACGGCCGCAGCGGCGGCCGCCTGGCGACCCTGCCCGACTTCACCCGCCACCTGCACGCCGTCGGCGCGCATTACGGCCCGGCCGCGGCGGTGATCGGCCATTCGCTGGGCGGCGCCGCGGCGATGCTGGCATTGGCGCGCGGGCTGCAGGCCGAACGCGCGGTGTTGATCGCGCCGCCGGCCGATCCGGCGGCCGCGGTGGGCCGCTTCGCGCGCTTCCTCTGGGTCGGCGAGGACCTGATGCGGCGCATGTTCGCCTATTTCGAGTCGCGCATCGGCATCAGCTTCGACGCCCAGCAGGCGCACCATAACGTGCCGCGCATCGGCCACCCCGCGCTGATCGTGCACGACGTCGGCGATCGCGAAGTGCCCTGGTCCGAAGGCGAGCGCTACGCGCGCTACTGGCCGGGCGCGCGCCTGCTCAGCACCCAGGGCCTGGGCCACAACCGCGTGGCCGACGACGGCGCGGTGATCGCCAGCGCGCTGCGATTCCTGCGCGGCGAGACCGTGGGCGTACGCGTGGTATCCAGCCCCAACCTTCCCTACGGCTACGCCTGACCCGTTGCGCGGGACCCATCGCTGTTCCTACTCTGGTTGCGGGGCGCGCCGCTAGCCGCCGACCGCAACCAGGGGAACCGCCTTGCCGCTACGTCTAACTCCGCGCGCCGCGGCGCGCGGTTCCGCGTCATGATCACGCCCGCCCGGGCGCTGCTGACCGTCGGCCTGTTGCTGCTGGCCGTGGGCTGGTTCAAGCGCAATCTGGAACCGGAGCCGGCGCAGTTGCTGCCGGTGGTGAACACCGAGCCCGGCCAGCATCCCAGTTCGATGGCTCCGTTTTCGGTGCGCGCGGGCGAAGTGGAATACCGGATCGAGCCGGTGGCCGAATACGACATCGCCGGCCTGATCGTGAGCCGCCACGACTCCGACACCTGGTGGGATAAGTTCCACGCCCGCAATAACGACCACCTCAACGTCGCCGACCTGTGCCTGGCCTGGGGCGCCAACACCGCCGACGGCGTCTACCGGCACATGAAGTTCTGGAACGGCCAGTGGACCTGCAACTTCCAATGGGGCGGCGGCGCGCCGGTGGGACCGCAGCACACCCGTGCGGTGTCCAACAATCACCTGCTGACCAACGACCCGCTGATCGCCGAACGCATCCGCAGCCTGCGCGTGGGCGACCAGGTGCGCCTGCGCGGCCAACTGGCCGTGTACCGCCACAACCACGGCATGAACTTCGTCCGCGGCACCTCGACCAACCGCGACGACGGCGGCAACGGCGCCTGCGAAACCCTGTTCGTGCGCCAGCTGGACTTGCTGCAAGCCGCGCCCTCCTGGCCGCGCACGCTGCGCTGGATCGGCGCGGTCCTGCTCGCCCTGGGCCTGATCGCCTGGTACCGCGCGCCGTTCAAGGGCGGGCACTGAAGCCCGGACGCCGGTTTGCCGGCGCCGGGCCCAGCCTCTATCCTGCGGGCCTTTCCGTGCCCAGCCCCCGAAGGCGCCCGCCCTACGCATGAATGCCCCTGTCCAAGACGGCCTGCACGGCCAGCCCCATGCCATCGTCGAACGCGACGGTGTGCGCTACACCCTGTTGGGCACCGCGCACGTCTCCCAGGCCAGCGTGGATGCGGTGCGCGACGCCATCGGCAGCGGCGCCTACGACGCGGTGGCGGTGGAGCTGGACCCGCAGCGGCTGCAAGCCCTGACCGACCCGGACGCGCTGGCGCGGCTGGACCTGATCCAGGTGCTGCGCACCGGCAAGACCGCGCTGTTCGCCGCCAACCTGGCCCTGGCCGCCTACCAGCGCCGCCTGGCCGAGCAACTGGGCATCGAACCCGGCGCCGAGCTCAAGCGCGCGGTGCTGGAAGCGCGCCAGCGCGAATTGCCGGTGCACCTGATCGACCGCGAGGTGGGCCTGACCTTCAAGCGCGCCTCCAGCAAGCTGGGCTGGTGGGGCCGGGCCAAGCTCGGCAGCGGCCTGATCGCGGCGCTGATCGCCGACGAGGAAGTGGGCGAGGACGAGATCGAAAAGCTCAAGCAGGGCGACGTGCTGGAATCGAGCTTCGGCGAGTTCGCCAGCGAGAGTCCGGAACTGTACGAAAGCGTGATCTCCGAGCGCGACCGCTACATGGCCGCGCGCCTGCGCGAATCGCACGGCGATGCGCGCGAGGTGCTGGCCGTGGTCGGCGCCGGCCACCTGCAGGGCCTGGCCCAGCACCTGCGCGAGGAAACCCGCGCGCCCGAGACGGTGCGCGAGGAACTGGAGTCGCTGCCGAAGAAGAGCGACTTCCCCTGGTTCACCCTGATCCTGTCGGTGTTCGTGCTCGGCGGTTTCGCCTGGGGCTTCTGGCGCGGCGGCATCGACGTGGGCTCGGACCTGCTGCTGCAGTGGGTGCTGGCCACCGGCGTGCTCGGCGCGATCGGTTGCGCGGTGGCCGGCGGCCACCCCTTGAGCATCCTGGTCGCGTTCGTGGCCTCGCCGATCACTCCACTGCACCCGGCGCTGGCCTCGGGCACGCTGAGCGCGCTGACCGAGGCCTGGGTGCGCAAGCCCACCTATGCCGACTTCATGGCCCTGCGCGACGACGTGCAGAGCGTGCGTGGCTGGTGGCGCAACCGGGTGGCGCGGGTGTTGCTGAACTTCTTCCTGACCAGCCTGGGCACGGCCATCGGGGTGTGGACGGGCGGCTTGCGGATGCTGGGCAAGTTGATCGGCTGATGGGGCGGTAAAGCAAATCCCCCTCAATCCCCCTTTGTCAAAGTGGGAAGACCAGCAAGAGCGACATATGCGGTTCCCCCCCTTTGAAAAAGGGGGGCCAGGGGGATTTGCTGTTGCTGTTGTTACTGAAGCGGCGCGCCTTACCGCCGCTTCCCCCGCTCCGCCTCGATCCACCCGTCGATCCGCGCCTCCAGGGCCTCCAGCGGCACCGAGCCCGTCGCCAGCACCTCGTCGTTGAACGCGCGCAGGTCGAAGCGTTCGCCCAGCGCCGCCTGCGCCTTGGCCCGCAGCGCCGAGATCTTCAGCTGGCCGATCTTGTAGGCCAGCGCCTGCCCCGGCGTGCCGATATAGCGGTCGATCTCGTTGACGATGTCCTGGTCGGTCTTGGCCGCGTTGTCCTTGAAGTAGGCGATCGCGCGCTCGCGGCTCCAGCCCTTGGCGTGCATGCCGGTGTCCACCACCAGGCGCACCGCGCGCCACATCTCGTAGGTGAGCTGGCCGAAGCGGTCGTAGGGGTCGTCGTACAGGCCCATGTCGTAGCCCAACTGCTCGGCGTACAGACCCCAGCCCTCGCCGTAGGCGACGAAGTAGGCGGTGCGGCGGAACATCGGCCGCTCCGGCAGTTCCAGTCCGCGCGCGAACTGGAAGTGGTGGCCCGGCACCGCCTCGTGCAGCGACAGCGCCATCATTTCCCAGGTCGGCCGCACCTCGGGCTTGTACAGGTTCACGTAGTAGTAGCCCGCGCGCGTGCCATCGACCGCGCCCGGCTGGTAATAGGCGGTGGTGGTGTCGGGGGCGATGTTGTCGGGGATCGGGCGCACGCCGTAGGGCTGGCGCGGAAGGGTGTGGAACACCTTCACCAGCTCCGGATCGATGCGCTTGGACAGGGCGCGGTAGGCCGTGAGCAGGGACTCGGGCGTCTTGTGGAAAAAGCGCGGATCGCTGCGCAGGAAGGCGAAAAACTCCGCCAGCGTGCCCTTGAATCCCACCTCGGACTTGACCTGTTCCATCTTGGCGCGGATGCGCGCGACTTCCTTCAGGCCGATCTCGTGGATCTCGTCGGCGCTGAGCCCGGTGGTGGTGTAGTAGCGCGCCAGGAAGTCGTAGTAGGCGCGGCCGTCGGGCAGTTCGGCGGCGGCGATGCCCGCGCGCGCATGCGGCAGGTAGTCGTGCTTGAAGTAGTGGGCGAACTGGCGGTACGCCGGCACGATGCGCTCGCTCACCGCCTGCCTGGCCTGCGCCTGCAGCTGCGCGCGCTCGTCCGCGCTCACGCTGTCGGGGAAGCGCAGGAACGGGCGGTAGTACGGGCTGCGGGTGGGGTCGTCGACGATCTGCGCGGCGATCTGCGCCGGCACGCGCTGCATCAGCACCCGGGGCGGCATCGACTTGCGCGCCACGCCCTCGCGCATCAGCGCGGTGGTCTGCTCGACCATGGCCGGCACCGCGTTCATGCGCGCCAGCCAGTCGCGGTAGTCCCGGGCGTTGGCGAACGGCAGCACCTCGCTGATGCCGTCGGCGGTCTGCACCCCGCCCTGGTGGCTCACCGGCTGCAGGTATTCGCGGAACTTCTGCCGCTCGATGTTGCGTTCCAGGGTCCAGGCGTAGGTGTCGTAATCCAGGCGGCTGTCGGCCGACAGCGCATCGCGGCCGATCGCCTTGAGCCGGGCCAGCGCGTCGCGGTCGGCGGCCTCGCGCTGGGCGATGGCGGTCAGGCTGCGGTCGGTCCAGCGGTCGTTGAAACGGTTGTCGCCGTTGTAGCTGGCGCCCTCGGGGCTTTCGACCAGGCCGCGTTCCCATTCGGCCTCGAAATAGGCTTTCAGGCGCGCGTCGGCGTCCTGGGCGCGCACGGGCGCGGCGGCGAGCACGGCCGCGGCGGCCGTGGCGAGTACGAAACTGCGGAACATGCGCGGGTCCCCAGGTGAGCTGGGGCCGAGTCTAGCCCGCGCGTGCGGGCGCGGCCCTAGGCCGAAAGTCGCGCTGTAAAGATCGGGCCGGAGAAAATCAGGCCGCGTCGGCGGCCGTGGTGAAGCTCTCGCCGCAGCCGCATTCCGCGCTGGCGTTGGGATTGCGGAACACGAACTGCTCGCCCAGGCCCTGCTTGAGGAAATCGATCTGGGTGCCGTCGACCAGCGGCAGGCTGATCGGGTCCACGTAGATGCGCACGCCGTCCTGCTCGAACACCGTGTCGCCCTCGCGCTGCTCGCGCGCCAAGTCGGCGGTGTGCTGCCAGCCCGAGCAACCGGTGCGGGTCACGCCGAAGCGCAGGCCCAGCGCGCCGGGCGTCTCGGCGACGTAACGGCTGACACGTTCGAAGGCGGCGGGAGCGAGGGTGACGGACATGCGCGGGGTTCTCGATGCTAGGCGTTCATTCTACCAAGGGACCGCAGCCGCGGCCCCTGCCCCACCGATATGGCCCCGCGACACAGCGTTTCAAGGCGCGGGCGGCGCCAACAGATAGGTGGCGAAACTGCCCAGCCAGTGCGCGCCGGCGTAATGCACGTCGCTGACCGCCTTCAGGCCGTCCTGCGCATGGCGGTCGGCCGCCGCGCGCAAGGCCGGCACGCGCGGGTCGCGCGGCGGCAGGCCTTTGACGATGCCCTGCAGCATCCAGGCGCGGCTCAGGTTCAGGCCGTCCAGGTGGGCGAGCTTGCCGTCGCTGGGGTCCAGCACCACGCCTGGCGCCAGCCAGCTGGCGTCGGCCTTGCGCGGGACCTGCGGCAGGAAGGTGGCCAGCCAGATCGCGTAGTCCACCGGCGGCAGCACCCGCCGCATCAGGTCGGCCTCGGCCAGGCAGGGCGAGAGGAAATCCTGGCCCGAGGGCTCATAGGCCAGCGGGCATTTGCTGTCGCGCAGGTAGAAATCGCGGCTGCGCGCGAGCAGCGCCTCGCGCAGGGCGGTGTCGCCGCTGCGCTGGGTCCAGTCCAGGGCCAGGCCGAAGGCGAAGGCGGTCTGCGAATGCTCGCCGGCACGGATCGGCATGGTCAGTTTGGGCAGCCAGCGCAGCAGCCGCGCCGCGGCCTCGCGCTCCAGCGGTTCCAGCGCCGCGGCCCATTGCCGGCCCTGCGGGTCGTCCCAGCCGCGCAGCTGCGCGCCCAACTGCAGCAGCCAAGCCAGGCCGTAAGGGCGCTCGAAAGTCTCGTCGCTGCCGCTGCGCAGCCCCGCCAGCTCGCCGGCGATGCGCTCGGCGGTGAGGTTGGCGGCCAGCGCCTCGCGTGCGGCCGGGGCGAACTCGGCCTGCGGGTGCAATTGCAACAGCCGCACCAGCAGCCAGTGGCCGTGCACCGAGGAATGCCAGTCGTAGCAGCCGTAGAAGGCCGGGTACAGCTGCCGCGGCGGCTTCACGTCGCCATCGCCGCGCAGTTGCTGGGAAATCTTGTTCGGGTACTCGCGGCCCACGCAGTCCAGCGCCAGGCGGGCGAAGCGGGTCGCGCGGGCTTCGTCCAGCACCGTGTCCGTGGCGACGCCGGTCACGGATCCGGGTTCGGGTTGGGGCGCCGCCGCCGCGGCGGTGGCCGCGCTGCCGCACAACACCCCGATCGCCAGCCACTTCGCCATCGCCGCCATCGTCTCGCCCTGCCCCGCTGTGTAGGTATTGGCGCCGAGTCTAGCCGGCGCGCCGCCGCTTCGGGCCTCGGCGATCCGCTATCATTCCCGGTTCTACTCGTATAGCGCTATCAGGCAGGGATCCCATGACGGTGGTCAGCGTCGAACAGGCACTCGCAGGCAAGGTCGCGGCGGGCGGTGAAGTCACGGTGCGCGGCTGGGTGCGGACCCGCCGCGATTCCAAGGCCGGTCTGAGCTTCGTCAACGTCAGCGACGGTTCCTGCTTCGCCCCGATCCAGGTGGTGGCCACCACCGAACTGGCCAATTACGAGAACGAGATCAAGCACCTGACCACCGGCTGCGCGGTGATCGCCACCGGCATCCTGGTGGCCTCGCAGGGCCAGGGCCAGAGCTTCGAGATCCAGGCCAGCGCGCTGGAAGTGGTGGGCTGGGTCGAAGACCCGCTGACCTACCCCATGCAGCCCAAGCCGCACTCGCTGGAGTACCTGCGCGAGTTCGCCCACCTGCGTCCGCGCACCAACCTGTTCGGCGCGGTCACCCGCATCCGCGACTGCCTGGCCAAGGCCGCGCACCGCTATTTCCACGAAAACGGGTTCTACTGGATCAGCACGCCGATCATCACCACCTCCGACGCCGAAGGCGCCGGCCAGATGTTCCGCGTGTCCACCCTGGACCAGGCCAACCTGCCGCGCGACGGCCAGGGCGGGATCGACTACGGCCGCGACTTCTTCGGCAAGGAAACCTTCCTGACCGTGTCCGGCCAGCTCAACGTCGAGGCCTACTGCCTGGCGCTGAGCAAGGTCTACACCTTCGGCCCGACCTTCCGCGCCGAGAACAGCAACACCACGCGCCACCTGGCCGAGTTCTGGATGATCGAGCCGGAAATCGCCTTCGCCGACCTGGCCGAGGACGCGCGCGTGGCCGAGGAATTCCTCAAGTACATGTTCCGCGCGGTGCTTAACGAGCGCGCCGACGACATGGCCTTCATCGCCGAGCGTGTGCAGAAGGACGCGGTGACCCGGCTGGAGTCGTTCGTCAACGCGCCGTTCGAGCGCATCGAATACACCGACGCGATCAAGCTGCTGCAGAACGCCGGCAAGAAGTTCGAGTTCCCGGTGGAATGGGGCCTGGATCTGCAGACCGAGCACGAGCGCTGGCTGACCGAGGAACACGTGGGCCGCCCGGTGGTGGTGACCAACTACCCCGAGCACATCAAGGCTTTCTACATGCGCCTCAACGACGACGGCAAGACCGTCGCGGCCATGGACGTGCTGGCCCCGGGCATCGGCGAGATCATCGGCGGCAGCCAGCGCGAAGAGCGCCTGGACATGCTCGACGCGCGCATGGCCCAGTTCGGCCTGGATCCGTCGCACTACGGCTGGTACCGCGACTTCCGCCGCTACGGCACCGTGCCGCACGCCGGCTTCGGCCTGGGCTTCGAGCGCCTGGTGGTCTACGTCTGCGGCCTGAGCAACATCCGCGACGCCATCCCCTACCCGCGCGCGCCGGGCAGCGCCGAGTTCTGAGTACGCTTAGATCGTGATCCTGTTCCTCGCCCTGCTGTTCGTCGCCCTGGCCATCGCCGGCTTCTGCGCCTTCGTGATCTTCTGGCCGCTGGCGCTGGTGCACATCCGCGACCGCCACCCGGAGATCAAGCGCGAGCTGGGCGCGGGCGCGTTCGCCAGCCCTGGCGCCTGGCGCTGGCTGCTGGCTCGCCGCTACCTCGCCGCCGGCGACCGCAACCTGGACGGCCTGGCCAGTCCGGCGCGGTTGTCGCTGCTGACCATCATCGCCGGCCTGGTCGGCGCCGCGGCGCTGTGGGCGCTGTCGACCCTGCTGCCGTGAACGAGGACGCCATGAACGAGACCCTGCGCGAGGAGTGGTGGCTGGCCACCCTGGGCCGCACCGTGATCTGGGCGCGCCTGCGCGTGCGCGACGCCGGCACCGCCGAGGTCTTCGACGCCGACGGCAACACCTTGGCCTACGACAGCGAGGACAGCGCCCGCGCGGCGCTGATGGACGCCGAATTCGTGGCCCTGGACGGTCTGGACGACGAGGACGCCGCGGAGCGCGGCTTCGCCGTGGACGAGCTGCAGCCGCCGCGCGCCGACGACGACGAGGCCCTGCGCGAGCTGATGATGCGCAAGCTGCCGCCGCGGCACTGAGCGCCATGTACCTGCCGCGCGCCTTCGCCGAAAACGACCTGGCCGCGCTCGACGCCCTGCTTGCGCGCGACAGCTTCGTCACCCTGGTGACCGTGCGCGAAGGCGAGCCGATGGTGTCGCATTTGCCGGTGCTGTACGCGCGCGACGGCGAGCGCATCGAACTGCGCGGCCATTGGGCCCGGCCCAACCCTCAGTCCGGCCACGCCGGCGCGGCGCTGGCGATCGTGCACGGCCCGCATGCCTATGTGTCGCCGGGCTGGTACCCGGACAAGGAAGCCGCGGCGCGGGTGCCGACCTGGAACTATGCCGTGGCCCACCTGCACGGCCAACTTCATACCTACGACGACGAAGCCGCGCTGGCGCAGCTGGTCGACGAGCTCAGCCGCCGGCACGAGGCTGCGGTCGGCGGCGATTGGCGTTTCGAGCCCGAGGTCGAGGCGCAACGGCGCCAGTTGCGCGGCATCGTCGGCTTCCGCTTCGAAGTCGAGCGCGCGACGCTGAAGTTCAAGTTCAACCAGAACCACCCCGTCGCCAACCGCGAAGCGGTGGCGCAACGGCTGGACGCGCTGGACGACGCCCGTTCGCACGAAGTCGCCGCGCTGGTACGTAGCTACCTGCCCGACGCCTGATCCCCCGACTTTAGGAGTTCCGCGATGGACCTGGACCTGACCGGCAAGCACGCCCTGGTGTGCGGCGCCTCCGACGGCATCGGCCGCGCCGCCGCGCACGAGCTGGCGCTGCTGGGCTGCGACGTGACCGTGCTGGCGCGGCGCGCCGATGCGCTGCAGGCGGTGGCCGCCGAGCTGTCCGTGCGCGGCGCGCAACAGCACGGCTGGATCGCCGCCGACGTGTCTCAGGCCGACACGCTGCGCCAGCAGGTGGAAGCGCTCGCGGCCGGCAAGCCGGTGCAGATCCTGGTCAACAATACCGGCGGTCCGCCGGGCGGCCCCGCGCACAGCGCGCAGATCGCCGCTTACCTGGACGCATTCCAGCGCCACCTGGTCGCCAACCAGACCCTGGTCGGCGCGGTGCTGCCGGGCATGCGTTCGGCGCGCTGGGGCCGCATCGTCAACGTGATCTCCACTTCGGTGAAGGAGCCCATCGTCGGCCTGGGCGTGTCCAACACCATCCGCGGCGCGGTGGCCAGCTGGGCCAAGACCCTGTCGCGCGAACTCGCGCCCGAAGGCATCACCGTCAACAACGTGCTGCCCGGCTACACCCACACCGGCCGCATCGCCCAGATCGTGGGCGAACGCGCGCGCGCCTCCGGGCAGTCGGAGGACGCGGTGCTGGAGGCCATGCGCAAGAACGTGCCGGCCGGCCGCTTCGCCGAACCGGCCGAGATCGCGGCTGCGATCGCGTTTTTAGCCTCGCCGGCCGCCGCTTACGTCAACGGTGTAAGCCTGGCCGTGGACGGCGGGCGGATGCAGTCGATCTGAGCGGGACCGCGAGAGCGGCGCAGCTGAGCCCTCGAGAGCTCGAATTACCTAAGCGATCAACCACGAAACCCGTCATTCCGGCGAAAGCCGGAACCCATTTTGCTTTGCTCTTGAGGGGCGCAGCCACTCTAATCGGAGCGAAGGTCAAAATGGGTTCCGGCTTTCGCCGGAATGACGGTGTCGGTTTCATCGGGTCAATGCAGATGGCGCGATGGCGACGTGCAGACGCCAACCGCTGTCGGAGGATCAGCCACTAGCTCTCTCGAACCGGATCAACTTTTGCCCGACCGGTACAGATGCACCGGCTTGACCGGCGCACGCACGATCACGCCCTTGGCCTCCAGATCCAGTTGCACCGCCTTGAGCCACCAGCCTGCCGTCTTGCCCTGCGGGAACAGCGCATCGGGCAAACGCGGCAGCAACGCGGCCTTGGCGTCGGCCACGGTCATGCCAGGCGCCTTGGACGGCAGCACGGCCAGCAGCGCCTCGCGCATCGCCGTGTACTTGGCCCGATCCACCCGCTCGGTGCGCCCCGGCGTGTTGACGTTCTGAATCTCGATCTTGTCCTCAGGCATCGACCTTCCCTGCTACGGCTACGGTGGGATTGCGGAAGCCCATTGCCACCCATGCGGCCAGCAGGCGGGCGAAGAACGACAGGTTGTGGCTTTTCAGGTTGGGGATGTCATCGGGCACCGTGGCGGGATCGTCCACGTCGCCGGCCATCGTCCGGTACGCGGGGCGCGGCCGCGCCGCTTGCGGCCACAAATGCAGATACACGCTCAGCCAATGCGCGCCTTTGAGTTCGAGGAACAGCGGCGTGTTGCAGCAGTCGGCGATGACACGGCGGGTGCCGGCATCGTCTTTCAGGCGGAATTCGCGCAGATGCCCGGCACCGGACAACACCTCGACCCGGTCCTTGCGGTACTCGGCGCTGGGCGTCGCGCCGTAGGCCGTAAGAATGCTTTGCGCGCCGGGCAACGCGGCCAGGCGCCGGTCCGCCGCGCGGCAGCTGTCGCATAGGCATTCGGACACCAGGATAGGCGCGCCACGCACTTGCAGTTGCGTGCGCCCGCAGGCGCAGGCCAGGGTTTGATCGACGCTCATGCGCTGGCTTCCTCGGCAATGTGGAACAGATGGCGGATGTAGCGGTCCAGGTGGTCCAGGCTTTCGCGCGCCAATGCCGGGTCGTTGCCGGCCTTGGCCAGCACGAAGCCCCCTTGGATCACCGTCTGGGTATGCCGCGCCAGGCTTTGCGCGGTCCAATCGCCGACGATGCCGCGCTCGCGTCGGGCGGCCTCGATGTCGGCCTCCAGCGTGGCGGCGTGGCCGAAGATGCTGCGGCCGCAGGCCTCGCGGATGTCCGGCGCGCTGGCATAGGTTTCCTGCGCCATGGTTCCGACCAGGCAGGTGAAGTCGGCCAGCTCGCCGACGATGATCGCCCTGCGGAACGCCACGTAAGCCAGCACCCGCGCCAAGGCGTCGTCGGGCTCGTGGTACGGCGCGGCACTGAAGAAGTCGGTGGTGGTCTGCCGCCAGAACTCGGCCACGGCCACGCCCAGGGCGTCCTTGTTCTCGAAGTGATGGAAGAACGCGCCCTTGGTCACCCCGGCGGCGCGGCACAGGTCGTCGACGCTGGTGGCCGCGTAGCCCTGGGCCCGGATCACGTCGCGGGCGGCTTCCAGCAGGCGGATGCGGGCGTTGCCGCGCTCGGGGGATTGTTTGGTGGGTCTGGCCATAAATAATACATACCATCCGGTTGGTATTTTTGCAAACCTAGCCCACCCAATTGCCGGCTCCGGGCATGCATCGCGTATTTCCCCTTGGGCCCGCCCCCACCGCCATGGGCCACCACCATCTTCCGCCGCGAGCCGGAGGGTTGGCGTGTAGTGCACCGGCACGCGGATACCCTGATGGCCAGGCAGAACATCCGTTAGGCTGATCGGTACCGTCTAAGCGCTGCTCGAGCCGAGGGGCCAATGCCATTGAACCCCGCGCACCATCCGCTTCCGGCCGGCATCGGGCCGGAGCCGCTGTCCACGATCGTGTGGAAGCTGTACGGAGCCGGCGAACATCTGGCCGTGCTCAGGATTTGCGAGCTGGGCCATGCACTCGAGTTCCTGGCGCTCGACCCGGCCCGGCAATGCGAAACCATTCCGGACTGCCCCGCCTGCGAGGCCCGGTCGTCGAAGTTCCTGGCGATTGATCGCTTCCTGGACGCGTCCCAAGGCTGGGACTGCGCCGATCTGCTGGCGCTGTTGGCGTCCATGCGCTCCGACTGCGACGGCTTGAGCGACGAAGCCCTGCACTGCGATGACCGCACCATATTCCATCATCGCGACTGGAGATCGATTAGAGCGCAGGCCGGCAGGGCTCTAACGCTGATACGGTGGGCGGACCTGAAGGGGCGTGCTGATGAGCTGGGCCAGGACTGCCGCGCCGCTTTGCAATACGGATAGATTGCCGACGCTGCATCGCGGCTCGGTAGAACCCAAACGGGCTACAGGAGGCGCCTTGTCGCGCAACGTCCTCTTTATCTGCACCCAGAACCGGCTGCGCAGTCCGACGGCGGAACAGGTGTTCGCCGACTGGCCGGGGATCGAGACCCAGTCTGCCGGCCTGGGCAACGAGGCCGGCCAACCCGTGTCGCCGGAACTGCTCGCCTGGGCCGACCTGATCTTCGTCATGGAAAAGACGCACCGCAACAAGCTGTCCAAGAAATTCCGCCGGCATCTGGCCGGCAAACGCATCGTGTGCTTGGACATACCGGACGACTTCGATTACATGGACCCGGTGTTGGTGCGACTGCTGCGGGCCAAGGTGCCCCGCTACTTGCCGACCGGCTGAGTCCGGGCCTAAGCGGCGGCGCAGCAGTTTTCTGGGAATCGGCGTCTATCGAGCTTTGCGCGATCCAAGCTCGGAGCTGCGGACCGAGAACGGCGACTGTGCGCACGTAGCGAATCGATCGTTCATGCGGACGCAGCCAAGCGCCGACCATAACGCGAACGTTCTAACCACCACAACGCCGCGGCCACGCACAGCCAGGCCAGGAACCAGGGCCAGGAGGCGCCGCGCTGGGTTTGCTTGGCCAGCGTCGCGGCGGACGGCGCGCCCTGTGCCGCCAAAGCGAGGTTGGCCTCGCGCAATTCGTTTTCGCGCAGACCCGGCGCGTCGTTGGCGGCGCGCACCGAGAACGGCCATTCGTCGTCGCCCTGGCGCAGCAGGTGACGTCCGGCGACGCGCGGCCAATAGCCTGCGCAGCGTTGTGCGCCGCTGGCCGGGTCCAAGCGCAATGCGGTCTGCGTGCCGTCGGCGGCGATCACGCGCGCGCCCTGGCCCAGGCCGCAGATCGTCATGCGCTCGTCGGGCCAGGCCCAGGCCGGCAGGGTCGGTGTCTGCGATTGGGCGCGCGCACGCGCCACTTGCGCCAGCGCCTGGCTCCACAAACGCGCGTGCGCATCGCCGCGGCCGGCCAGCGCCAGCCGGTAGCTGTCGCCCAAGGTCCACACCGCGACGCGGCCGCGGCCGAGTTCCCGCCAACCCGCGAGCGGCGTGTTCGCGCTGTCGCGCAACCAGACCTGCAGCTGCGACGGGTCCAGGCGCAAGGCCCGGCGGCTCAGCGGCGGCAGTTCGGGTACGGCGGCGTCGGCGGTACGCGGCGCATCGGTGGAGCCCGGGCCCAGGCGCGCGCGCAACGCATCTTCGTCGGCGCCCTCGCCTGCCAGACGCGATACCGCACTGTCGCCACCGGCATCGAGGCTCACGCCCCAGGCGCGCCACTGCGCCCTCAGGCCGGGCGAGAAGGGGCCGCTGGCGCGCAGCAGCAGGCCCAGCCCTTCGCGTACCGACTCGGCCAGCGCCGCGCGCTGCCCGGGCGACAGCGCATCCCACGCACGCTCGTCGATCACGGCCAGGTCGTAATCGCGCAGGCTCGCGGCGTTCAAAGCCATGGGCGCGTCGCCTAGCTGCATGCCGCCGCCGGTGTTGATCTGGGTCTGCAGGCGCAGACCGCTGTCGATCGCCCAGCGGCGCAGGTATTTCAGCTCCGGATTGGGCGCGCCGGCCAGCACCAGCAGGCGCGGCGCGGCTTCGGCCTGCACCTGCAGCGGCAACTCGACCTGCTCCACCTTGGCGCGCCGCGCATCGAGCACGCGCACGGCGAAACCGGCATGGCCCGGCGTGCGTGCGCTGCCTTGCAGGGCGAAGCGGCCATCGGCGCCGGGCACTACACGGTCTACGCGCTGGCCGGCAGGGTCCAGCAGTTCCACGCTGCCGCCGGTGACGCCCGTTGCGACACCGTGGACCACGAAGTCGCCGCCGGCGACCACGCGCGCGGGGGGCCACAAACCGGTCAGGCCGCGGCGCGGCGGCGGTGCGCGATAGTCGACGGTCAAACCGCGTGCGGCATCGCGGTCGCGCGCCTCCAGTCCGTGGCCCAGCACCTGCAGCCGGCGCGTGCCGGGATAGCGGCGCAGCGCGGTGGCCAGATCGGGCAAACGCTCGCCGTCGAGCGAGGCCGGCGCCTCCGGCAGGACGATGCGATGCGCAGTGTCGCTACCGAATCCGCCGGTACCGGCGGTGGCCACGCTCAGAGCGTCGGCCGCGACCGGCACGGCCGGCGGCAGCAAAGTCAGATAGAGCAACGCCGCGCACAGCGGCTGCGCGGCGAGCAGCAGCGCCAAGCGCCAGGGACGCGAGCGCTGCTCGGCGGCGGCGCGGCGCTGACGCCACACCACGCCGACCAGCGCCAGCGCGGCCGCAAGCATGAGCAGCGCCGCCAACACGAGTTCGGGCGTCGCGGCGGCGGCGTTCAAGGCGCACGCTCCCGACGCAATGCGTCCAGATAGCGCCGCCCTTCCTCGCCGCCGTCGCCACGCCGCGGCACCGCCGCGGGCGGACGCGGCAGCAGCGGCCACAGCAGCCCACGCAGGCGGGCGCGGCAGTCGGCGCAGTCGGGGCGTTCGCGCAGCGCGTCGATGGCCGCGACCAGCGCCAGCGGATCGGCCACGCGGGTTTCGTTGTCGCGCAGCCAGCGTTCCAGCGCGGCGGTGTCGATGGCGGCGGCCTCGCTGCCGGGCGCGGCATCGAGCGTGCGCCACAAGGCTTCCAAGGTCGGCACGGAGGTGTCGGCGCGGCTCAGGGCATCGCCGCGCCGCGCCAGGCCGGCGCGATCGCCGCTCAGGCGCCGGCCTTCGTCGATCGGCGGCAGTTCCGGGCCCACCCGCGCCAGGTAGATGCGGCTGGCCTGCTGTACCTGCTTGATGTAGCGCAGCGCCTTGTAGGCGTAGGGCAGCGCCTGGTCGGGATGGCCCTGGCGCAGGTGCAGTTCGGACTGCCACATCTCGTCCAGCGCGGACTTGAGCAGCTTGCGCGTTTCCGGGTCCAGCAGCGTGGCCGCTTCGGCGTGGTCGTGGGTGTGGCCGTATTGCTCCAGCACCGAGCCGGGGTCGCCGAACTTCGCCGGTTCCGATGCAGATGCCTGGCCATGGTCGTGACCGTCCTGCTTGGGCGCCGTCGCATGGTCGTGGCCGTCGCCGTCGTGGTGCTCCCCTTCCTCGTGCGCGCCCTCTTCCTCGGCATCGTTGGTCGGCAGTTGCGGTTCGCCTTCGGCTTCCTCGCCCAGGAACTGGCCGTAACGCAGGCGCAGGATGCGCTGATCCACGCCGATGCCGTCGGAACGCTTGAGGTAGGTGTCGGCGTCCAGCCGCCGGCGCTGCGCCAGCAGCGCTTCGGCGTCGATGATGATCTGGCGCTGGCTGCGGAAGTACGCGGGCAGCACGGTCTTGACCAGGCCTTCGATGCCGGTGGCCTCGCTGCCGGCGTCGGCCGGCCAGCGCAGGATCAGGCTGGGGCTGCGCGCGCTCTGTGCCTGCGGCCGGCGGTTGTCGTGCACCATCAGTTGCACGATCAGGTCGTCGCCTACGGCATAGCCCAACGCGCCGAGGTCCAGCCGGTGGACGTAGCGCTTGGACTGCGCGCCGCCGCTGCCCTGCAACGCGATCTGGCGCTCGCGGAAGGTGATGTTCTCGCCCGAACCCTGGGCCAGGACCACGCGCAGTTGCGCGCCCGCGTCCACGCCGTAATCGTCGCTGGCCTCGAACGCCAGCGGCCAGGCGCGCTGGCCCGGCTGCATCAGGCTCAGGCCGCGGTCGGGCTCGATCACGCGCAACTGCGGTGCCCGGTCGGGCGTGGCGTCCAGGCGGTACAGGCGCCGGGTTTGCAAGGGCAAGGCGCGCGCGTCGAGTTCCAGCCGGTACAGCGCCGGTTTGTCGAGCACGCTCTGGCCGATCCAATCCTCGCCGCTGCGCTGCAGGACCACCCGGCGGCCGTCGTGGAACGCCAGCGCCGCCGTTTGCGGCTGCGGCGACAGGCGCAGGGTCCAGCGCAGGCTCGCGCCTTGCACGGTCTTGGCGTCCAGTTCGTCCTGCGTGCGCGCGGGCAGCCGGGTGTAAGCCGGCGGCGCGATCGCCAGTTGCGCTTGCAGCAGGCGCGTGTGCGTGGGCGCCGGCGCCAGGCCCGTGGCTTCGGCCAGGCGTTGGTGCAGCGGCAGGTCCTGCGCCGTCGGCCACCACAGCAGCGCGGCCAGCAGCAGACCGGCCACGACGGCACCCGCGGCGATGCGGCGCCAGGGCCAGGGTTCGCGCAAGTCGGGCGTGGCGCCGCGTTCGATGCGCTCGCGCAGGCGCGCCTGCTGCAGGCGCTGCAGCGGCGAGAGCGGCGCGTCGGCGGCGAACAACAGGTCCGCGCTGTCGTCCATGTCCGCGCGGCGGTCGTTGAGCCGACGCGCGAGCCACCGCGTATCCAGGCGCCGCGCGTAAGACCAGGCGCCTGCGACGACGGCCGCCGCCGTGATCGCGGCGACCGCGGCAGCCAGCGCGATGCTGCCCCAGCGCGCCACCGCCGTGGCCAGCACGGCGGCCCAAGGCAGCGCCGCGCAGGTGGTTACGCCGATGCGACGGCGACGCGCGGCCTGCAACCAGGCGCGCAGGACCGTATCGGCCTTCATGGCGCCCCGCTCCGCCGCGGCCGGTTCGCCCACAAACGTTCGAGCAGGAACACGACCGCGATCAGCAGCGCCAGCCACGGCTTGAGGTCCAGCGCGGGCGGCGCATACGCGGCGGCGCCGCTGCGTGGGCGATAGTTGTCCGCATTCGCACGCGTGGGCGCCGGCACGGCGGTAAGCAGGTCGCGCAGCTGGCGCGCGAACTCGGGGTCCAGCAGTTGCGGCAGTTCCAGCGGCGTCGCTGCGCGGGTCAGGCGCAGCACGCGGCCGCGTCCAAAGCCCTGCGCTTGCGCCAGCACCGCGCCGTCGTCGCCGCGCCACGCCGGCGCCGGCGTGCCGGCCTGCGGCCAGGGCGTGGCGGGATCGGTCAGCACGGTGCCGCCGGCGGCAACCCAGTCGCGCAGCGCGGGCGGCATAGGGCCGGTGGCCAGCCACAGCACCGCCTGGGCATCGGTTGGCAACGCAACCCCGATGTCGGCCGCGTCCACGCGCGTGTCCTGCGCCGACCAGGCCGAGACGGCGGCGCGCAGGTACGGCAGCGACGACGCGCGTTCGGGCGTGTAACGGATCGCGACGCGCGGCAAGCCGGCCGTGCGCGCCGTCGCCGCCGGCGCTTTGCCGGGCAGCACTTTCCACGCGACCTCGCGCGAGAGCTGCGGCCGCTGACCGTCGGCGCCGTCGAGTTCGGCGGGCACCAGCACGGTCAGCGCCACGGCTTCGGGCAGCGTCGCGTCCAGTTCGCGCAACAAGCTGGCCGCGGCAGCCGCCGCCGGCGCGGCTTGTTCGTAGGTCGGGAAGCCCGGTGCCAGCCAATGCACGCGCGCGCCTTTCGGCACGGCTGCCGCTACCGCGCCTGCGTCCACGCCCGGCGCCACCGCCACCCAAGGCACGTCGGAAGCGGCGCCGTACAGCGCAGGCCGTGCCAGCCACAGGGCGATCAAGATCAACAGCAACAGGCGCAGCAGCAACAAGAACAGCTCGTCGAAACGGATGCGGCTGCGCGGGCGCGGCTTGGCGCGCAGCCAGCGCAGGGCGGCGAAATCGGTCGGCCGCTGCTCGCTGCGCCGGGCCAGGTGGATCAGCAACGGCAGCGCCAGCGCCGCCAGAGCGGCCAGGGCGGCGGGCAGCAACAGAGCCAGGTTCACGCGTACTCCGCGGCGTCGCGGGCGCCGAACAGGCGCCGCAGCGGCAGGTCCAGTTCCTGGTCCAGCACGTATTCGGCGTGACGGATGCCGCAGGCGTCCAGGCGCGCGTCGGCGGCGGCTCGCGCCGCGCCGAAGCGCTGCAGGAACTCGGCGCGCAGCGCGGCGCCGTCGCCCAGCAATTCCTCGCCGGTTTCCGGATCGCGGAAACGGCGGCCGCCCTGATAGGCGAAATCGCGCTCGCCGACGGTGAGGATGCGCAGACTCAGCACTTCGCGACGCGCGGCCGCCAGACGCTCGGCTACCGCCAGGCCGGCTTCGTCCAAGCCGTCGCCGATCATCAGCACCAGGTCGTCGGCGCCGATGCGTTCCCACAGCGGGCGCAGCACCTGCGGCGACGGCCAGCCGCCGTGCGCGCGCAGGGCTTGCAGTTCCAGGCGCAGGCGGTCGCGCTGGCGCGTGCCGGTGCCGGGTGCCAGCAGGCGCAGGCCGTCCTCGCGCAGCGCGATCAGGCCGAAGCGGTCGCTCTGACGCAACGCCAGTTCGGCCACGCAGGCGGCCAGCGACTTGGCCGCGTCCAGGCGCGAATGATCGGGCCGCGCTTCGTCGCGCTGATCCATGGACGCGGTGGCGTCGAGCAGCAGCCAGATCGCCAGCGGGCTTTCGCGCTCGGCCTCGCGCACGAAGAACTTGTCCGAACGCGCGTACAGCTTCCAGTCGATCTGGCGCAGCTCGTCGCCGGGCTCGTAGGCGCGGTACTGGGCGAATTCCAAACCGGCACCGCGGCTGCGGCTGCGGTGCAGCCCCAGGCCATGCGATCCGACCGCCCGACGCGAGGTCAGGCGCAGATTGCGCAAGCGCGCGCGCACCGCCGGCGGAATGAGCTCGCTCACTGCGCGCCCGTCAGCCGCCGAAGGGCACGCCGCGCAGCAGCGCGGCGACCACGTCGTCGGCGCTCTTCTGTTCGGCCTCGGCCGCGAACGACAGCAGCAGGCGGTGACGCATGACCGGCGCGGCCAGCGCCAGGATGTCCTCGCGCGTGGCCGCCAGGCGCCCGTGCAGCAGGGCGCGGGCCTTGGCCGCGAGCACCAACGACTGGCCGGCGCGCGGGCCGGCGCCCCACTTCACCCATTGCTGCACCTCGGCCAGCGCGCTGTCGCGCGGGCGGCTGGCGCGGACCAGGCGGGTGATCCACAGCAGCAGATCGTCGGCCAGATGCACTTCGCGCACGCGCGCCTGCAAGGCCAGCACCTGCTCGCCGGCCATCACCTGCGGCACCTGCTCCTGCGAACTGCCGGTGGTCTGCTGCAGGATGTCGTGCTCCTCGCGCTCGCTGGGATAGTCCACGCGCACGTGCAGCAGGAAGCGGTCCAGCTGCGCCTCGGGCAAGGGATAGGTGCCGGCCTGCTCCAGCGGGTTTTGCGTGGCCAGCACGAAGAACGGCGACGGCAGGGTGTGGGTCACGCCGGCGTAGCTGACCGTGCGCTCCTGCATCGCTTCCAGCAGCGCGGCCTGGGTTTTGGGCGGGGTGCGGTTGAGCTCGTCGGCCAGCAGCAGGTTGGTGAAGATCGGGCCGGGCTGAAAACGGAAATGGCGGTGGCCGGTGCCGTGGTCCTCTTCCAGCAGCTCGGTGCCGAGGATGTCGCTGGGCATCAGGTCCGGGGTGAACTGCACGCGCCGGAACTGCAGCGCCAGCGCCTGTCCCAGGGTGCGCACCAGCAGGGTCTTGCCCAGGCCGGGCACGCCTTCGAGCAGGCAGTGGCCGCCGGCGAGCAGGCCGATCAGCAACTGCTCCACCACGTCGTTCTGGCCGACGATGGCCTGGGCGATCGCGGTGCGCAGTTGGCCCAGGCGCGCCAGTTGTTCCTGCAGTTGCGCCTCGCCGGTGTTGCCGTTGCCTTGGTGGGTACTCATCGCCGCTCCAAACCTTTGCCTACGTGCCGCCCCACCCTACCCCTCCCCTTTTTGAAAAGGGAGTTAGGGGGGGATTTGCTTTTGCTGTGGCGGCTTCAGAGCAACAGCAAAAGCAAATCCCCCGCGACCGCCGCGCGGCCGCCGCCCCCTTGTCGAAGGGGGCTAATTCGCGCGCTACGAATTCAAGGCGTACATCACGATGTTCACCCCGAACTTGGTGTTGTCATCGGCCAGAAAGCGCTTGTTGCGCCAGTCGTAGTCCCACTCGCAACCGTAGTCCTTGTTGCTGTAGAGCACGCCCAGGCGGCCGTCGATGTCGATGCCCTGCAGGTAGTCGTGGACCAGGTCGTCGCCCCAGCCGTTGAGCTCGAAACCGGTGGCGGGCGGGCCGTCGAAGACGAAGAAGCTGCGGTAGATCGGATGGTTCTTGGCCAGCTTCTTCAGCGCCTTGCGGCCGAAGATCGAGGCCATCTGCGCCTCGAACGAGCGCGCGAACAGGCCGTCGATGTCGTGGTTGCAGTCGTCGACGAACACGAAACCGCCGTTGCGCACGTAGCGCTCGAAGTTGCGGCGCTCGTCGGGATTGAACTCGACCAGCTTGTGTCCGGCCAGGTAGCAGAACGGCGCGGTCAGCATCTTCGGGTCGGCCAGCGCCAGCACGTGCTCCTTGGGGTCCACGCGCAGGTGGGTGTAATCGATCAGCGAGGTGATGAGGTTGGCCGGCATGCGCTGGTCCACGTCCCAGTCGCCGGAGTCGTACTTGAGCCGGGTGAACCAGAAGTCGTAGTCCGCGGCCGCGCGCGCCGGACGCCACGCGGGCGCCAACGCGGCGCCGGCCAGGCCGCCCAGCATCAGGCGCAGGAACGCGGCGCGGTTCACCGACCCGCGCTCGCGTCGTGCAGCTTTGCGATCCGTACCGGAACCTGCCTGCGCATCGCCCGCCCTACAGCGCCCGCGCGGTGTTGATCACGTTGATGCCGTCGAAGCGCGCCGTGCTGGACCCGTGCGACACCGCCGACACCTGGCTGGGCTGGCCCTTGCCGTCGAAGAACGAACCGCCCAGACGGAAATCGCGCTCGTCGCAGATCGCGCTGCAGGCGTTCCAGAACTCCGGCGTGCGGATCTGGTAGGCCGCGTCCTCAACCAGGCCGGTCACCTGCCCGTTCTTGATCTCGAAGAACAGCTGGCCGCCGAACTGGGCGTTGTAGCGCTGCTGGTCGATGGAATAGGAACCGCGGCCGTGCACGTACAGGCCGCGCTCCACGTCCTTGACCATCTCGGCCACGCTCAACTTCTGCTTGCCGGGCATCAGCGAGACGTTGGCCATGCGCTGGAACTGCACGCTGGACCAGGAATCGGCATAGCTGCAGCCGTGCGATGCCTTATGCCCCAGGATATGCGCCTCGTCGCGCGTGGCCTGATAGTCGACCAGCACGCCGTCCTTGATCAGGTCCCACTGCCGGGTCTTCACGCCCTCGTCGTCGTAGCCCACCGCGCCCAGGCTGCCGGCGCGGGTCTTGTCCGCGACGAAGTTGACCCGCTCGCTGCCGTAGCGGTAGCCCTGCTCGCGCTTGTCCAGGGTGGCGAAGCTGGTGCCGGCGTAATTGGCCTCGTAGCCCAGCACGCGGTCCAGCTCCAGCGGATGGCCGACGTTCTCGTGGATGGTCAGGAACAGATTGGACGGGTCCAGCACCAGGTCGTACTTGCCCGGCTTCAGCGACGGCGCCTTGAGCTTGGCGCGCGCATGGCGGGCCGCGGCCACCGCGTCCTCCATCACGTCGTAGGAGCGGCCGTAGCCGACCAGGCCGCCGGGCAGCGCGTGCTTGCCGGCCGGATCGGCGTCCAGGTATTCGTAGCCCATGCCCATCGGCGCGGACAGGCCGTCGCGGGTGCGGAACTTGCCGCTGGCCTTGTCCACCGCGGTGGCGGTCAGCGGCAGCCAGATCCGGTGCACGTCCTGGTCGATGTAGCTGCCGTCGCTGGAGGCGAAGTACTTCTGCTCGTTGATCGCGAACAGGGTGGAGTTGACGTAGTCGGCGCCGGCCTTCATCGCGGCGGCATTCACGCCCAGTAGCAGGTCGACCTTGTCCTTGACCGGCACCGCCATCGCGTTCTTGCGCACCGGCGTGGCCCAGCGCACCTCGCCCACGCCCTGCACCGGCGCCAGCTCGACCTTGCGGGTGAGCACGCGCGCGTTGGCGCGGGCGATCGCCAGCGCCTGGCGCGCGGCCGCGGCGACCGCGTCGCTGCTCTGGCGCGCGGTGGCGGCGAAGCCCCAGGCGCCCTGGCACAGCACGCGTATTCCCACGCCCGCCGACTCGGTGTTGACGATGTTGCGGACCTGCGCCTCGCGGGTGATCACCGATTGATTGAGATAACGGCCGATGCGCACGTCGCAATAGTCCGCCCCGCCCTCGCGCGCGGCGGCCAGGGCCACGTCGGCCAGTTGCCGGCGTTTGGCCGTGTCCACCGGCTCCAGCAGCGCCTCGGCGGCGATGCTGCGGCCGTAAGGCAGGATCAGGCCGGCCAGACCCAGACCGGTGACACCGAGAAATTCGCGTCGTTGCATGGAACCGTCGTACCCGCTGGCGGAAAACGTGAAGGGCGGCGGGCGCGGACGCCGCGCCGCCCGTGGTGGGTCAGACCGCGTCCGACAACGAAGTGAAGGTGAAATCGCGCAGCTTCATCGGCGGAGTCATCATCACGAAGCTGGACTCGTCGCCGGCCACGCGCACCGGCTTGCCCAGCTCCTCGATGTTGTTGAGCATGATCACCGGCGACTCGTTGAAGCGGAAATTCTTCACCGGGTGCTTGATCACGCCGTTCTCGATGTAGAAGGTGCCGTCGCGGGTCAGGCCGGTCAGCAGCACGGTCTGCGGGTCGACCAGGCGGATGTACCAGGTGCGGGTGACCAGGATGCCCTTGGCCGTGCCCTTGACCAGCTCGGCGGTGGACTTGTCGCCGCCGGCCATGAGCAGGTTGCCGGGCGTGGCGACCTCGCGCTTGCCCTGCTTCTTGGCCCAGTAGCGCGAGTAGCGCAGCGTGGACACCTTGCCCTTGTCGATGATCGCCATCTTCTCGCGCGGCAGGCCCTCGCCGTCCCAGGGCAGGACCGGCGCGCGCTCGTCCCAGGGGTCGGAGGTGATGATCACGCGCGGGTCGTAGACCTGCTCGCCGAGTTTGTTGCCGCCGCCCTTCTTGGACAGGAAGCTGCGGCCTTCGTCGGCCTGGCGCGCGTCGAAGAAGTTCATCATGAACGAGATCAGGCCGGCGGCCGCGGCCGGTTCCAGGATCACCGTGTATTTGCCCGGCTCCAGCGCCTTGGCCTCGGCCGACTCGGTGGCCTTGCGCATCGCGGTGCGGATGTCGCTGTCGACCTTGAACGCGTCGGCGTCCTTGAGATTGCGCCCGACCCAGCCCGAACCGCGGCCGTCGTCGGTGCGCACGGTGCAGGTGTAGTTGAAGTTGGTGGCGCGCTGGTAGCCGAAGTTGCCCTTGGAGTTGGCGAAGCAGACGAAGCTCTGGCCGTCCTCGAGGAAGCCGGCGGCGGTGAGCTTGTCGGCCTTGCACGGCGCGATCGAGTCGGCCGCGACCTTGGCCCGGTACTCGGGCGTGATCGCCGCGGTGGACTCGCTGAAGGTGGCGCTGGCCTTGTAGTCCTGCTTGCCGATCGCCGGCATGAACTCGGGGTTCTCCGGCGCCAGCCGCGCCAGGTCCTCGGCGCGGCGCACCACGCGCTCCAGCGCCGCGTCGTCGAACTCGTTGATGGTGGCGGTGCCCACGCGGTTGCCGAAGGCCACCTGCACGGCCAGGTCGGCGTCTTCGACGATGCCGCTGGTGGAAACGTTGTTGAGCGCGAAACGGATGTTGCCGGACACGGAGCCGGTGAGCGTGGCGGTGCATTCGTCGGCCTTGGACAGCTTGACGGCCTTCTCGACGATGGCGCGGGCCTGCGCTTCGGTGAACATGGTCATTGGGTTTCTCCTGCGCTCAGCCGAGCTTGCGGGCGGTGTTGATGACGTTGACGCCGTTGAAGCGCGCCGTGCTCGAGCCGTGCGAGACCGCCGAGACCTGGCCCGGCTGGCCCTTGCCGTCGAAGAACGAACCGCCCAGGCGGTAATCGCTGTCGTCGCAGACGGCCACGCAGGCATTCCAGAATTCCGGCGTGCGGATCTGGTAGGCCACGTCTTCCAGCATGCCGGTGATCTTGCCGTTCTTGATTTCGTAGAACAGCTGACCGCCGAACTGGGCGTTGTAGCGCTGCTGGTCGATCGAGAACGAACCGTCGCCGATGATGTAGATGCCGTTCTCCACGTCCTTGACCAGGTCGGCCACGCTGAGCTTGTTCTTGCCCGGCGCCAGCGAGACGTTGGCCATGCGCTGGAACTGCACGCTGGACCAGGAATCGGCGTAGCAGCAGCCGTCGGATTCGGTCTTGCCCAGGATGTGGGCCTGATCGCGGATGGTCTGGTAGTCGACCAGGGTGCCGTCCTGAACCAGGTTCCAGCGCTTGGTCTTCACGCCTTCGTCGTCGTAACCGACCGCGCCCAGGCTGCCGACTTGGGTCTTGTCGGCGAACAGGGTGACCTGATCGCTGCCGTAGCGGAACTTGTCGCGGCGCTTGTCCAGGGTGGCGAAGCTGGTGCCGGCGTAGTTGGCTTCGTAGCCGAGCACGCGGTCCAGTTCCAGCGGGTGGCCGACCGATTCGTGGATGGTCAGCCAGGTGTGCGAGGGGTCCAGCACCAGATCGTACTTGCCCGGCTTCACCGACGGCGCGGTGAGCTTCTCGCGCGCCTGCTTGGCCGAGGCGACCGCGTCCTCGAGCATGTCGTAGGAACTGCTGTAGTTGACCACGCCGTTGGGCGAGACGACCTTGCCGGCGGCGGCGCCGTCCAGGTATTCGAAGCCCATGCCCATCGGCGAGGACAGGCCGTCGCGGGTGCGGAACTTGCCGCTGGCCTTGTCGATCGCGGTCACCGTCATCGGCGCCCAGATCCGGTGCACGTCCTGGTCGATGTAGCTGCCGTCGGTGGAGGCGAAATACTTCTGCTCGTTGACCAGGAACAGCATGGAGTTGACGAAGTCGGCGCCGGCCTTGACCGCCGCGGCGTTCACGCCCAGCAGCAGGTCGACCTTGTCCTTGATCGGTACTTCCATCGCGTTCTTCTTGATCGGCGTGCGCCAGGCGACCTCGCCCACGCCGGGCGCCTTGGCCAGTTGCACCTTGTCGGTCTGCACTTTCGCGTTGGCACGTGCGATGGCCGCGGCCTGGCGCGCGGCCTGGGCCACGCCGTCGCTGGTCAGGCGGTTGCTGGCGGCGAAGCCCCAGGCGCCGTCCACCAGCACGCGGATGCCCACGCCGGTGGACTCGGTGTTGACCACGTTCTGCACCTTGTCTTCGCGGGTGATCACGAACTGGCGCAGGTAGCGGCCGATGCGCACGTCGCAATAGCTGGCGCCGGCGCCGGTGGCCGCGGCCAGGGCCGCGTCGGCCAGGGCTTTCTTCTTGGCCACGTCGATGGGCGCATCGAGCAGGGCCTCGGCGGCGATCAGATTGCCGTAGGGAATCATCAGCCCGGCCACACCCAGGCCGGACATGGTCAGGAAATCGCGTCTGTGCACGTTCGTCATCCGCCGTTAGGGCCCGCGCGGCGGCTGCGTGTTGCGCCGCGGGACATGAATGGAATGGATCGGTCCGAATGTGCGCAGCGCCATAACGGCACGTCAAGTGCCGGGAGACAGAGGTCATGGTCGGCGCGCAACGAAAGCGCGACCTGTGTGCCCCACGACTTTGCACGCCTTGGCCGCAAGGTCCGCACGGCGCAGCGCAACGGCATGGGCGCTGACCGGCCGGCGCGTTAAGCTAGACCCATGCGACAGTACCGGCACTGCATCGACGGACAGTCCCGCGACCCGGCCGGCGGCCGTTGGCTGGAGGTCTACGATCCCGCCAATGCGCAGGCGTATGCCCAGGTCGCCGCCGGCAACGCCGACGACGTGGACGCCGCCATCGCCGCGGCGCAACGCGCTTTTCCGGCCTGGTCCGCCCTGCCCCACAGCGAACGCGCGCGCTGGCTGGAAAAACTGGCCGACGCCCTGGAAGCGCGCCTGGAGGACTTCGCCCGCGCCGAATCGCGCGACGCCGGCAAGCCGATCCGGCTGGCGCGCGAGGCCGAGATTCCGCGCGCGGTGTCCAACCTGCGCTTCTTCGCCCACGCCGCCACCCAGTTCGCCAGCGAATCGCATCACGGCCAGGCCGGCCTGAACTACACCCTGCGCTCGCCGCTGGGCGTGGTGGCGACGATCTCGCCCTGGAACCTGCCGCTGTACCTGTTCACCTGGAAGATCGCGCCGGCGCTGGCCGCCGGCAACACCGTGGTGGCCAAGCCGTCCGAGGTCACGCCCGCCACCGCGACCCTGCTGTGCGAGTTGGCCGCCGAGATCGGATTCCCGCCCGGCGTGCTCAACCTGGTCCATGGCCTGGGCCCGGACGTAGGCGAAGCACTGGTGCTGCACGAGGCGGTGCGCGCGATCTCCTTCACCGGCAGCACCGCGGTGGGCACGCGCATCGCCGCGCTGACCGCGCCCAAATTGAAGAAGGTCTCGCTGGAACTGGGCGGCAAGAACCCGACCCTGGTGTTCGCCGACAGCGACTGGCGCAACCAGCTCGACACCCTGGTGCGCTCGGCGTTCCAGAACTCCGGCCAGATCTGCCTGTGCGGCTCGCGCATGCTGATCGAGCGCAGCATCTATCCGCAGCTGCGTGCAGCACTGGTGGAGCGTGCGCAGGCGCTGCGCGCCGGTGAACCCGAAGAGGAAACCACCACCCTGGGCCCGCTGGTGTCGCAGGCGCATTACGACAAGGTGCTGCGCGCCCTGGCGCGCGCGCGCGAGGAAGGCGGCCAGGTGCTGTGCGGCGGCGCAGCGCTGGATCGCCCCGGCTGGTACGTGGCGCCGACGGTGATCGAAGGCCTGGGCCCGGACACCGCCAGCAACCGCGAAGAAATCTTCGGGCCGGTGGTGACCCTGCAGCCCTTCGACGACGACAGCCACGCCCTGGCCCTGGCCAATGCCGGCGACTACGGTCTGTCGGCTTCGGTCTGGACCCGCGACCTGGGCCGCGCCCATCGCCTGGCCGCGCAGTTGCGCGTGGGCATGGTCTGGATCAACACCTGGCTGCAGCGCGACCTGCGCACGCCTTTCGGCGGCGTCGGCGCTTCCGGCCTGGGCCGCGAGGGCGGCGTTGAGGCCATGCGCTTTTTCACCGAAGCCAAGAACGTCGGACTGCACCTGGGATGAGCTCGTCCACGCCCCTGCAAGGAATGCGCACCACGATCCGGCGCTACCGCGCCCACGCCCTGGCCGCGCTGTGCGGGCCCTGGCTGCTGGCCGCGGCGCTGACCGCGCCCGCGCAGGACCTGCCGCCCGATCCCATCGACGAGTTCTACCGCCAGTTCAACGCCCAGCCCGACGAGTACCGCCGCTTCCTGCTCGCCTACGGCTACCCGGTCGGCGGCGACGAAGCGCTGGCTTACGAGGTGGGCCAGATGCTGGCCACCGAGTACGGCTTCTACGGCCGGCCCAACGACGCCGACCGGCAGATGCCTTTCTGGGAAGAACTGCCGGACGCCTACGCGCTGCCCACGCGCCGCAATCATGTCGCCTTGCCGGCGCTGGACTGGGTCGCCGCGCGCGCCGCCAGCCGCCAGGTGGTCATGATCAACGAGGCCCACCACCGCAACACCACGCGCCGCCTGACCCTGGCCCTGCTCCCGCGCCTGCGCGCGCTGGGCTACACCCATCTGGCGCTGGAAACCCTGGACGCGGCCGACACCGAACTGGCGCAACGCGGCTATCCGCTGTATTCGCGCAGCGGCTACTACAGCGGCGATCCGATCTACGCCGAACTCATCCGCGAGGCGCTGCGCCTGGGTTACACCCTGGTGCCCTACGACTCCGCCGGCATTCCCGGCCAGACCCAGCAGCAGCGCGAAACGCGCCAGGCCGAGCATCTGGTCGAACGCGTGCTGCGCGCCAACCCGCAGGCCAAGCTGCTGGTGCATGCCGGCTATGCGCACATCGACAAGGGCCTGGGCGGCTTCGGCCCGACCACCCGGCCGATGGCGATGGAGTTCCAGCGTCTGACCGGCATCGAACCCTTGAGCGTGGAGCAGGCGATCCTGTCGCCGGCCCCGCCGGGCGAACCGGCCTCGGTCGCCGACCGCCTGGCCGCGGAGTTCCGCCCGACCCAGCCCAGCGTGCTGCTCGCGCGGGGCACGTTGCGTCCGTGGGCGCTATGGCCGAACCGCCACGACGCGACCGTGATCTTCGCCGACACGCCCGACGCCGTGGTGCGCCCGGACTGGATGCGCCTGGGCGGCCGCCGCGTGCCCGTGGACCTGTCGGCCTATCTGCAAGCCTGCCTGGCGCGCCTGCCCTGCGCGCTGGAAGCGCGCTACGCCGGCGACCGCGCCGATGCCGTGCCCGCCGATCAGACTGTGGTGCTGACCGCTGCCGAACGCCGCCTGCCGCTGTACCTGCGCCCCGGCCGCTACGACCTGAAAGTGCGCGACGGCAGCGGCCAGATCGTCGGCCGCCGTTTGTTGAAGGTCTGCGCGCCCGGCGTGCGCGGCCCCGCCTGCGCCCGC
The DNA here is from genome assembly GCF_003382365.1 of Lysobacter silvisoli. Lineage (NCBI taxonomy): Bacteria > Pseudomonadati > Pseudomonadota > Gammaproteobacteria > Lysobacterales > Lysobacteraceae > Lysobacter > Lysobacter silvisoli. The sequence goes on along the minus strand of NZ_QTSU01000001.1, from coordinate 1,010,467 downwards.
CCCGCCTTCCCTTAGTCAACGGATCCGCCCCATGAACGCACTCGACGACCTGCTGAGCCGCAACCGGGATTGGTCCGACCGGATCAACGCCGAGGACCCGGAATTCTTCGCCCGCCTATCGCGGCAGCAGGCGCCCGAATACCTGTGGATCGGCTGTTCCGATTCGCGCGTGCCGGCCAACCAGATCATCGACCTGGCCCCGGGTGAGGTCTTCGTCCACCGCAACATCGCCAACGTGGTGGTGCACACCGACCTCAACTGCCTGTCGGTGATCCAGTTCGCGGTCGACGTGCTCAAGGTCAAGCACATCCTGGTGGTGGGCCACTACGGCTGCGGCGGCGTGCACGCGGCGTTGCACGGCCACCGCTACGGCCTGGTCGACAACTGGCTGCGCCATGTCACCGACGTGGCCGACAAGCACGTGTCCTGCATTTCCCATGCCCACCAGGACGAGCGCCACGACCGCTTGTGCGAGCTCAACGTGATCGAGCAGGTGCAGAACGTCTGCCTGACCACCATCGTCCGCGACGCCTGGTCGCGCGGCCAGCCGCTGACCGTGCACGGCTGGGTCTACAGCCTGCGCAACGGCCGGGTCAACGACCTGGGCATGGACATCGGCGCGTTCGATCGCCTGCAGCCGGCCTACGACGCCGCGGTCAAGCGCGTGCACGCCACCCACGGGGGCTCGCCGCGATGAGCGAAGCGATCCGCGCCGACGCCGCGCCGCGCCCGGTGGGCCTGTACCCGCATGCGCGGCGCGTGGGCGAGCTGCTGTTCCTGTCCGGCATCGGCCCGCGCGACCCCGCCAGCAACGGCATTCCCGGCAACGTCCACGACGCCGACGGCAGCCTGCTGGCCTACGACATCGGCCTGCAATGCCGCGCCGTGTTCGCCAATGTGCGCACAGTGCTCGAGGCCAGCGGCGCGTCCTGGGACGACCTGGTCGACGTGACCGTCTACCTGACCGACATGGCCCGCGACTTCACCGCCTACAACGCGGTCTGGGCCGAGTTTTTCCCCGACATCGACCGCGCGCCCTGCCGCACCACCCTGGGCATCACCGCGCTGCCGACGCCGATCGCGATCGAACTCAAATGCGTCGCGCGCCTGGCGCGCGGCGGGGAGTAAGCCATGCTGCCCGGACCGATCAACCTGCAGGCCTGGATCGAGGAACACCGCCACCTGCTCAAGCCGCCGGTGGGCAACAAGGTGGTCTTCGTCGGCGATTTCATCGTCATGGTGGTCGGCGGCCCCAACCAGCGCACCGACTACCACTGGGACGAGGGCGCGGAGTGGTTCTACCAGCTCGAGGGCGAGATGGTGCTGCGCATCCAGGAAGATGGCGCGGTGCGCGACATCCCGATCAAGGCCGGCGAGACCTTCCTGCTCCCGCCGCGGGTGCCGCATTCGCCGCAGCGCATGCCCGACTCCATCGGCCTGGTCATCGAACGCCGCCGCCGGCCGGAGGAGGACGACGGCCTGATGTGGTTCTGCGAGCGCTGCAACCACAAGCTGTACGAAGAGTATTTCCACCTGCACAACATCGAGACCGACTTCCCGCCGGTGTTCGAGCGCTTCTACGCCTCGCGCGAGCACCGCACCTGCGGCCAGTGCGGGCACCTCAATCCGGCGCCGGCCAAGTACGCGATGCCGGATACCTGAGGCGGGAAGCAAATCCCTCTCAGTCTCCTTTTTCAAAGGGGGAGTACCAGCACGAGCGTCGCCGGCAGCCCCCTTTGAAAAAGGGGGGCTAGGGGGGATTTGCTTTTGCTTTACCGTTGCCGCGCCGCACCGTGCCCGCCCCCGGCCCCTCGGCTAAACTCGGCCCATGCTGAAGATCGACACCCACGCCCATTACCTGCCCCGCGACTGGCCCGACCTGGCGCGCAAGTACGGCGACGACCGCTTCCCGGTCATCCACCACACCGACGACGGCCGCCACCGCATCTACAAGGACGGCAAGTTCTTCCGCGAGATATGGTCCAAGACCTGGGACCCGCAGGAACGCATCGACGACTACGCACGGTTCGGCGTGCAGGTGCAGGTGATCAGCACCGTGCCGGTGATGTTCAGCTACTGGGCCAAGCCGCACCACGCGCTGGAACTGCACCAGGCGCTCAACGAGCACATGGCCGAGGCCTGCCGCGCCTATCCGCGCCACTACGCCGGCATCGGCACCGTGCCGCTGCAGTCGCCGCGGCTGGCGGTGCAGGAACTGGAGCGCTGCATGGACCAGCTCGGCCTGCAGGGCGTGCAAATCGGCAGCCACATCAACGACTGGAACCTGGACGCGCCGGAACTGTTCGAGTTCTTCCAGGCCGCCAGCGACCTGGGCGCGGCGATCCTGGTCCATCCCTGGGACATGATGGGCGCGACCAGCATGCCCAAGTACTGGCTGCCCTGGCTGGTGGGCATGCCCGCCGAGCAGTCGCGCGCGGCCTGCTGCCTGGTGTTCGGCGGCGTGCTCGAACGCCTGCCCAAGCTGAAGATCTGCATGGCCCACGGCGGCGGCAGCTTCCCCTACACCATCGGCCGCATCGAGCACGGCTTCAACATGCGTCCGGACCTGGTCGCCACCGACAACCCGCGCAATCCGCGCGACTACCTGGGCCGGATGTATTTCGATTCCTGGGTCGCCGATCCGCGCGCGCTGCAATACCTGATCGACACCTGCGGCGTGTCGCGAGTAATGCTGGGCACCGACTACCCGTTCCCGCTGGGCGAACAGGTACCCGGCGCCGGCATCGCCTCGCTCACCCTGGGCGAAGCCGAACAGGCGCGGCTCTACCACGGCACCGCGCTGGAATGGCTGGGCCTGCCGCTGTCGCGCTTCGCCTGAGCCGCGTGCCGCATCCTCCTTCCACGACCCTCGCGCGCTCGCGCTTGCGCCGACTCCCAGACATCCCATGACCGATCCGCACTCCCCGCAACACGCCCTGGCCCTGGACGCCGCCGATCCGCTGCCGACCCTGCGCGGCGAGTTCCTGCTGCCGCGTCACGGCGACGGCGAGCAGGCCTATTTCGTCGGCAATTCGCTGGGCCTGCAGCCGCGCGGCGCGCGCGCGCATGTCGAGGAAGTGCTGGACAAGTGGGCGCACGAAGCGGTGGAAGGCCATTTCACCGGCCAGGCGCAGTGGATGCCCTACCACGAGCTGGTGCGCGAGCCGCTGGCCCACGTGGTCGGCGCGCTGCCGTCGGAAGTGGTGGCGATGAACTCGCTGACCGCCAACCTGCACCTGATGATGGTCAGCTTCTACCGGCCCACGCGCGAGCGCCCGGCAGTGCTGATCGAATCCGGCGCGTTCCCGTCCGATCGTTACGCGGTGGCCTCGCAGGTCGCCTTCCACGGCTACGATGCGGACGTGGACCTGATCGAGCTGCAGCCCGACGGGCCGGACGGCCTGTTCTCGATGGCCTCGATCGAACGCGCGATCGCGCAGCACGGCTCGCGTCTGGCGCTGGTGCTGTGGCCGGGCGTGCAGTACCGCACCGGCCAGGCCTTCGACCTGGCCGAGATCGCCCGGCTCGCGCATGCGCAGGGCGCGGTCTGCGGCTTCGACCTGGCCCACGGCGTCGGCAATCTGGAGTTGCAGTTGCACGACAGCGGCGCCGACTTCGCGGTGTGGTGCCACTACAAATACCTCAACGCCGGTCCCGGCGCGGTCGCCGGCTGCTTCGTCCACGAGCGCCACGCGCGCAGCGAGCGTCCGCGCTTCGCCGGCTGGTGGGGCCACGACCAAAGCACGCGCTTCCGCATGGGCCCGCAGTTCGAGCCCACGCCGGGCGCCGAGGGCTGGCAGCTCAGCAACCCGCCGATCCTGGGCCTGGCGCCGCTGCGCGCCTCGCTGGACCTGTTCGACCGCGTCGGCATGAACGCCTTGCGGGCCAAGTCGCAGCGCCTGACCGGCTACCTGGAAACGCTGATCCGCGCGCGCCTGGCCGACACCTTGCAGATCCTGACCCCGGCCGACCCGACCCAGCGCGGCTGCCAGCTGTCGCTGCGGGTGATCGGCGGCCGCGGCCTCAGCGGCCGCGCCGCCGGCCGCGCCCTGTTCGACGACCTGGCCCGCCAGGGCGTGCTCGGCGACTGGCGCGAACCCGACGTGATCCGCATCTCCCCCGCGCCGCTCTACAACACCCACGCCGACGTGCTGCGCTTCGTGCATGCGGTGGAGCAGTGGCGCGGAAATTGAGCCTTAAACGCCGTCATTCCCGCGAAGGCGGGAATCCAGAACGAGGCCGACATGCCGAAATCTCCCGCTGTCTACCTATTGGCCAGCGCGAAGCGAGGCACCTTGTACATCGGCGTTACCTCAGACCTGATCCAACGCATATGGCAACATCGGGAACACGCCGTCGAAGGATTCACTGAACGTCATGAGGTAACTCGGCTGGTTTGGTATGAGTTGCACGAAACCATGGACAGCGCCATTACCCGTGAGAAGCGACTCAAAAATGGAACCGGGAATGGAAGATCCGGCTGATCGAGGAAGCCAACCCGGATTGGCGGGACTTGTGGCAGGACCTCGTAGGTACCGGCTGAAGCTACTGGATTCCCGCCTTCGCGGGAATGACGGTATCGGAGGCACGGCGCGGAACCGGATCGCAGTCAGCGCACCGCAGGAATAGGACCTTGAACGCATCCACCTCCAAGCGCATCACCCTCATCGGCGCCGGCCTGGCCGGCGCCTTGCTGGCCACCCTGCTCGCCCGCCGCGGCTGGGTCGTGGACGTGTACGAGAAGCGCGGCGATCCGCGGCTGAAGGGCTACCAGGGCGGGCGCTCGATCAACCTGGCCTTGGCCGAGCGCGGCCGCCACGCGCTGCGCCTGGCCGGCGCGGACGAGGCGGTGATGGCGCAGGCGGTGATGATGCGCGGGCGCATGGTCCACTTCCTCGACGGCCGCTGCGACCTGCAGCGCTACGGCCGCGACGACAGCGAAGTGATCTGGTCGGTGCACCGCGGCGAGCTCAACCTGATCCTGCTGCAGATCGCGCAGGAAGCCGGTGCGAACCTGCACTTCCACCGCGGCCTGGCCGAAGTGGATTTCGATGCACGCATCGCCCGTTTCGCCGACGACCGCGACGGCAGCCTGCATGAGGCCGCCTTCGACAGCCTGGTCGGCGCCGACGGCGCCGGCTCGGCGCTGCGCGCAGCCATGAGCCGGCACGCCGACCTGGGCGAGCGCACCGAGTTCCTGGGCCATTCCTACAAGGAACTCGAGATTCCGCCCACGCCCGACGGCGGTTTCAGCATCGAGCCCAATGCCCTGCATATCTGGCCGCGCGGCCGCTACATGTGCATCGCCCTGCCCAACGACGAGCGCACCTTCACCGTCACCTTGTTCCTACCCAACGAAGGCGAGCCCAGCTTCGCCAGCGTGCGCGACGGCGCGCAGGCGCGGGCCTTGTTCGAGCGCGATTTCGCCGACGCGCTGCCGCTGATCCCGAACCTGGAGCAGGACTTCGAGCGCAATCCTGCCGGCCTGCTCGCCACCCTGTACCTGGACCGCTGGTACCTGGACGAGCGCGCCGTGCTGCTGGGCGACGCCGCCCATGCGATGGTGCCGTTTCATGGTCAGGGCATGAACTGCGCCTTCGAGGATTGCGTGGCCCTGGCCCAGCACCTGGAGCGCGGCGACGACCGCGCCGCCGCCTTCGCCGCCTTCCAGGCCCAGCGCCTGCCCAATGCGCGGGCGATCCAGGCCATGGCGCTGGAGAACTACCTGGAAATGCGCGACCGCGTCGACGACGACGACTATCTGCTGCAGCGCGCCCTGGAGCGCGAGCTGGCCGAGCGCCACCCCGACCGTTTCATGCCGCGCTACGCCATGGTCACCTTCCACCGCATGCCCTACGCCACGGCCTTCGAGCGCGGCCAGGCCCAGCGCCGGCTGCTGGTCGATCTCACCCGCGGCCACGACCGCCTGGACAGCCTGGACTGGAACGCGGTCGACGCCGAAGTGCGCGCGCGGCTGTCGCCCCTGCCCGCGGACGACTGAGCGCGCATGGCCGCCAGTTACCTGTTCTACGACCTGGAAACCTACGGCGCCGATCCGCGCACGACCCGTATCGCCCAGTTCGCGGCGATCCGCACCGACGCCGAGCTCAACCAGATCGAAGAGCCGATCAGCGTCTTCGTCAAACCCGCCGACGATCTGCTGCCGTCGCCCGGCGCCACCCTGGTCACCGGCATCGCGCCACAGGACGCCCTGCGCGACGGCATGACCGAGGCCGAGGCCTTCGCCCTGATCTATGACGAGATGGCGCGACCGCAGACCTGCAGCCTGGGCTACAACTCGCTGCGTTTCGACGACGAGTTCGTGCGCTACGGGCTGTTCCGCAACTTCTACGATCCTTACGAACGCGAGTGGCGCAACGGCAATTCGCGCTGGGACCTGCTCGACGTGCTGCGTCTGGCGCACGCGCTGCGCCCCGAAGGCCTGGTCTGGCCGCAGCGCGAGGACGGCGCGACCTCGTTCCGGCTCGAACACCTGGCCCTGGCCAACGGCGTGCGCGAAGGCGACGCCCACGAGGCGCTGTCGGACGTGCGCGCCCTGATCGGGCTGGCGCGCAAGTTCAAGGCCGCGCAGCCGCGCCTGTGGGAATACGCGCTGCGCCTGCGCGACAAGCGCTACGCCGCGGGCCTGCTCGACATCGCCCACATGACCCCGGTGCTGCATGTGTCGCAACGCTATCCGGCGCAGCGCCTGTGCGCGGCCGCGGTGCTGCCGATCGCGCGCCATCCGCGCATCGACAGCCGGATCATCGTGTTCGACCTGGACCAGGAACCCGACGCGCTGCTGCAGCTGAGCCCCGAGGCCATCGCCGACCGCCTGTACACGCCCAGCGCCGACCTGCCCGAGGGCGAAACCCGGGTGGCGCTGAAGGAAGTGCAAACCAATCGCTGCCCGGCGCTGATCGCCTGGAACCATCTGCGCGAGGCCGACTTCCAACGCCTGAACATAGCCCCGGAAGCGATCGAGCGGCGTGCCGCGGTGCTGCGCGCGGTGGGCCCGGCCTTGGCCGACAAGGTGCGCCGGGTGTTCGACGCCCAGGACGAACGCGGCGCCAGCGATGCCGACGCCTCGCTCTACGACAGCTTCATCGGCGACGGCGACAAGCGACTGTTCGCCCAGGTGCGCACCACGCCGCCGCCGGCGCTGGGCAGCACCGAATTCGGCTTCCGCGACGCGCGCCTGCCGGAACTGCTGTTCCGCTACCGCGCCCGCAACTGGCCCGACAGCCTCAGCGCCGAAGAGCGCGCACGCTGGGACGACTACCGCCGCCGCCGGCTGTATCAGGACAACGGCCTGGCCGAATACAACTTCGAGCGCTTTCACGCCGAACTCGCGCAGCAACGCGCCACCCACGCCGGCGACGGCACGCGCTTGGCCCTGCTCGATCGCCTGGAAGCCTGGGGCCGCGACATCGACGCCGACCTGCAACAATAGGTGAAGAACCGCCCCGCAACGAACTGCTAGCCTCTATCCACTGCCTCCTATTCGCTGACTCCCAGCCCCATGGCCCGCTATTTCTCCGACGCCAGCTTCAAATTCCTGCGCGGCCTGGCGCGGCACAACGAACGCCCCTGGTTCCTGGCGCACAAGGCCGAGTACGACGAGCAGGTGCGCGCACCGTTCCAGCGCTTGCTGACCGACCTGCAGCCGGTGCTGGCCGGCGTCAGCGCGCACTACCGCGCCGAGCCCAAGACCGTGGGCGGCTCCTTGTTCCGGATCCAGCGCGACACGCGCTTCGCCAACGACAAGACTCCGTACAAGAGCTGGCAGGGCGCGCGGCTGTTCCACGAACGCTCGCGCCAGGTCGAGGCGCCCTCGTTCTACCTGCACCTGCAGCCGGGCAACTGCTTCATCGCGTCGGGGCTGTGGCATCCGCAGCCGGACACGCTGCGACGCATCCGCCATTTCATCCTCGACAATCCCGGCAGTTGGAAGGCGGCCGCGCACGAGCCCAAGTTCCGCCGCCGCTTCGATCTGGACGAGGACGAGATGCTGACCCGGATGCCGCGCGGCTTCCCCGACGATTTCGAATTCGCCCAGGACCTCAAGCGCAAGAACTTCGTCGCCCTGCGTGCGATCGAGGACGAGACCATGACCGGGACGCGTTTGCTCAAGACCCTGGAAACAGACCTGACCGGCCTGGCGCCGTTCACTGACTATCTGTGCGCGGCGCTGGACCTGGAGTTCTGACCTCGCTTCCCGCCTTGGGGTAGGAGCGGCGTGAGCCGCGATTTCCGCCACATCGCGAAAGGGTGCGGTCGCAGCTTGCGCAGCTCCTACAGGGGGATTGCGGGCTTGCGACGTGGTTGGGGGGGCGCGGTCGCGGCTCACGCCGCTCCTACCCCAAAGCCAAAGCGGCGGCGCAGGCGGTTCAAGCAAGCCATCGGCCTCGGCGTTAAGCTGAAGCCCCACCGCGCGGAAGTCCCGGCATGAAGAAGTGGATCGCCCTGCTCGTCCTGGTGCTGGCTGTGCTGCTCGGCTACGTCGCGGCAGGGCCCTACCTCACCGTCAACGCGATCCGCAAAGCCGTGCAGGAGCAGGACACCACGGCGTTGAACAAGCATGTCGACTTCCCCGCGCTGCGCCTGAGCCTGAAGGCGCAGGTGCAGGACTATCTGGTGCGCGAGGCCGGCGTGGAGATGCAGGCCAATCCTTTCGGCGCCCTCGCCTTGCGCCTGGCTGGCGGCCTGGCCGGCGGCGCGGTCGATGCGCTGGCCACGCCGGTGGGCATAGGCGCGGTGCTGGAAGGCCGCAACTTCTACAACCGCCTGGGCGGCGGTGGGCGCGGCCAGGACGTGTATGCGCCGAACGTGCCGGCCGATCCGCTCAAGGACGCCAAGTACGGCTTCGAATCGCCCTCGCGCTTCACCGCCACCGTGCGCAACGCCGACGGCGACCCGGTGGTGTTCGTGCTCAGCCGCTACGGCCTGAGCTGGAAGCTCAGCGACATTCGCTTGCCCTTGGGCCAGGCGGAACCCCAGGCTCAGTAAAACCGCTCAACGATTCGCCACGCCGTGCGGCACGTGGCCAGCAGCGACATGGTCGCGCGCCGAGACGATATTGTGCTCGGAGTCGTCGAAGAAGATGTCGGCGCCGAAGGCCTCCAGGAACGGGCCCTTGGCGCGGCCGCCCAGGAATAGCGCCTCGTCCAGGCGGATGCCCCACTCGCGCAAGGTGCGGATCACGCGCTCGTGCGCGGGCACCGAACGCGCGGTCACCAGCGCGGTGCGGATCGGGGCGGTCTGGCCGGTGGGGAACGCGGCCTGCAAGCGGTGCAGCGCGTCCAGGAAGCCGCGGAACGGGCCACCCGACAGCGGCTCGCCGGCGTGGTCGCGCTCGTGCTTGGCGAAGGCGGCCAGGCCGCCCTCGCGCGAGACCCGCTCGCCTTCGTCGTCGAAGATCACCGCGTCGCCGTCGAAGGCGATGCGCAGCTGGTCGTGGCGCTGCTGCGGCGCCTTGGACGGCCACAGCGTCGCCGCGGCCACGCCGGCGGCCAGCGCGTTGCGCACGTCCTCGGCATTGGCCGACAGGAACAGGTCGGCGCCGAAGGGCTTGATGTAGGGGAACGGCGGCGCGCCGTTGCTGAAGGCCGCGCGCTTGATCGACAGGCCGTGGTGGGCGATGGAATTGAAGATGCGCAGGCCGCTGTCGGCGGAGTTGCGCGAAATCAGGATCACCTCCACCCGCGGCGCCTCCGGCGGCGCGCCCTCGTTCAGCGCCAGCAGCTTGCGCACCAGCGGGAAGGCGATGCCGGGCGCGAGCAGGTCGTCCTCGTGGTCGCGCTGGAAGTTGGCGTAGGCATCCAGCCCCTCGCGCTCGAACAGCGCGTGGCTCTCCTCCATGTCGAACAGGGTTCGCGAGGAGATCGCTACGATCAGGGGGTCGGCATCGCGGTCGGGCATGGGGCTATTGTGCCTCGGGCCGGGTCTCAGCGCTTGCGACGCGCGGAAGTGCCCGGCTGGCCGAGCCGTTGACGACGCATGGGCCTCGATTGAGGGATGGCGGTCGCGGCTCACGCCGCTCCTACCCCAAAGCAAAGCGCGATCAGCCGCTGGTGAACTGCTCGATCAGCATGCGTTCTTCCAGGTTGTGCTCCGGGTCGAACAGCAGGGTCACGGTGCGGTCGCGCGATTCGCGGATGGTCACCTCGACCACGTCGCGCACCTCGTGCGAATCGGCGGTGGCGCTGACCGGGCGCTTGTACGGGTCGAGCACGCGGAAGCGCACTTCGGTGTCGGCCTTGAGCAGCGCGCCGCGCCAGCGCCGCGGGCGGAACGCGGCGATCGGGGTCAGCGCGATCACCGACGAGCCCAGCGGCAGGATCGGGCCGTGGGCGGAGAAGTTGTAGGCGGTGCTGCCGGCCGGCGTGGCGACCAGCACGCCGTCGCAGATCAGCTCGTCCAGCCGGGTCTGGCCGTTGAGATCGATGCGCAGGTGCGCGGCCTGACGGGTCTGGCGCAGCAACGAGACCTCGTTGTAGGCCAGCGAGCCCACGGTGGCGCCGGACTCGGTCTGGGCGACCATTTCCAGCGGCCGCAGCACTGCCGGTTCGGCCGCGGCCAGGCGTTCGAGCAGGCCGTCGCCGTGCTGGTTCATCAGGAAGCCCACCGTGCCCAGCTTCATGCCGTACACCGGTTTACCCAGGCTGCCGTGGCGGTGCAGGGTCTGCAGCATGAAACCGTCGCCGCCCAGTGCCACCACCACGTCCGCGTCCTCGGGCGAGTGCTGGCCGTGGCGCGCGGTCAACTCGGCGAGCGCGCGCTGCGCGTCGTCGACGGGGCTGGCGAGGAAGGCGATGCGGGGCGTGGCTGTCATCGGCGAGTCCTGGCGGATGGCGAGACCAGCATAACCCGAGGCCAGTGCGTTGCGGATGACGGGCGCTTGCGCAGACGCAAACGCTTTGGGGTAGGAGCGGCGTGAGCCGCGACCCGCGTCGCTTCGGCGGCTACGCGGTCGCGGCTCATGCCGCTCCTACCCCAAGGCAGGTAAAGCAATGCGCCCCTTCCCGCGTACGGGAAGGGGCGCGGGCGATCAGCCGCGCGACGCCAGCTGCGACAGACGCTGCACCGCGACCGAGGCGGTCGGGTAGTCCAGGCTCTTCTGCGCGGCCAGTTCGTTGAGCATGGCCAGGGTGAAACGCAGCGACTGATCGTCGCGCTCCAGCCAGTGCTTGACCTTGGCTTCGGCGTTGGCGCCCGGCATCGACAGGACCTGGCCCACCAGCACGCGCTGCTGGGTCGCCAGTTCCTCGCGCAGCACGCCGCGCGCGACCGCGTGCCAGCGGCCGTCCACCACCAGGGCGTCGATCTGCTCCTGCAGCCAAGGCAGGCGCAGCGCCTCGCCCAGGCGGAAGTGGACCTTGGCCACGTCGGCCGGCTTGAGCTTGCGCTCGCGCGCGACCTCGATCACGTCGCAACTGGGCTCCAGGTACGGCAGCGCCGCCAGCTGGTCGGCCAGCGCCGCCGGCACGCCCTTGGCCAGCCAATCCTTGAGGCTGGCCTCGTAGGCCGGCCGCTCGCCGTCGCCGAGGATGCCCTTGCCGGCGCGGATGTCCTTGAAGCCGTCGTGGTAGCGCGCCACCGCGGTGGCGATGTCGGGGATCGCGCCGGGGCGCGACAGCAGCCAGCGGGTGAAGGAGCGCTGCAGGTTCCAGATCACCTGCAGGGCGTCGATCTGCACCGCCTCGGCGACCTTGCCGTCTAGCGCGTCGATCTGCGCCCACAGCTCGCGCGCATCCAGCGTTTCGCGGGTGATGGTGAAGGCCTTGGCGACCTCGCCCGGAGTGCGGCCGCTGTCTTCCTGCATGCGCAGCAGGAAGGTCGCGCCCATCCGGTTGATGGTGGAGTTGGTGACCGCGGTGGCGATGATCTCGCGCTTCAGGCGGTGGTTCTCCATCGCCTTGGCGTACTTCTTCTGCAGCGGCTCGGGGAAGTAGCGCACCAGTTCCTTGGACAGGTACGGGTCTTCGGGCACGTCCGATTCCAGCAGCTGCTGGAACGCGACCAGCTTGGAGTAGGACAGCAGCACCGACAGTTCCGGACGGGTCAGGCCCAGGCCGCGCGCCTTGCGCTCGGCGATCTCGGCATCCGACGGCAGGAACTCGATCTGGCGGTCGAGCAGGCCCTGCGATTCCAGGGTGCGGATGAAGTGCTGCTTGGAACCCAGGCGCGAGCGGCTCATCCGCTCCATCAGGCTGATCGCCTGGTTCTGGCGGTAGTTGTCGTTGAGCACCAGCGCCGCGACCTCGTCGGTCATCGAGGCCAGCAGCTTGTTGCGCTCGGGCAGGGTCAGCTTCCTGGTCTGGACCTGGCCGTTGAGCAGGATCTTGATGTTCACCTCGTGGTCGGAGGTGTCCACGCCGGCGGAGTTGTCGATGAAGTCGGTGTTGAGCAGCACGCCGTGCAGCGCGGCCTCGATGCGGCCCAGCTGGGTCAGGCCCAGGTTGCCGCCCTCGCCCACCATCTTGCAGCGCAGCTCGCTGCCGTTCACGCGCAGGGCGTTGTTGGCGCGGTCGCCGACGTCGCTGTTGGACTCGCTGCTGGCCTTGACGTAGGTGCCGATGCCGCCGTTCCACAGCAGGTCCACGGGCGACTTCAGGATCGCGCTCATCAGCTCGGCCGGGCTCATCGCCGTGGCCGCGCCGTCGATGCCCAGCGCGGCCTTGATCTCCGGCGACAGCGGGATCGACTTGGCCGAACGCGGGTAGATGCCGCCGCCCTTGCTGATCAGCTTGCGGTCGTAATCGTCCCAGCTCGAGCGCGGCAGCTTGAACATGCGCTCGCGTTCCTTGAACGTCTTGGCCGCGTCCGGGTTCGGGTCCAGGAAGATGTGGCGGTGGTCGAACGCCGCGATCAGGCGGATGTGCCTGCTCAGCAGCATGCCGTTGCCGAACACGTCGCCGGACATGTCGCCGATGCCGACCGCGGTGAAGTCCTGGGTCTGGCTGTCGCGGCCCAGCGCGCGGAAGTGGCGCTTGACCGACTCCCAGGCGCCCTTGGCGGTGATGCCCATGCCCTTGTGGTCGTAACCGACCGAGCCGCCGGAGGCGAAGGCGTCGTCGAGCCAGAACTTGTGCTCGGCGGCGATGCCGTTGGCGATGTCGGAGAAGGTCGCGGTGCCCTTGTCGGCGGCCACCACCAGGTAGGGGTCGTCGCCGTCGTGGCGCACCACGTCCAGCGGCGGCACGATCTTGCCGTCGACGATGTTGTCGGTGATGTCGAGCAGGCCGTTGATGAACATCTTGTAGCAGGCGATGCCCTCGGCCAGCACGGCATCTCGGTCGCCGCCCGCCGGCGGACGCTTGGCGAAGAAGCCGCCCTTGGAGCCGACCGGCACGATCACCGTGTTCTTCACCATCTGCGCCTTGACCAGGCCCAGCACCTCGGTGCGGAAGTCCTCGCGGCGGTCCGACCAGCGCAGGCCGCCGCGCGCGACCGGGCCGAAGCGCAGGTGCACGCCTTCCACGCGCGGGCCGTAGACGAAGATCTCGCGGTAGGGCTTGGGCTTGGGCAGGTCCGGCACCAGGGCCGAGTCGAACTTGTAGCTGACGTAGCCGCGCTCGCTGCCTTCGGCGGAACGCTGGTAATAGCTGGTGCGCAGGGTGGCGTCGATCGCGCCGATGAAGCTGCGCAGGATGCGGTCCTCGTCCAGGCTGGAGACGCGGTCCAGCAGGCCCTTGAGGGTGCTGCGGGTGGTGTCGATCTGCTGCTCGCGCTTGCCGTTGCGGGCGTCGATCACCGGCTGCAGCGCGGCGAGCACGGCCTCGTCGCCGCCGGCCAGCGCCTGCAGTTGCTGGGTGAAGCGCTCGATGCCGGACTTGATCTCGGCCTTGCTCTCCTTGCCGGTGCAGGGGTCGAAGCGGGCTTCGAACAGCTCCACCAGCAGACGCGCCAGCAGCGGATAGCGGAAGAAGGTTTCTTCCACGTAGCTCTGCGAGAACGGCACGCCGACCTGCAGCAGGTACTTGCAGTAGGCGCGCAGCATCGCGACCTGGCGCCAGGACAGGTTGGCGGCCAGGATCAGGCGATTGAAGCCGTCGTTCTCGGCGTTGCCGCGCCAGATCTGCGCGAACGCGTCCTCGAAGGTCTCGTCCAGGCGGCTGACGTCGACTTCGGCGCCGACGGTCTCGACCTCGAAGTCCTGGATGTACATCGGCGTGTCGCCGGCGGTCAGGCGGTAGGGGTGTTCGGAGATCACCCGCAGGCCCATGTTCTCCATCATCGGCAGCGCGTCCGACAGCGGAATGTCGTCGTGCATGCGGTAGAACTTGAAGCGCAGGCCACCCTCGCCGCTGCCGATGCGGCGCAGGTTCAGGCGCAGGTCGTCCGGACCGGTCAGCGCGGCCAGGTGCTCGACGTCGTTGGCGGCGACCGCGGCCGACACCTCTTCGACATAGCCGGCCGGCAGCGCACGGCCGAAGCGGTTGACCAGGGCCAGGCCCTGCTGCTCGCCATGGCGCGCCACCAGGGCCTCGCGCAACTCGTCGCGGCGGTCGCGCACGATCTGCGCCAGCTCGGCCTCGATCGCGGCGTTGTCGACCTGGATCGCCTCGCCCGACTTGGGCCGCACGATCAGGTGCAGCTGCGCCAGCGGCGACTCGCCGATGACCACGGTGGTGTCGACCTGCTCGCCGTGCAGCATGCGCTTGAGCATGGCCTCGATGCGCAGGCGCACGTCGGTGTTGAAGCGGTCGCGCGGAATGTAGACCAGGCCGGAAAAGAAGCGGCCGTAGCGGTCGCGGCGCAGGAACAGCTTGCTGCGCACGCGCTCCTGCAGGCCGAGGATGCCCGAGGCGGTGCGCAGCAGTTCGTCCTCGCCGGACTGGAACAGCTCGTCGCGCGGCAGGGTTTCCAGGATGTGGCGCAGCGCCTTGCCGCTGTGGCTGTCCGGGCTCAGGCCGGACTTGTCCATCACGTAGGCGTGGCGCTGGCGCACCAGCGGGATGTCCCAGGGGCGGCGGTTGTAGGCGCTGGAGGTGTACAGGCCGATGAAGCGCTCCTCGCGCACCGGCTTGCCCTCGGCGTCGAAGCTGAGCACGCCGATGTAGTCCATGTAGCCCGGGCGGTGCACGGTGGAGCGGGCGTTGGTCTTGGTCAGGATCAGCGCGTCGACCGAACCCGACTGCGGCATGTAGTGCGCCGCCAGCGAGGTCAGCGGACGCGGCTTGCCGGTGTCCTGGCCGCGCAGCAGGCCCAGGCCGGTGCCGGCCACGGCGCGCAGCACTTCCTGGCCGCCCTGCTTGACCACTTCGTACTCGCGGTAGCCCAGGAAGGTGAAATGGTTGTCGGCGGCCCAGCGCAGGAATTCCTGCGCCTCGCGCCGGCCTTCGTCGCCGACCGGCAGCTTGCGCGCGCCCAGCGCATCGGCCACGTCGCCCATCTTGTCGCGCATCTGCGCCCAGTCGCGCACGATCGCACGCACGTTCTCCAGCACCGCCTCCAGGGCGCGCTGGATCTTGGGCATGGCTTCGGCCGGCTGGCGGTCGATTTCCAGGTGCATCAGCGACTCGGCCACGCCCTCGCCCACGGCCACGATCTTGCCGGCCTTGTCGCGGCGGAAGGTCACCACCGGGTGGCCCAGCACGTGCACGCCCACGCCGTGCTCGGCCAGGGTCATGGTCACCGAATCGACCAGGAACGGCATGTCGTCGTTGGCGATCTGCAGCACGGTGTGCGCCGATTCCCAACCGTGGGTCTTGATGGTGGGGTTGAACAGGCGCACCAGCGCCTTGCCGGTCTTGCGCGAACGCGCGAACTCGAGGAAGTCGCTGGCCAGCGCGGCCCAGCCGTCGGCGCTGTGCTGGGGCAGCTCGTCGCCGCTCATGCGGCGGTAGAAGGCCTGGGCGAAAGCCTCGGCCTCGGCATGGCGCGTCTTGGGCAGGCGCTTGCGCATCGCTTCGATGATCGGGTCCAGGGACACCGCGTCGGTCTTGGCGGCACGCTTGCCGGCGGACTTCGCGGACGCCGGCTTGGCAGCCGGTTTCTGGGTGGCCTGGACGGTCGGTTTCGCGGCTTTGGGTTTGCTGCTCATGGGAACTTTCGTAGGTCCGATGGAATGAGGCCCACGCTTGCGCGCGGGCCGTGAAGATTCAGTTCGGTGCGGCGACGTGGAGCGAGGCGTGGCGCCCGCGGGCGCTGCGGCCCACGTCGCGTTTTGCGGTCTTTGCAACCCGGAGACCGCGGCCGCGGTCCCCAGGTGAGGCGGTGACTCGGTACGAGCCCGTGCGCTTCATGTCGTGGCGGTCAGCGCAGGCCGGTTTCGTTGCGCGCGATCACCAGGCGCTGGATCTCGCTGGTGCCTTCGTAGATTTCGGTGATCTTGGCGTCGCGGAAATAGCGCTCCAGCGGCATTTCCTTGGAATAGCCCATGCCGCCATGGATCTGCACGGCCTGGTGGGCGATCCACATCGCCGCTTCCGAGGCGGTGAGCTTGGCGATCGCGGCCTCGTTGCTGAAACGGCCGCCGTTCTTGTCGGCCTGACCCTTCTGCCAGGCCGCGCGCAAGGTCAGCAGCAGGGCCGCGTCGAGCTTGCACTTCATGTCGGCGATCTTGGCCTGGGTCATCTGGAACGCGCCGATGGGCTGGCCGAAGGCCTTGCGCTCGCGCACGTATTCCAGGGTCTTCTCGTAGGCGGCGCGGGCGATGCCGATGGCCTGGCTGGCGATGCCGATGCGGCCGGCGTCGAGCACGCCCATGGCGATCTTGAAGCCGTGGCCTTCCTCGCCCAGCACGTCCTCGGGGCGGGCGACGTAGTCGGCGAACTCGATCTCGCAGGTGGCCGAGGCGCGGATGCCGAGCTTGGGCTCGGTCTTGCCGCGGTGGAAGCCCGGGCGGGCGGTGTCGATCATGAAGGCGGTGATGCCGCGCGCGCCCTTGTCCGGGTCGGTCATCGCGAACAGCACGATGTACTTGGCCACCGGGCCGGAGGTGATCCAGCTCTTCTTGCCGTTGATGACGAAGCTGCCGTCGGCCTGCTTGACCGCCTTGCAGCGCATGGCCGTGGCGTCGGAGCCCGACTGCGGCTCGGTCAGGGCGAAGGCGCCGATCTCACGGCCCTCGGCGATGGCGCGCACGTAGAGCTGCTTCTGCTCCTCGGTGCCGAACTTGAGGATGCCGTTGCAGAACAGCGAGTTGTTGACCGAGACGATGGTGGAATGGGCGGCGTCGCCGGCGGCGATCTCGACCATGGCCAGCACGTAGGACACCGGGTCCATGCCGGCGCCGCCGTATTCGGCCGGCACCTCGATGCCCATCAGGCCGTTCTCGCCCAGGGTACGGATGTTCTCGAGCGGGAACTCGCCGGTCTGGTCGTGGTGCTCGGCGCTGGGAGCAATCTTTTCCTGGGCGATACGGCGCGCCACGTCCTGGATCATCAACTGCTCTTCGGTAAAGCCAAAATCCACGTCGCCACCTCTGCTGGTTCGGGTTCGGAACGGTTTTCGCGCTGTCCGCCGCGCCCGATGGGGCGGCGTGCGGAACCGGCCGCGGCCCTTCCGTACGGCCGCGCCGCGAATTGTAGCCGCGCGGGCCGAATAACCCCACCTCCGGCGGCCGCGGTACCGATACCGCAGGCGGCGCGAGACTTGACCCTGCGGGGCGCAGGGAGGACACTTATCGCTATATCGCGATAGGTTGATGAAAGCTGGTTTGCGCACCGCATCCCGGTTCGCCACCCGCGCCGCTCGCGCCCCGCCCCAACTTACGACGCAAGAACCGCTATGGACCTGGAAGGCTGGTCGTCCCGACTCAAGGTATTCGCCGACGCCACCCGCGTGCGCCTGCTCGCCCTGCTGGAGCGCGAGGAGCTGACCGTGGCCGAGCTGTCGGCGATCACCCGGCTGGCCCAGCCGCGCGTGTCCACCCATCTGTCCAAGCTCAAGGAAGCCGGGCTGGTGCGCGACCGCCGCGCCGGCGTGTCGGCGTACTACCGTTTCGACGAGGGCGCGCTGGACCAGGCCCAACGCGCGCTGTGGCAGACCCTGAGCACCGGCAGCGACGACCCGCTGCTGCGCCAGGACGCCGAGCGCGTGGCCGGGGTGCTGTCGATGCGCGCCGCCGACCAGAACTGGGCCGACTCGGTGGCCGGCGACATGGAACGCCACTACTCCCCCGGCCGCACCTGGGAAGCGCTGGCGCGCTCGGCGGTGCCGCTGCTGCAGCCCGGCGACGTGCTCGACATCGCCTCCGGCGACGGCGTGCTGGCCGAGCTGCTGGCCCCGCACAGCCGCCGCTACCTGTGCCTGGACGCCAGCACCAAGGTCGTGGCCGCCGCCTCCGAGCGCCTGCGCCGGCTGGACAACGTGGAAGTGCGCGAGGGCGACATGCACGCCCTGCCCTTCGCCGACCGCAGCTTCGACCTGGTGGTGCTGATGCATGCGCTGACCTACGCCGAGCACCCGGCCCAGGCCGTGGTCGAGGCCGGCCGCGTGCTGCGCCCCGGCGGCCGCCTGCTGCTGACCAGCCTGGCCCGGCATGAGCACCGCGGCGCGGTCGCCGCCTACGGCCACGTCAACCTGGGTTTCAGCGAGAAGGAACTGCAGAAGTTCGTGGCCAAGGCCGGCATGGAGCTGGTCAGCTGCGAAACCGTGACCCGCGAGCGCCGGCCGCCGCACTTCGAAGTGATCGCCCTGATCGCGCGCAAGCCGATCGAAAAGGATATGACCGCGCGCAAGCCGGTGGACAGCGATAGCGACGCGCGCAAGCCCTCCAAGAAGGCCTGACCATGAAGACCCTGCCCTGGCTCAACCCCGCCCGCGCGCAAGCGCTGCAAGACGCGATAGCCGCGCGCATCCTGGTCATGGACGGCGCCATGGGCACCATGATCCAGCGCCACGAGCTGGACGAGAGTGCCTACCGCGGCGAACGCTTCGCCGCCGGCTACGACGCCCAGCACGTACCCGACGGCCACGCCCACGGCGAGGCCTGCGGCTGCTCGCGCGACCAGCGCGGCAACAACGACCTGCTCAGCCTGACCCGGCCCGAGGTGATCTACGGCATCCACGCCGAGTATCTGGCCGCCGGGGCCGACCTGATCGAGACCAACACCTTCAACTCGACCACGATCTCGCTGGCCGACTACGGCCTGGAGCACCTGGCCTACGAGCTCAACGCCGCCGGCGCGCGCCTGGCCCGCCAGGCCTGCGACGAAGCCGAGGCGCGCGACCCGTCCAAGCCGCGTTTCGTCATCGGCGTGCTCGGCCCGACCAGCCGCACCGCCTCGCTGAGCCCGGACGTGAACCGCCCCGGTTACCGCGCGGTCACCTTCGACGAGTTGCGCATCGCCTACCGCGAGGCCACCGACGGGCTGATCGACGGCGGCGCCGACGTGATCATGGTCGAGACGATCTTCGACACCCTCAACGCCAAGGCCGCGGTGTTCGCGATCGAAGAGGCCTTCGAAGCGCGCGGCGTGCGTCTGCCGCTGATGATCTCCGGCACCATCACCGACGCCTCCGGTCGCACCCTGTCGGGGCAGACCGCCGAGGCCTTCTGGTACTCGCTGCGCCACGTCCAGCCGCTGGCCATCGGCCTGAACTGCGCGCTCGGCGCCAAGGACCTGCGCGTGCACGTGGACGTGCTGTCGCAGGTCGCCGACGCCTACGTCAGCGCCCATCCCAACGCCGGCCTGCCCAACGCCTTCGGCGGTTACGACGAGACCCCCGAGGACATGGCCGCGGTGCTGCGCGAGTTCGCCGACGCCGGCCTGCTCAACCTGGTCGGCGGCTGCTGCGGCACCACGCCGGCGCACATCGCCGCGATCGCACAGACCGTGCAGGGCCTGCCGCCGCGCGCGCTGCCGCGCCTGGAAGCGGCGGCGTGACTTGCATGCCCTGCGGACGTCATTCCCGCGAACGCGGGCTCCGCTTTACTTCGGCGGAGCCGAACATCCAGGGCTTTATCGCGACATGACTCTGAAGTCTCTGGATTCCCGCCTTCGCGGGAATGACGAGCAAAAACCGATACCGAATCCAAGCCCCCAATGACTCACGCCCTCCCCCGCCAAACCCGCCTCAGCGGCCTGGAGCCGCTGCAGATCACGCCCGAAAGCAACTTCGTCAACGTCGGCGAACGCACCAACGTCACCGGCAGCGCGCAGTTCAAGAAGCTGATCCTGGAAGGCCGCCTGGACGAGGCGGTGGCGGTCGCGCGCCAACAGGTCGAGAACGGCGCCCAGGTCATCGACGTCAACATGGACGAAGGCCTGCTGGACTCCGAGCGGGCGATGGTCGATTACCTCAACCTGATCGCGGCCGAGCCGGATATCGCGCGCGTGCCGGTGATGGTGGACAGCTCCAAGTGGAGCGTGATCGAGGCCGGCCTGAAGTGCCTGCAGGGCAAGGGCATCGTCAATTCGATCTCGATGAAGGAAGGCGAGACCGAGTTCCTGCGCCAGGCGCAGCTGGTGCGCCGCTACGGCGCGGCGGTGGTGGTGATGGCCTTCGACGAGGTCGGCCAGGCCGATTCGATCGAGCGCAAGGTCGAGATCTGCTCGCGCGCCTACGAGCTGCTGACCCAGCGCATCGGCTTCCCGCCCGAGGACATCATCTTCGATCCCAACGTGTTCGCGATCGCCACCGGCATCGAGGAGCACAACAACTACGCGGTCGACTTCATCGAAGCCACCCGCGAGCTCAAGCGCCGCTTCCCCTACAGCCACATCTCCGGCGGCGTCTCCAACGTCTCGTTCTCGTTCCGCGGCAACGAGGTGGTGCGCCAGGCCATCCACGTAGTGTTCCTGTACCACGCCATCCGCGCCGGCATGGACATGGGCATCGTCAACGCCGGCGCGCTGCCGCTGTACGACGACCTAGACGCCGAACTGCGCGAGCGGGTCGAGGACGTGGTGCTCAACCGCCGTCCGGACGGTACCGAACGCCTGCTGGAGATCGCCGACCGTTACAAGGGCAAGAAGGGCGAAAAGAAGGTCGAGGACCTGGCCTGGCGCGAGCGCCCGGTGCGCGACCGCCTCAGCCATTCGCTGGTGCACGGCATCGATCAATGGATCGAGGAAGACACCGAAGCGGCCCGGATCGAATCCACGCGCCCGCTGGACGTGATCGAAGGCCCGCTGATGGCCGGCATGAACGTGGTCGGCGACCTGTTCGGCGCCGGCAAGATGTTCCTGCCGCAGGTGGTGAAGTCGGCACGCGTGATGAAGAAGGCGGTGGCCTACCTGCTGCCCTACATCGAGGCCGAAAAGCTGCGCACCGGCGATGCCGGCAAGTCCAACGGCAAGATCGTCATGGCCACGGTCAAAGGCGACGTGCACGACATCGGCAAGAACATCGTCGGCGTGGTCCTGGCCTGCAACAACTTCGAAGTCGTCGACCTGGGCGTGATGGTGCCGGCACAGACCATCCTGGACCGGGCCCGCGCCGAGAACGCCGACCTGATCGGCCTGTCGGGCCTGATCACGCCCTCGCTGGAGGAAATGAGCCACGTGGCGCGCGAGATGCAGCGCCAGGGCTTCACCATGCCGCTGCTGATCGGCGGCGCCACCACCTCGCGCGCGCACACCGCGCTGAAGATCGACCCGCACTACAAGTCGCCCACGGTGTGGGTGAAGGACGCCTCGCGCGCGGTCGGCGTGGCCCAGTCGCTGATCTCGATCGAGCTGCGCGAGCCCTTCGTCGCCGCCAACGCCTCCGACTACGCCGAAATCCGCGAGCGCCACCGCAACCGCGGCGACGGCAAGCGCCTGGTGTCGCTGGACAAGGCGCGCGGCCAGCGCTACGACGGCGGCTGGAGCGACTACGCGCCGCCGGCGCCGCTGCGCCCGGGCCTGCACGTGTTCGACGACTACCCGCTGGCCGAGCTGGTCGACTACATCGACTGGACGCCGTTCTTCAACACCTGGGAACTGGCCGGCCGCTACCCGGCGATCCTCACCGACGAGGTCGTCGGCGCCCAGGCCAGCGAGCTCTACCGCGATGCGCGCGCCATGCTGGCCAAGATCGTCGAAGAGAAGTGGATCTCGGCCAAGGCCGTGTTCGGCCTGTGGCCGGCCAACAGCACCGGCGACGACGTGGTGCTGGGCGGCGAAGCCGCGGGCACGGTGCTGCATTTCCTGCGCCAGCAGGCCGACAAGCCCGCCGACCGCCCCGACTTCTGCCTGGCCGACTTCATCGCCCCGCAGGACAGCGGCCGCCAGGACTGGATCGGTGCCTTCGCCTGCACCGCCGGCCTGGGCATCGAGCCGCACGTGGCGCGCTTCGAGGCCGATCACGACGACTACAACGCGATCCTGCTCAAGGCACTCGCCGACCGCTTCGCCGAGGCCCTGGCCGAGCGCCTGCACGAGCGCGTGCGCAAGGAGTACTGGGGCTACGCGGGCGACGAGACCCTGAGCAACGACGCCCTGATCGACGAAGGCTACCGCGGCATCCGCCCGGCGCCGGGCTACCCCGCCTGCCCCGAGCACAGCGAGAAGGCGACCATCTTCCGCCTGCTCGATGCCGAGACCAACGCGGGTCTGCAGCTGACCGAGAGTTTCGCCATGTATCCGGCGGCGGCGGTGTCGGGCTACTACTTCAGCCATCCGGGCAGCCAGTACTTCGTGGTCGGCCGGGTGTCCAAGGAACAGGTCGAGGACTACGCCCGGCGCAAGGGCGCGAGCCTGGCCCAGGCCGAGCGCTGGCTGGCCTCGAACCTGGACTACGACCCCGAATAAGACCGTTGCAGGGCGCGGTGAGCCGCAGGCGAACCGCACCGCTGCGCCGTCCCGGCCGGCTGGAGTACGATCCAGGCGATACCCGCCCGTGCCCCACCCGACCGAGTTCCTGCGATGAGCGAGCCCCTGCTGCTGCCCGACGAAGATGACAGCGCCGGCGCCTTGGGCAATGCCGCGTTCATCGAGAAATACGCCGGACCCGGCCGCATCGGCCTGTGCGGCGGCCGCGACTTCATCAACAAACTGATCCGCAAGGCGCAGGCGCCGCTGACCGCCGACGGCCACCGCAGCCTGTGGTCGCACGCATTCCTGTTCAGCGAGCGCCGCGTCGACGGCCACTGGTGGGTGATCGAGTCCGACCTGGACCTGCGCTACCGGCAGATCCGCCTGGGCGTGCAGGAAAACCGCGTCGATCGCTATTACGACGCCGACGCCTTCCCCAACATCGCCATCCTCGACTTCGGCCTGGACGAGAGCCAGCTCCGGCAGGTGCAGGTGGCCGGGCTGGACCTGCTGGCCGGCCTGTCCAGCTACTCGATCAGCGAACTGGTCGGCACCCTGATGGCCATGCACAGCCGCCGCCTGCGCCGCCGCAGCAACCTGCTGGCCAAGGAGGGCGCGCTGTATTGCTCGGCGCTGGTGCAGCATTGCTACGCGGCGGCCGGCATCGAGTTCTTGCCCGGGGTGCAGGGCAAGAACATCGCGCCGCACGATATCGACGAGTCGGCCCTGCCGCACCGCACGCACCGGATCCTGCGCGATCTGGGGGTGTCGACGGTGCGGGAACTGGGGCATGAGTGGAGCGAGCGGTTTGGCTGAGCGGCTGAAATCTGCCGCTCTCGATTGAAGCTCATCGCGAACTCGCGCCGCGATCTGCCACCCCGCGTGCCCTCACCCCAACCCGCACCCCGGCCCGACCGCGTAGCGGTCGGGCGTTCGGTGCAGCGCGAGCCAATGGCTCGCAAGCGCTGCCCCTCACCCCGCAAGCGGGAGAGTGGCTAAAGCAAAGCGGCGTCGAATGCGTCCCCTCTCCCGCTTGCGGGAGAGGGCTAGGGTGAGGGGGTGAGCGCAACGCGCGAATGCCGTTGACTTCAAACGCCGTTACCGCCCTCGCGGTCCCAATCGTCGGACCCGACGGGCGGCGCACAGGATGTGCGCCGTTTTTCGCTAGGCCAGGGATGGCCTATCGAAAAATCACCGCGCCTGCTCCGACCTCGCGCCGTACGGCGTCGAAATAAGTCTGCCCTTCTCTTTGGTTACTTTCTCTTGGGCGAGCAAGAGAAAGTGACCCGGCCGCTTGCGGGCGGAAGCTGTTGCTGTTGCTTCTAAGAGCAAATCCCCCTCACCCCCCCTTTTCCAAAGGGGGAAGACAAGCAGAGGCGGAAGCTGGGGAGCGAGGGTTGCGAGCTCAGGGCCGCTCCAGCCACGGCTGGACCACGTTGTAGCGCGCCACCGAGCAGGCCTCGAAACCGCCGCCCATCGCGTTGATGACGATGTTCTCCACGCAGGTGTGGTCCGCGGTGTTGCTGCCGATCGCCGCACGCGCGCGCACGTAGTCCATGGCCACGGTGTTGTGCACCAGACGGCCACGCGGCGAGTCGCGCAGGTAGATCACGTCGTCGCCCTCGGCCAGGAAATCCAGGAACTGGTTGCCGGTGAGCTGGGCTTCGGGCGAGTTCTCCAGCAGCGCGCCGCGGGTGCCGCGGTAGCCCACCACCACGTTGTTGATCAGCTGCACCTTGGGCAGGTTCGCGACCTCGATCGCCGGCGTCCAGGCCGGCATGTCGTGGTCGTTCTGTAGGTAGCCAACGATGCGATTGCCGGTCAGGCGCGTGCCCAGGTTCTGCGGGTCGCGGTTGCCGTTGACGGTGATCGGCCGGCCGGCGTTGATCACGGTGTTGTTGATCAGCTGGCCATCGAGCTGAACCTGCATCTGGATGCCCACCGGGTAGCCGTCGATACGGCAGTTGCGCACGACGACGTTGCTGGCCTCTTCCACCTCGATGCCGATATGGCCGTCGTAGGAATCGGTGCGCGAGATGGTCCGGGTCTTGCAATCCAGTTCGACGTTGGACGAACGGATCACCACCGCATGGTCGCGGTTGGCGTTGAGGCAGTACTTGCCCGGCACGTCGATGACGGAGTCGGTGGCGGCCAGCACGGTGTCGCAGGCCAGGGCGGCGTGGGCGCAGAGCAGGCCGGACAGAGCCAGGCCCAGGGTCGGAACGAAGCGCATGAATTCCCTCTCGAAACGATGTCGCACCGGTCGGTGCGGGGCCGCTCATCGGCCCGAATCCATCCTAGGCAAGGCGCATCTCAAAACCGGCGACGGACGCGACGCACTGCGCCGAAACGTGGCCTCGCTGCGCCGTTCCGAACCCGGCTACCGCCGAACCATACGTAATGGTATGGTTGGCTTCTGCCTCCCCTGCCCGCCGCCATGCACGAGCTACTGCTGTTCTCCCACGCCAACGGTTTTCCGGCGCCGGTGTACCGCGTGCTGCTGGACGCGTTGGCGGGGCAGCACCGCGTCGTCGGTCCCGAGCGCATCGGCCACGATCCGCGCTATCCGGTCAGCGCCGACTGGCCGCACCTGGTCGATGAACTGGTCGCGCGCATCCGCGCCGCCGCCGGCGACGCGCCGCGGATCTGGCTGGTCGGGCATTCGCTGGGCGGCTATCTCAGCCTGCTGGCCGCGCACGCGCTGCGCGACGATGCGCTGGGCGCGCGCGTGGCCGGCGTGGTCATGCTGGACTCGCCGCTGATCGCCGGCTGGCGCGCGCAGTTGGTGAGCCTGGGCCGCCGTACGGGCCTGGACAATCTGCTGATGCCGATGCGCGCCACCCTGCAACGGCGCAAGCACTGGCCCGATACGCAAGCGGTGCGCGAGCACTTCCTGGCCAAGCCCGCGTTCGCGCGCTGGGACCGGCGGGTGCTGGAGGACTACGTCGAACACGGCACCCGCGCGCGCGACGACGGCTCGCGCGAACTCGCGTTCGAACGCGAGACCGAATTCCACATCTACCGCAGCCTGCCCACCACCGCGCTCAGCGACCTGGCGCCGCAGCTGCGCGTGCCGGTGAGCTTCGTCGCCGGCCGCCGCTCGCGCGAACTGCGCCACGCCGGCCACGCCGCCACGCAGCGCCTGGTCGGTACGCGCTGGACCTGGGTCGACGGCAGCCATCTGTTCCCGATGGAACGGCCGCTGCAGACCGCGCAGGCGATCGCCGAGCTGATCGAACGCATGCGCGCGCCGCTGCCGGCCGTGGCCGACGCGGCCATGCAGGCCGCCTAGTCCGGCTCAGGGCGCAGCGGCGGCCGTCGCCGGCGTGCCCAGCGTCTGCAGGTGCGCGTCGAAGCTGGGCTCCAGCAAACGGTTGCCATGACCGCTGAGGTGGTCGCCGTCGAAGAACAGCGGTTTGCCGCCGGGCACCGCGGCGCAGGTCGCGCCCGGGCAAAGCACCGGGAACGGGTCCCAGACGCTGGCGCCGGGCAGTTGCGCGGCCACGCGCCGCAAGCCGGCCACGGCCGGCGCGCGGTAACGCTGCAGGAAAGCGCGGTCCACGCTCAGGCCGCGCGCGCAGATCGGATTGCCGCGGTTGAACCAGTCCGAGCAGCGGTACGGCGGAGCGCGGAACAAAGGCTTGGGCGCCTCGAACACGATGCGTACGCCGCGCTGCGCCAGCGGCAGCAGGCGCTGCACCGCGGCGGCCTCGCCCTGGCTGCGCGCGGCCTGCGCTTGCGGCCCGAACATGGCCTGCTCGGCCTGGGCTTCGTCGAACAATTCCCATTGCTCCGACAGCCGCGGCAAACGCAGCGTGGGCAGGAACAGCACGTCGCCCGCGCGGGCCTTGCGCGCCACGTCGGCCAGCGCCGCGTCGGCGTAGGCGCGGCAGGCCGGGTCGTCGAACTCGCGCCGGTTGAGCAGGCCCACCAGCGGGCAGCCGCCGGCGAAGTACAGCGTGGTGCTGCGCCCGCTGAGCAGGGTCGAGCGCTGCAGCAGTTCCGAATAGCCGCTGGCGTGCGAGTCGCCGGCCACGAACACCCGGCGCGCATCGGCCGGCGCATCGCCGCAGCCGCCGCGCTCGTAGACCCAGGCGGCCCCGCCTTCGATGTTGTCGGTGCGCGAGGCCAGCTTGCAACCCGGCCGCGCCGGATCGGTCTCGTCGCCGTAGGGGTACCAGTCGCGGGCGTCGCGCGCGACCACGCTGAGCGAGTAATCGTCGTGGTGGCGGGCGACGTGGCGGTAGACCGCGCTGGAGGCGAACACCACCAGCACCGCGGCGGTCACGAAGCGCCAGTTGCGCATGCGCACCAGCGGACCGGCATGGCGCAGCGGCCGCTCCACCCAGCGGTACGAGGCCGCCGCCAGCGCGCAGGCCAGCACGAACGCCAGCGCGCGCGTGCCCGCCGATTCCAGGCCCACGGTCCAGCGGAACAGCACGAACACCGGCCAATGCCACAGGTACAGCGAATACGAGACCTTGCCCACCGCCACCGCGGGCGTGGTCGAGAGCAGACGCCCCAGCCAGCCGCCTGCGCCGCCGGCATACAGCAAACCGAGCAGGCCCAGGCTGCCGACCACCGGCCACAGGCCGTCGGGCCAAGGCGAATGGCCTGGACGCGCGTAGGCGAAGCCGGCGGCGATGGCCAGCACCGACAGCGCCAGGCCGGCCGAGCGCCACCCCTTGGCCGCGGACGCGTCTGTGTTGCCCGTCGCACCGGTGTAGCCAGCCAGGGTCAGGCCCTGATACAGCAGCACGCCCGCGCCCAGCTGCCAGAAGCGGCTGGTGCTCAGATAGAAGGCCTCGACCGTGCGGTTGCCCGCCGCATCGAGCATGCGCGCGTACCAAAGCGAGGCCAGCACGCCGGCGGCGAACAATGCCACCGACAGCCAGCGCTTGCGCGCACCAAAGCTCCAGGCCAGGAACAGCAGCGGGAACACCAGATAGAACTGCTCCTCCACGCCCAGCGACCAGGTGTGGGTGTAGGGATTGAATTCGACCTTGGGCGAGAAATAGTCGTTGCCGGTGGCGGCCAGGACGAAGTTGCTCAGGCCGAAGAAGGCCCAGCGCCCGGTATTGCGGCTGGTCTCGCTGAGCCAGGCTTCGGGGATGAACAAAGTCGCGGCCAAGCCGGTCAGCAGCAGGCAGACCACCAGCGCCGGCGCGATCCGGCGCAGGCGGCGCGCGTAGAAGCGCAGCAGCGATTCGAAAAACCCGACCCGCGGCAGCCGCGCCACCGAGGCGCTGACCACGAAACCGGAGATCACGAAGAAGATGTCGACTCCGGTGAAGCCGCCCGGCAGCCAGGCGGCGTCGAGGTGGTAGAACACCACCGCCAGCACGGCCACGGCGCGCAGGCCGTCGACGTAAGGAAGGTAGCCGGCCTGGCCTGCAGTCTCGTCGCGCATCGCAATCCGTCGCGGCCGGGCCGCATGGCGCCTGGGGCGCGGGGAAACTCACGGCGGCCGCAGGGCCGCCGCATCGTGGTTCACCAGACCAGGTCGTCCGGCACCTGGTACTGCGGATCGGCGTAGGGGTCGTCCTCGACCGGCGCATTGGGGTCGACCTTCAGCGCCACCGCCGGTGCGAACAGCGCCTCGGCTTCGGCCAACAGCGCCGCGGTCACCAGCACGTAGCGGCCGTCCATCTGCAGCACGCCCAGTTCGCCGGCATTGAGCGCCTTGAGTTGGTCCGGGGTCACGTAGACGCGCTTGATCTTGCCGCCGTAGGGGAAGTGGCGCGCGATCTCGGCGTCGGCCTGATTCAGGCCCTGGCCCTTGACCAGTTCGGCGAGCTTGGCGCGCGCCTCGCGGCGCTGGCGCGCTTCTTCCTGCTTGGCCTGCTCGGCGGCGATGCGCTCGTCCTTCTCGCGCTGGGCGCGGATGGCGTAGGCCTTGGCCAGGTCGATGTCCTCGCGCGTGCGCGGCTGCCCGGCACCGGGCTTGCCGCCGGGCCGGCCCTGCCCCGGGCGGGCGCCGCGGCGCTCGTCCTGGCGCGGCGCGCCGGGCTTGCCGCCGGCGGGCTTGCCCTGCGCGGGGCGGGCGCCGTGCGCGGGCTTGCCGCCCGGGCCGGGCTTGCCGTCGCGGCGGCCGCCGCCGCGCGCTTCGTTGCGCTCGGGGCGTTCGGGCTTGGGCGCGGGCTTGAAGCCCAGTCCCAACAACTGGTCGCGGAGGCTGTCGCTCATCGGTGCGTTCTGTGCGGCTGTCGTTGCATGCAACGGTGAAAGAGGAAAAACGTGAGGGCTCAGTAATGCGGCGGCGGCGGTTCGCTGGTGGCGTCGCCCAGGCCCGGCCCGCCGGAGGACACGGCCAGGCGCAGCTGGCGCAGTTCCTCCAGTGCGCGGTGCATGAGCAGCGCGTTGCGCGCCTCTTCGCTGCGAGCCGCGGCGAGCGCGTCGCTGAGCTCGCTCAGCGCGTGCTCCTGGAACGCGAGCCGGTTTTCCAGCTCGACCACGCGCTGCTCCAGGCCGCTGTCGGTCGCGCCGGTACTCATGGCGCGTCGCTGCGCAGCGAACGGCCGCGGCCGATGCCGTAATACGCCAGCCCCGCCGACTCGACCTCGTCGGGGTGGTAGAGGTTGCGGCCGTCGAAGATCACCCCGTCGGCCAAGGCCTGGCGCACGCGGGCGAAATCCGGGCTGCGGAACTGCTTCCACTCGGTGACCACGACCAGGGCGTCGGCGTCGGCCAGGGCCGCGCGCGCGGAATCGCACAGCACCAGGTCGTCGCGCTCGCCGAAGATGCGGTGCGCCTCTTCGGCCGCTTCCGGATCGTAGGCGCGGACCTTGGCACCGGCCTCCCACAGCTGCGCCAGCAGGCGCCGGCTCGAGGCCTCGCGCATGTCGTCGGTGTTGGGCTTGAACGCCAGGCCCCAGACCGCGAAGGTCTTGCCGCGCACGTCGTCGCCGTAGTGGCGCTGGATCAGTTCGAACAGATGGCCCTTCTGGCTGTCGTTGACCGACTCCACCGCTTCCAGCAAGCGCGCGCGGTAGCCGCTGTGCTGCGCGGTGCGCGCCAGCGCCTGCACGTCCTTGGGAAAGCAGGAGCCGCCGTAGCCGGCGCCGGGATAGATGAAGTGCCAGCCGATGCGCGGGTCCGAACCGATGCCCTGGCGCACCATCTCGATGTCGGCGCCGACCTGCTCGGCGATGTTGGCGATTTCGTTCATGAACGAAATCTTGGTCGCCAGCATCGCGTTGGCCGCGTACTTGGTCAGCTCGGCCGAGCGCACGTCCATGACCACGATGCGCTCGTGGTTGCGGTTGAACGGCGCGTACAGACGCTTGAGCTTTTCCACCGCCACCGGGTTGGACGAGCCGACCACGATGCGGTCCGGACGCATGCAGTCGTTGACCGCATCGCCTTCCTTGAGGAATTCGGGATTGGAGGCCACGTCGAACGCGACCTCGACGCCGCGCTGGGCCAGTTCCGCGGCGATCGCGGCGTGGACCTTGTCGGCGGTGCCCACCGGCACGGTGGACTTGTTGACCACGATCACCGGCCGCTCGATGTGGCGGCCGATGGTGCGCGCCACCGCCAGCACGTACTGCAGGTCGGCGCTGCCGTCCTCGTCCGGCGGCGTGCCCACGGCGATGAAGATCAGGTCGCCATGGGCGATGCCCGCGGGCGCATCGGTGGTGAAATGCAGGCGGCCGGCGGCGTGGTTGGCCTTGACCATCGGTTCCAGGCCGGGCTCGTAGATCGGAATCACGCCGCGGGCCAGGCCCTCGACCTTGGCCGCGTCGATGTCGACGCAGACCACGTCGTGGCCGACATCGGCCAGGCAGGTGCCGGTGACCAGACCGACGTAGCCGGTGCCGAAGATGGTGACGCGCATGCTCAGCTCTCTCTGTCTTGCCGGGGTGTTGCTCGCTCTACGCTACGCAGGCGCCCGGCCCCGCCGGACGCCCGCATGGCCTTCGCGCTTACTTCTTGCCGCCGACGATATCCAGCAGCTCCACGTCGAACACCAGCACCGAGTTCGGCGGGATCGGGCCGGTCGGCTTTTCGCCGTAACCCAGCTTGCTGGGAATCCACAGCTTGAACTTGCTGCCCACCGGCATCAGCGCGATGCCTTCCTGCCAGCCCGGCACCACCTGCGGCAGCGGGAATTCCACCGGCTGGTTGCGCTCGTAGGAGCTGTCGAATTGCTTGCCGTCGATCAGGGTGCCCTTGTAGTGCACGCGGACCATGTCGGTGGGCTTGGGCTTGGGGCCCTTGCCTTCGGTGAGGACCTGGTACTGCAGGCCCGAGGCGGTGGTGACCACGCCCGCCTTCTTGCCGTTGGCGGCCAGGAAGGCCTCGCCGTCGGTCAGGTTCTTCTTGGCCTCGGCCATCATCTTGGCGATCTGCTTGGCCTGGATCTTCTGCGCGAACGCATCGCGCACTTCGCCGGCCTGCTTCTCGTCCATCAGCGGCTTCTCGCCGGCCAGGACGGTCTTCATCGCCTTGTTGATGGTCTCCAGGTCGATCTCGTCCTTGGCCATCTCCAGCGACTTGGCGATGTCCATGCCGATCATGTAGCTGACCTGCTCCTTCTCGGTGGCCAGGCCCGGGATGGCCTTGACGTCGGCCTTGCCTGCTTCCTTGCCGGCTTCGGCGGCGGGCTTGGCCGCGTCGCCCTCGCCGGGCTTCTTGTCGCAGCCGGCGGCGAACAGGACCACGGAGCCCAGGGCGAGCGCGAGGGCGGAATGACGCAGGTAAGGCTTCATCGGAACGGAACTCCTGGGAGGCCGGGCGCGCTGGGCGGCCAGGCTGGAATCGGGGGAGCCGCCAAGGTGCCAGCGGCCAGCTGAACGTTTCGGGTAACGCAGGCACGGCGTATCCGGCGCGAACGCGCCGGATACGCTAGGACCTCAGAGGATCTCGACCAGTTCCACGTCGAAGGTCAGGGTCGCGTTCGGGCCGATGCTCGGCGGCGCGCCCTTGGCGCCATAGGCCAGCTCGGCCGGGATCCAGAAGCGGAACTTGCCGCCCACCGGCATCATCGCCACGCCCTCGGACCAGCCCTGGATGACCTGGTTGAGGCCGAAATCGGCCGGCTGGCCGCGGTCGTAGGAGCTGTCGAACACGGTGCCGTCGAGCAGGGTGCCCTTGTAGTGCACGCGCACGCGGTCGCCCGGCTTCGGACGCGCGCCCGAGCCCTGGCGCAGCACCATGTACTGCAGGCCCGAAGCGGTGGAGAACACACCCTTGACCGCCTTGTTCTTGGCCAGGAAGGCGGCGCCTTCGGCCAGGTTCTTGTCGCCGGCGGCCTTGGCGTCGGCTTCCATCTTGCCGCGCATGCGCTGGCTGAAGGACTCCAGCACGGTCTTCTGCTCGTTCTCGGTCAGCAGCGGCTTGCCGCCGTCGATCACGGTGCGCACGGCCTGGATCAGCACCGGGGTTTCGATCTCGGCCTTAATCGGGGTCAGCGAAGGGCCGACCATGTAGGCGCCGACCAGCTGGCCCACCTTGTCCTTGGCCACCGCCGGCGGGGCCGCGCCCGGCGCGGCGCCCGGCACGGCCTTGCCGTCGCGCGCCATCACGCGCGCGCGCAGGGCCTGGTCGGTGGCGCGCGCTTCGTCTTCGCTCAGCAGCGGCTTGCCGCCGTCGAAGGCGTTGCGCACGGCCTTCTCGAAGGCGGCCATGTCCAGATCGGGGCCCACCGGCTTGATCGAATTGCCGACGTCCATGCCGATGGCATAGCTGAGTTTCTCGCGTTCGCCATTGAGCACGGTCTTGTCCTGAGCGAGCGCCGTGCTGCCGATCAGCGCGGTCGCGGTGGTGAGGAGCACGGCGGCGCCGCGCACGAAAGCCTTCATCGGGTCCCTACTCCTGTGGTTCTGTTATGACGCCCGGGGTACGGGCGCAAGCCTGCCATTGTCGCGGGCGCGGCCGGCATTCGGCAATCGCGCCGCCACGCATGCATTCCGTGGCCGCCGTCTCAGCCTCGCTTGCCGCGCGGCGTTTTCAGCGCCGCCTCGATCGCCGCGACCACGGCCGGATCGTCGGGCTTGGTCTTGCTGCCGTAACTGGCGATCAGGCGGCCGTCGCGGCCGATCAGGTACTTGTGGAAGTTCCACTTCGGCGCCTCGCCGGCGGCCTGGGCCAGGTCGCGGTACAGCGGCGTGGCCTGATCGCCGATCACGTGCACCTTCTCGAACATCGGGAATTTCACCCCGTAGGTGAGCGTGCAGAACTCCTGGATCTGCTTCTCGTCGTCGAATTCCTGGGCCTTGAAATCGCCCGAGGGGAAGCCGAGCACGGCGAAGCCCTGCGCCTTGTACTTGGCCTGCAGGCCTTCCAGGGCTTCGAACTGCGGGGTGAAACCGCATTTGCTGGCGGTGTTGACCACCAGCAGCACGTCGCCGCCGTACTGGCGCTGCAGGTTGACCGGCGCCTTGCCGGCCAGCGGGCGGAAACTGCGGTCCAGCAAGGCGCCGGCGGCCGAGGCCAGGCCGGCGACCAGCAGCAGGGACAGGGCCGCTACGGCGGCGCTACGACGGACTTGGGGAGAGCTAAGGCGCATGGGGGCGGGCTCGCGGGGGCCGGGCGGCCGGTGGACACCAGTATGTATGACTTCAGTTGGGTCCGGCCCGCTTGACCGGGCGTGTTTTGGTGTTATAGTTGCATACAACACCGGTCTACCAACGAGCAGGACGTTCGCCATGAACCGCAAGCTCCATAACTCGATCTCGGCCCTCTTGGCCACAGGCGGCACCCTGGTGCTGGCCCTGGTCGCCGCCAATCCGGCCCTGCCGGAGGCCTCGGCGGTCCCCACCCTGGCCGCACAGGTCGCCGCCGCGCCCATGCCGGTCGAAGCCGACGCCCTGGTCCGCAGCGCCCGCCTGCAGGCGCAGCGCCTGGAGGCCCGGGTCGAACAGGCCGACAGCCTGGCCGAAGCCGCCGCCCTCACCGCCGAACTCGTCACCGCCGCTGCCTTGGCCGACGCGTTGGGCACCCCTGCCGCCGCGGAGTCGGCCGACAACGCAGTACCGCAGCGCAAGGTCCGGAAGGCCAAGCAACGCTCTCGCCAGGCCTTAGTCATGCCTTATTTCTCATTCGCACCGCGGGGCTGAACCATGACCGCTATCCAATGGAGCGACGGCGCTCCGATCTACCGCCAGCTGAAGGAGCGCGTCGTGGCGATGATGCTCGACGGCGTGCTCAAGCCCGGCGACGCCCTGCCCTCCGTGCGGCAGGTGGCGGCCGAGTATCAGCTCAACCCCATCACCGTCTCGCGCGCCTATCAGGAACTGGCGGACGAGGCACTAGTCGAAAAACGCCGAGGACTGGGCATGTACGTCACCGAAGAGGCTGCCAAGAAGCTGCTGCTGAACGAACGCGAGCGGTTCCTGCGCGAAGAGTGGCCGCTGGTGCTGGAGCGCATCCTGCGCCTGGGCCTGAGCACGGAAGAACTGCTGTCGGCCTCCGGCGACAAGGCAGGCGCGCAATGAACGCCGCCGCCAACGTCGTCACCGCCCGCGGCCTGCGCAAGGCCTACAAGAACAAGCTGGCGCTGGACAACACCGCCTTCGACATCCCCACCGGCCGCATCGTCGGCCTGATCGGCCCCAACGGCGCCGGCAAGACCACCGCGCTCAAGGCCATCCTCGGCCTGATCCCGTTCGAGGGCGACCTCAAGGTGCTGGGCCGCGACCCGCGCACCCAGCGCAACGACCTGATGCGCGACGTGTGCTTCATCGCCGACGTGGCGGTGCTGCCGCGCTGGATCCGGGTCGGCGAGGCGATCGAGTTCGTGGCCGGCGTGCACCCGCGCTTCGACCGCGCCAAGTGCGAGCGCTTCCTGGCCAACACCCAGCTCAAGCCCAATCTGCGCGTGCGCGAACTGTCCAAGGGCATGATCGTGCAGCTGCACCTGGCCCTGGTGATGGCCATCGACGCCCGCCTGCTGGTGCTGGACGAGCCCACCCTGGGCCTGGACATCCTCTACCGCAAGCAGTTCTACCAGCGCCTGCTGGAGGACTACTTCGACGAGGAGAAGACCATCATCGTCACCACCCACCAGGTCGAGGAGATCGAACACATCCTCACCGACGTGATGTTCATCCGCGACGGCAAGGTCGTGCTCAACAGCGACATGGAAACGCTGGGCGAGCGCTTCGTCGAAGTGCTGGTCAACGCCGACCGCGCCGAGGAGGCGCGCGCGCTGCAACCGCTGGACGAACGCGCGCTGCCGTTCGGCAAGACCGTGATGCTGTTCGACGGCGTGCCGCCCGAACGCATCGCCGGCCTGGGCGAAACCCGCACGCCGGGCCTGGCCGACCTGTTCGTCGCCACCATGAAGGGGACCTACGCATGAATGCGACCAACCTCAATGCCGAACTGAACGACGACCGCCCCGCCCCGCGCGCCGTGGCCGCCGTGCACCCCACCCACACCTTCCGCCTGCTGCTGCGCCGCGAATTCTGGGAACACCGCGGCGGCTTCCTGTGGGCCCCGGCCATCGCCGGCGCGATCTCGCTGCTGCTGCTGTTCCTGGCCATCGTGTTCTTCGAAACCGTGGTGCTGCCCAAGCTGGGCCAGCACGCGATGGAAATGGGCGGCGACCACTTCATGGTCAACGGCGTGAACCTGAGCGCGCTGATCGGCAAGATGAGCGCCGAGGACCTGCGCCAGATGGGCGGCGCGATCGACCTGTCGCTGTACGGCGCGGCGCTGTGGCCCTACGTGGTGGTGGCCTTCGTGGTGTTCTTCTACTGTCTGGGCAGCCTGTACGACGAGCGCAAGGACCGCAGCGTGCTGTTCTGGAAGTCGCTGCCGGTGTCGGACGGCCAGACCGTGCTGTCCAAGGCCGTCAGCGCCACCCTGGTCGCGCCGCTGCTGGCCACGGCCGCCGCCATCGTCACCATGTTCGGCTACCTGCTGGTGATGAGCGGCTTCGTGCTGCTGCACGGCGGCAACCCGATCGAGGTGCTGTGGGGTCCGGGCAGCCCGCTGACCGTGGCGTTCCACCTGATCGCGACCGTGCCGATCCAGGCGCTGTGGATGCTGCCCACCGTAGGCTGGCTGATGCTGTGCTCGGCCTGGGCCCGCAGCATGCCCTTCCTCTGGGCGCTGCTGATCCCGGTGATCGCGACCCTGCTGCTGGGCTGGATCACCCTGATGGGCATCGTCGACACCGACAGCTTCGTGTGGGTCCTGCAGAACATCAGCGCCCGCGCCTTGTTCAGCGGCGCCCCGGGTTGGATCCAGACCATCCAGGTCGGCACCGTGCACGGCGACGGACCGGCCGCGCTGCACGAAGTGCTGAACCTGGCCACGATGTACTCGGTGCTGGGCAGCGCCAAGCTGTGGATCGGCGCCCTGGCCGGCGCGGCCATGATCTACGGCGCGGTGCGCCTGCGCCGCTGGCGCGACGACGGCTGACACCGCAGGTGAAATCGCGGGGCGGGCCGCAACCCTGCCCGCCCCCGCTGCATCTGCGTAGGCGACGCCCGCCGCCGGCGGGCCCGAGAAGAACAGGAGTTCCGTAATGCGCAAGTCCCTTATCGCCGCCCTCGCCCTGCTGCCGCTGGCCGGCTTCGCCCAGGACCGCCACTGCCAGCACTCGCAGGCCCGCGACCTGAAGCTG
The DNA here is from genome assembly GCF_003382365.1 of Lysobacter silvisoli. Classification (NCBI taxonomy): domain Bacteria; kingdom Pseudomonadati; phylum Pseudomonadota; class Gammaproteobacteria; order Lysobacterales; family Lysobacteraceae; genus Lysobacter; species Lysobacter silvisoli. Next base: position 974,200 of record NZ_QTSU01000001.1, on the reverse strand, counting down.
GATCTGGCCGGCGCCAAGGCGGTGGTGTTCGACCTCGGCCAGCACGAATTGGAAGTCAACGCCGGCACCGGCCCGGCCGCGGTCACCGGCCGCGCCTGCGCCTCCGACGCCAAGTACCTGTCCGAACTCAGCCTCAGCCAGCACCGTGTCGGCGACAAGCTGGTGGTGGTGGCGCGGCGCAACGCCCGCGACCTGTTCCACTTCGGCAATCACTACGCCTACCTGCGCCTGCAGGCCACCGTGCCGGCCGACCTGATGGTGCAGCTCAACGTCGGCTCCGGCGACGCCGTCGCCACCGGCGTGGCCGCGCTCAGCGCCGACGTGGGCTCCGGCGACGTGGAAGCGCGCAGCGTGCGCGGCCAGGTCACCGTGGACCTGGGCTCGGGCGACATCGATCTGGACGACATCGGCTCCCTGCACGTGGTGTCGGTGGGCTCGGGCGACCTCAAGGTGCGCCGCGTGGCCCGCGATGCCAGCGTCGACGACCTGGGTTCGGGCGACATCGAGATCGACGGCGTCGGCGGCCATGTAAAGGTCGGCCAGATCGGCTCGGGCGACTTCGACCTGCGCCGAGTCACCGGCAATGTAGAAGTCGACGACATCAACTCCGGCAGCTTCGAGGCCGACGGCGTGCGCGGCAACCTGCGCGTGCGCGAGGTCGGCAGCGGCTCGGTCAACCATCGCAGCGTGTCCGGTACCGTGTCGGTGCCGCGCAACGCCGACTAAACCCCAGCGCGGCCGTGCGCCGCAGGACCCCGCCATGAAAGCCTTCACCGCCTTCGCCACCGCCGCCGCGCTTTGCGTGAGTCTGAGCGCCTGCATCATCCAGACCGACAGCGACGACAACACCGTGCAGATCAACTCGCTGGGCCACCTGCAGCTCGGCGACGGCCGCATCACCCTGCACAACGGCAAGAGCAAGGCCGTGATCGACGCCAAGGGCGAGCTCAGCATCGACGGCAAGGCGGTGGCGCTTACCCCGCAGCAGCGCGTGCAAACCCAACTGCTGTACGCCAACGCCATCGGCATCCGCGACGACGGCCTGGCCATGGGCAAGGCCGGCGCCGCGATCGCCGGCAAGGCGGTGGGCGCCGCGGTCCAGGGCGTGCTCAGCGGCGATCACGACGGCAACGACATCGAGAAGAAGGTCGAAGCCGAGACCGCGAAGCTGGAGGAGCAGGCGCAGAAGATGTGCAACCGCCTGACCGAAATGCGCCGCGCCCAGGACAGCCTGGTCGCCACCCTGCCCGCGTTCCAGCCCTTCGCCCAGTTCAAGCAAGACGCCGAAGAAGACTGCAAGGCTTAGTCGGGCGCCGGTGCCCGCCGCAACCCGGTGCCGCGGCGGGCACCCGCTCGACTATCTCATCCGCTTCACAGCCCCTGACCTGTCCCGCGCCGCGGGCCGCGTTCCGAATCCGTCGGAGGTCCAGCCATGTCCGTGCGATCGCTGCTGTCGTTGGGTTTCGCCTTGATCCTGCTGTCCGGCTGCGCCGGCCACGGCGTGCGCGAACCGGCGCCGCTGCGCGGCCAGGCGCTGGATGAGGAAGTCCAACGCCTGATGCAGGCCGCGCGCGTGCCCGGCCTGGCCCTGGCGGTGATCGAGGACGGCCGCGTCGTGCACCTGAAGGCCTACGGTTTGCGCGACGTCGAACGCCAGCTGCCGCTGACCACCGACACGGTGATGTACGGCGCCTCGATCACCAAGGCCGAGTTCGCCTATGCGGTGATGACGCTGGTCGAGGACGGCCGGTTGGACCTGGACCGCTCCATCGCCGAGTACCTACCCAAGCCCCTGCCCGAATACACCAAGTACGCCGACCTGGCCGGCGACGAGCGCTGGCGCAAGCTCACCGCGCGCATCCTGCTCACCCACTCGCCCGGCTTCGCCAACTTCCGCTTCTTCCCCCCGCAAGGCGGCTACGACCCGAACGGCAAGCTCAAGTTCCATTTCGATCCGGGCCAGCGCTACGCCTACTCCGGCGGAGGCATCAACCTGCTGCAGTTCGTGATCGAGGCCGGCCTGGGCGTGGACGTGGGCGAACTGATGCAACAGCGGGTGTTCGACCGCTACGGCATGCGCCGCACGGCCCTGGTCTGGCGCGAGGACTTCGCCGCCGACCTGGCCATCGGCTACGACCCGGACAACAAGCCCCTGGGCCACAAGCAGCGCGGCGCGGTGCGCGCGGCCGGCTCCATGGACACCACCATCGCCGACCAGGCCGCGTTCCTGGCGGCGCTGTCGCGCGGCGAAGGCCTGAGCGCGGCGGGCAAGGCCGAACTGTTGCGCCCGCAGGTGGCGATCGATTCGATCCAGCAGTTCCCGACCCTGTCGCAGGAGGCCACCGCGGACAACCGCGGCATCGAACTGTCCTACGCGCTAGGCTGGCTCACCTACCGCGAGCCGCAGGGCCTGGCCTGGAGCAAGGGCGGCCACGACGACGGCACCAACAACCTCACCCTGTGCGTGGCCGACGGCCGCCGCTGCCTGGTGATCCTGAGCAACAGCTCCAACGGCGAGGGGTTGTTCAAGTACCTGGCCGACGCGACGCTGGGCCCGACCTGCCTGCCCTGGTTCTGGGGCGGCTACGTGCCTTACGACCACCCCGAATGGCGCCAGCCCGAAGCGCGCCGGCAACCGCATCCGCCCTGCGCTCCGATGTCGCGGCCCTGAGTTCGCGAACCCTACGCCCGTCATTCCGGCGCAAGCCGGAACCCATGTTGATCTTGGCCGCTCACCTCGACGCCCTCGCCGAACGGCAACAGCAAAATGGGTTCCGGCTTGCGCCGGAATGACGGAGACGTATGAGGGCGTGGACGCCGCTCAGCCGCCCCCACCACCGCCGGCCTGGATGCCGCCGCGCGTCAGCGCCGCCGGATCCAGCAGCTTGCGCAGTTGTTTCTCCGGCAGGCCGGTGGCTTCGCGTGCCACCTCCTGCACCGGCCGCCCTTCCTTGTAGGCCTGCTTGGCGATCGCCGCGGCCTTCTCGTAGCCGATGATCGGATTGAGCGCCGTGACCAGGATCGGATTGCGGTCCAAGGCCTCGCGCACGCGCTCCTGGCGCACCTTGAGCCCGGCGATGGCGCTGTCGGCGAGCAGGCGCATGGCGTTGGCCAACAAACGGATCGAATCCAGCAGGTCGTAGGCGATCAGCGGCAGCATCACGTTGAGCTGGAAGTTGCCGCTCTGCCCGGCCACCGTGATCGCGGTGTGGTGGCCCATGACCTGGGCGCAGACCATGGCCGTGGCCTCGGGGATCACCGGGTTGACCTTGCCCGGCATGATCGAGCTGCCGGGCTGCAGCGCCGGCAGTTCGATCTCGCCCAGGCCGGCCAGCGGGCCGGAATTCATCCAGCGCAGGTCGTTGGCGATCTTGGTCAGCGCCACCGCCAGCGCCGACAGCTGGCCCGACAGTTCCACCGCGTCGTCCTGCGCCGCCAGGCCTTCGAACTTGTCCGCGGCCGATTCGAACTTGTGCCCGCCCAGCGCCGACAGCGCGCGCGCCATCCCCTTGCCGAAACGCGGGTGGGCGTTGATGCCGGTGCCGATAGCGGTGCCGCCGATGGGCAGCCGGCGCAGGCGCTTGAGGCTGTCCTCGATGCGCGCCTGCGCCGAGGCCAACTGCGCGGCCCAGGCGCAGAATTCCTGGCCGAAACTCAGCGGCATCGCATCCATCAGATGAGTGCGGCCGGTCTTGATCACCTTATCCAGCGCCTTGGCCTGGCGCTCGATGGTCTTGCGCAGGTGCTTGAGCGCGGGCAGCAGGGATTCGTGCGTGGCCAACAGGGCCGAGACCCGGATCGCGGTGGGGATGGTGTCGTTGGAGCTCTGGCCCAGGTTGACGTGGTCGTTGGGGTGGACAGCATCGCGGCCGGTGCGGCTGGCCAGGGTCGCGATCACCTCGTTGGCGTTCATGTTGCTCGAAGTGCCCGAACCGGTCTGGTAGACGTCGATCGGGAACTGGGCGTCGTGGCGGCCATCGGCCACCTCCAGCGCGGCGGCTTGGATGGCCTGGGCCCGGCCCGCGTCGAGCAGGCCCAGTTCGCCGTTGACCTGCGCCGCGGCGGCCTTGACGTAGGCCAGCGCGCGCACGAACTCGCGCGGCATGGGCACACCGGAAATCGGAAAGTTCTGCACCGCGCGCTGGGTCTGCGCGCCCCACAGCGCCGCCGCGGGCACCTGCAGCTCGCCCATGCTGTCGTGTTCCAGGCGGAAGGCCGGGGTCTTGCGGTCTGCCGAGGCTGCGGTCTTGCGTCGGGTCGCCATTGCCTACTCCATTGCGTATGGGGGGGTGCGGACCGTGGCGGGCGCGGATGCGGCCGGCCACATCGATCGGATCGGGCCTGCCGCGGCGGATCGCAAGGGCGGCACGGCGGGCTGGCAGGGTGCTGGCGCCGGCCATGATCGCCGCGGCGCGTGCCGCCGTCGAGGGCCGTACCCGGGAGTCCGGACGGGCCCGGTTGGGGCACTGTTAGAATGTTCGACTGTTTCCCGCCTCCGCCCGCCATGCCCGCCGACGTCTCCGCCCAGTTGCTCGCCCTGTCCCCGCTCGATGGCCGCTATGCCGGCAAGGTCGACGCGCTGCGCCCGATCTTCTCCGAGTTCGGCCTGATCAAGGCGCGGGTCAAGGTAGAAGTGGAATGGCTGCTGGCGCTGGCCGCCGAGCCCGGCATCGCCGAACTGGCGCCGTTCTCCGACGCCGCCGCCGCGCGCCTGCGCGCGCTGGCCGACGAACTGAGCGTGGAGGACGCGGCGCGGGTCAAGGAGATCGAGCGCACCACCAACCACGACGTCAAGGCGGTGGAGTACCTGATCAAGGAACGCCTGAAGGACGATGCCGAGCTCGGTCCGGCCCTGGAGTTCGTGCATTTCGCCTGCACCAGCGAGGACATCAACAACCTCAGCTACGCGCTGATGCTGAGCCAGGCGCGCCAGGAGGTGCTGCTGCCCAAGCTGGACGAGCTGATCCAGAAGCTGCGCGCGATGGCGCACGACTACGCCGCCCTGCCCATGCTCTCGCGCACCCACGGCCAGACCGCCTCGCCGACCACGGTGGGCAAGGAAATCGCCAACGTGGCCGCGCGCCTGCTGCGCCAGGGCGAAACCCTGGCCGGCGCGCAGATGCCGGGCAAGATCAACGGCGCGGTCGGCAACTACAACGCCCACGTCGCCGCCTACCCGGACGTCGACTGGCCGGCGTTCGCCCAGCGCTTCGTCGCCTCGCTGGGCCTGGACTGGCAGCCCTACACCACCCAAATCGAGCCGCACGACGGCGTGGCCGAGATCTGCGACGCCCAGCGCCGCATCGACACCGTCTGCATCGACCTGTGCCGCGACGTCTGGGGCTACATCTCGCTGGGCTACTTCAAGCAGGCGGTCAAGGCCGGCGAAGTCGGCAGCTCGACCATGCCGCACAAGGTCAACCCGATCGACTTCGAGAACGCCGAGGGTAACTTCGGCATCGCCAACGCGCTGTTCGAGCATTTCGCCGCCAAGCTGCCGATCAGCCGCTGGCAGCGCGACCTCACCGACTCCACCGTGCTGCGCGCGCTGGGCACCGCCTTCGGCCACGCCCTGATCGGCATCGACGCGCTGATGCGCGGTCTGGGCAAGCTCAGCGCCAACCCCGAGCGCCTGGCCGCCGACCTGGACGCGTCCTGGGAAGTGCTGGCCGAGGCCGTGCAGACGGTGATGCGCCGCTACGGCCTGCCCAGCCCCTACGAGCAGCTCAAGGCGCTGACCCGCGGCCAGGGCATCACCCAGGCCTCGATGCGCGAATTCATCGCCGGCCTGGACCTGCCCGACGCCGACAAGCAGCGCCTGCTGGCGATGACGCCCGGCAGCTACACCGGCCTGGCCGAGCGCCTGGCGCGCGAGATCTGAACCGGGCCCGGGAGCGCACGCCATGGAAGACACCCGCGGCTGGACCCTGGCCGAACACCGCGCCGAGGACGGTTTGTCGCTGATGCGGATCAAGCGGCTGGAGCGCGATTTCGATTTCCGCGCCTACCCCGAACGCCTGAACCTGATCTGGGCCTACCAGGACGACCGCAGCGTGGGCACCGCCTCGCCGGACGAACTGCAGGCCATGCAGCGCTTCGAGGACCGCGTGTGCGAGCGCATCGAGGCCGCCGGCCACAGCGTGCTGGCGATCGTGTTCACCGAGCCCGACCACCGCGAGTACGTGTTCCTCAGCCGCGACGTGAACGCTTTCGTCGGCGTGCTCAACGCGATGCCGCAGGAAGCGCACCCCTACCCCATCGAGATCGACCACGAGAGCGATCCCAACGGCGAGTTCTACCGTTCCTTCGCCGAGGCGATCGGGCTCTGAACCGCCCCCAGCGGAGGCCACGATGCAGCTGCTGCTCAACATCGACGTACCCGACCTGGCCGCGGCCCAGGCCTTCTACACCGCCGCCTTCGGCCTGCGCCCGGCGCGGCGCCTGGGACCCCAGGTGCTGGAACTGATAGGCGCCTCGGTGCCGATTTATTTGCTGGGCAAATCCGCCGGCAGCATCGGCGCGGACGGCAGCGTGCGCGACTACACCCGGCATTGGTCGCCGCTGCACGTGGACGTGGTGGTGGACGATCTGGACGCCGCCCTGGTGCAGGCGCTGGCGGCGGGCGCAGCCCAGGAAGGCCCGATCCGCGAGGCCAACTGGGGCCGCATCGTCCAACTCGCCGACCCGTTCGGCCACGGCTGGTGCCTGCTGCAGTTCCTGGGGCGCGGTTACGACGAGATCGCGGACTAGGCGAGCGCGCGTGAAAGCGATGCCCACTTTGAAAAAGGGGGCTGGCGCCGACGATATGCAACTGCCGACGATCCGGCTGCGCCGGGGGATTTGCTTGCACTCGCGAGCAAAAGCAAATCCCCCCTAGCCCCCCTTTTTCAAAGGGGGGAACAGCAAACGGAACGAGCACGCCCCAATCGGCGACAATGCCTGCCCACCGAATCCCGACGTCGCGCCCCCATGGCCCCATCGCGCCCGCGCAAGCCTTCCGCCGACCTGCCCATCGAGGTCGATGCCGCCGCCCACCCGCCGCTGGGCATGCCCGCGGCGCAGTTCCTGCAGCGGTACTGGCAGAAGCGCCCGCTGCTGATCCGCAACGCCTTCCCCGGCTACGTCTCGCCGATCCAGCCCGAAGACCTGGCCGGCCTGGCCTGCGAGGAGGCCGCGCTGTCGCGGCTGATCCGCCACGACCGTGCCAGCGACCGCTACAGCCTGCGCCACGGCCCGTTCGAGGAAGCCGAATTCCCCGACCTGCCGCAGCAGGACTGGACCCTGCTGGTGCAGGACGTGGACAAGTGGGACGCCGACGTGGCCGCGGTGCTGGACGCGTTCGACTTCCTGCCGCGCTGGCGCATCGACGACGTGATGGTGTCCTTCGCCGCGCCCGGCGGTTCGGTCGGCGCCCATGTCGATCAGTACGACGTGTTCCTGCTGCAGGCCCAGGGCCACCGCCGCTGGCAGATCGACGCCCGCCCCGAAGCGCCGCAAGCGTTCCGCGACGACGCCGAACTCAAGCTGCTGCAAAGTTTCGACCCCAGCCACGACTGGGTGCTGGGCCCCGGCGACATGCTCTACCTGCCGCCCGGCGTGCCGCACCACGGCGTGGCCGAGGACGCCTGCCTGACCTTCTCGGTGGGCATGCGCGCGCCGTCCGCGGCCGAGCTCATGGGCGACTACATCGACACCCTGGCCGCCGACGCCGACGAATCGCTGCGTTACCGCGATCCCGACCTGGCGCCGCCGGCCGACGCGGCCGAGATCGACGCCGCCGCCATGGCGCGCGTGGTCGAAGCGCTGAACACCCTGCGCTTCAACGATCCCGACCGCCTGGGCGACTGGTTCGGCCGTTTCATCACCGTCTACCGCGCCGCCGGCGAAGTGTTGCCCGGCGACGACGCCCGTTCGCGCATCGAGGTCGAATGGGACCTGCAGGGCGGCGCGCAGCTGCTGCGCCACCCCTGGTCGCGCATGGCCTGGCGCCGCGCCGGCCGCGGCGCGCGCCTGTACGTGAGCGGCCAGGAACGCAGCCTGCCCGCGCGCGACGCCCAGGCCATCGCCAACGCCGCCGTATTCGACGGCGCCGCCTACGGCGCCCTGTCCGAGGCCGGCCGCGACGCGGTGATCGAGCTTTACCAGGGCGGTCATTACCGCCTGTTGCTGGACGACGGCGAGGAGGAATGAACATGGCCACGGGCTTCCGCATCGAGATCGCTCCCGCCGACGGCTACGCCGCCGCCCTGCCCGAACTGCGCGCGGTGCGCGAGGCGGTGTTCGTGCGCGAGCAGCAGGTGCCGGCGGAGCTCGAACTCGACGCCCAGGACCCGCTGTGCCGCCACGCCCTGGCCCGCGACGAACAAGGCCGCGTGATCGGCACCGGCCGGCTCACGCCCGAGCGCAGCCTGGGCCGGTTGGCGGTGCACGCCGAGTGGCGCGGCCGTGGCGTAGGCGAGGCCCTGCTGCGCGCCTTGGTGACCCTGGCCGCCGAACTGGGCTGGCGCGAGCTGACGCTCAATGCCCAGACCCAGACCACGGGTTTCTACGCCCGCGAAGGCTTCCTGCCGTTCGGCGACGGCTTCGTCGTCGCCGGCATCGACCACCAGCCCATGCGCCGGCTGCTGGACGCGGTCAATCCGGTGGAAAGCCGCGAAGCGGCCGTGGCCGCGCTGCAGGGCGTGGTCGCCGGCGCGCGCCGGCAGCTGGCCCTCTACAGCCGCGAACTGGACCCGGGCCTGCTCGACCGGCCCGAAGCGGTCGCCGCGCTGCGCCGCTTCGCCACCGGCGGCGGCCAGGTGCGCGTGCTGCTGCAGGACCCGGCCGCGCCGCAGCGTGCCATCGCCCCGCTGCTGAACCTGGGACAACGGCTGACCACGGCCTTCGAGTTCCGCGCGATCGAGGAGCCGGTGGACCGCGGCTACCCCTCGGCCTACATCGTCAACGACCTCGGCGGCTGGTACTTCCGCGCCCTGGGCCATCGTTTCGAGGGCGAAACCCGCCTGGACGCGCCGGCCCGCGCGCGCCAGCTGCGCGCCCTGTTCGACCCGGTCTGGGAACGCGCGCGGCCCTGCAGCGAGTACCGCGCGCTGGGCATCTGAGCAGCGGCTGGCACGCCGCCGACCGCCGCGAACGCGGGCACAACCGGCGCGGCCCCGCCGGCCCCGCCGGCCCCGCCGGGGCCGACCCATAGCCTGCGCGCCCGGCTTCGGCTTGAAAGGCCCGCGGCCAACCCAAGACTTCGGGAGGCTTGCCGGATCGGTCGGTTCGCCGCCCGGCGGGGGGGCCGGATCGGGCCGCGGCAGGAAATCCATCCGAATCGGTCACATAGACGTAAGTAGTTATGCCGCTTGGCTTAACAGGTCCGCTATAATTCCGAGCCTTGCCTGCGCCAAACGCGTGCGCCGGCGTACGCCGACCCCCAATCCCGCCCCCAAGAGTTTCCCGATCGCCATCGTGGACAGTCTCCTCAAGCAGTTTTCGCAGTCCTCGCAACTCGGCGCCAACGCCGCCTTCATCGAAGACCTGTACGAGCAGTACCTGGTCGATCCCGACAGCGTCGGGGCCAAATGGAAAGCCTATTTCGACGGCTTCCAGGGCCGCCAGGCCGGCGACCTGCCGCATTCGGCCGCCATCGACAGCATCGCCCGCGCCAGCCGGGCCGCCGCCCGCGGCCAGCTCAACGGCGCCGCCCCCGCGGCCGGCGCCAGCGACGAGCGCGAGCGCGGCGTGGGCAAGCTCATCACCGCCTACCGTTCGCGCGGCCACCTGGCCGCCGACATCGATCCGCTGGGCCTGCTGGAAAAGCCCGACGCGCCGGACCTGATGCTGGGCTTCCACCGCCTGTCCGAGAGCGACCTGTCCGGTGAGTTCAGCACCGGCGGCGTGGCCGGCAAGGAGCGCATGAAGCTCGGCGACCTGGTCGCCCTGCTCAAGGCCACCTACACCGGCCCGATCGGCGCGGAGTTCATGCACATCGCCGACGCCGAACAGCGCCGCTGGATGTACGAGCGCCTGGAATCGGCCGCCGGCAACTACGGCCGCAGCGCCGCCGACAAGAAGCGCATCCTCGAGCGCCTGACCGCGTCCGACGGCCTGGAGCGCTACCTGGGCACCAAGTACGTCGGCCAGAAGCGCTTCTCGCTGGAAGGCGGCGACGCCCTGATCCCGCTCATGGACACCACCATCCGCCGCGCCGGCGAGCACGGCGCGCAGGACGTGGTGATCGGCATGGCCCACCGCGGCCGCCTCAACGTGCTGGTCAACACCCTGGGCAAGCCGCCGCGCAAGCTGTTCGACGAGTTCGAAGGCAAGTTCGACCACGACGAGCACGCCCACAGCGGCGACGTGAAGTACCACATGGGCTTCAGCGCCGATGTCGCCACCCCCGGCGGCCCGGTCCACCTGGCGCTGGCGTTCAACCCCTCGCACCTGGAAATCGTCAACCCGGTGGTGGCCGGCAGCGTGCGTTCGCGCCAGACCCGCCGCGGCGACCAGGGCCGCGCCCAGGTGCTGCCGATCCTGCTGCACGGCGACGCCGCGTTCGCCGGCCAGGGCGTGGGCATGGAACTGTTCCAGATGTCGCAGGCGCGCGGTTTCGCCGTCGGCGGCACCCTGCACATCGTCATCAACAACCAGGTCGGCTTCACCACCAGCGCCCGCGAAGACGCGCGCTCGACCCTGTACTGCACCGACGTGGCCAAGATGGTCGGCGCGCCGATCCTGCACGTGAACGGCGACAACCCGGAGGCCGTGACCTTCTGCGCCGAACTGGCGCTGGACTTCCGCAACCGCTTCGGCAAGGACGTGGTCATCGACCTGGTCTGCTACCGCCGCCACGGCCATAACGAGGCCGACGAGCCGGCGGCGACCCAGCCGCTGATGTACCAGGTGATCCGCAAGCACAAGACCCCGCGCGAGCTGTACGCGCAGCAGCTGATCGGCGAAGGCGCGGTCTCGGCCGACGAGGCCCAGGCCCTGGTCGACGGCTACCGCGAAAAGCTCGACGCCGGTGCGGTCACCACCGAGCTGGTCGAGGTCAAGCCCGACGAGTTCACCATCGACTGGTCCAAGTACCTCTCGGGCAAGCTGTCCGACCCGGTCGACACCACCTTCGACCGCGCCAAGCTCGACGGCCTGGCCGCGCAGATCAACACCGTGGCCGACAGCGTCAAGCTGCACCCGCGCGTGGCCAAGATCTACGAGGACCGCCGCAAGATGGCCGCCGGCGAGCAGGCCGGCGACTGGGGCTTCGCCGAGAACCTGGCCTACGCCACCCTGCTCAGCGAGGGCTACAAGCTGCGCCTGGTCGGCCAGGACTGCGGCCGCGGCACCTTCTTCCACCGCCACGCGATCCTGCACGAGCAGACTACCGACGACTACGTGCTGCCGCTGCGCGAGCTGGTGAAGACGCCGTCGGACGTGACCATCATCGACTCGCTGCTCAGCGAGGAAGCGGTGATGGCGTTCGAGTACGGCTACTCCACCGCCGATCCCATGACCCTGGACATCTGGGAAGCGCAGTTCGGCGACTTCGCCAACGGCGCCCAGGTGGTGATCGACCAGTTCCTGTCCTCGGGCGAGGCCAAGTGGGGCCGCCTGTGCGGCCTGGCCCTGTTCCTGCCGCACGGCTACGAAGGCCAGGGCCCGGAGCACAGCTCCGCGCGCCTGGAGCGCTTCCTGCAGCTGTGCGCGCTGGAGAACATGCTGGTGTGCGCGCCGACCACCCCGGCGCAGGCCTACCACATGATCCGCCGGCAGATGCACATGAGCACGCGCAAGCCGCTGGTGGTGATGACGCCCAAGTCGCTGCTGCGCCACAAGCTGGCCGTGTCCAGCCTGGACGAGCTGGCCGGCGGCAGCTTCCAGCACCTGATCCCCGACGCCGCGGCCAACCCCAAGAAGGTCAAGCGCGTGGTGGTCTGCTCGGGCAAGGTCTATTACGACCTGCTCGAAGAAGCGCAGAAGCAGGGCCTGGAAGACGTGGCCCTGCTGCGCGTGGAACAGCTGTATCCGTTCCCGCGCCAGGCCCTGGCCGACGAGCTCAAGCGCTACGGCGCGGCCAAGGACGTGGTGTGGTGCCAGGAAGAGCCGCAGAACCAGGGCGCCTGGTACCAGATCCGCCACCACCTGACCGCCTGCCTGGCGCCGAAGCAGGCCCTGCACTACACCGGTCGCGCGCGTTCGCCCTCGCCGGCCGCCGGCCACCTGGCCGACCACGTCGCCGAGCAGACCCGTCTGGTCGCCGACGCGCTGGTCAATTCGCTGCACGGCGAGGCCAGCGCCGAGTAACCGGCGCCGGTCCCGCCCCCCCTTTCCGCTAGTCCGCCACATAACAATCAAGCAAGCCAGGATGCCCACCCCATGAGCACCGAGATCAAAGTCCCCGTCCTGCCCGAGTCCGTCTCCGACGCCACCATCGCCACGTGGCACAAGAAGCCGGGCGACGCGGTCAAGCGCGACGAGAACCTGGTCGACCTCGAAACCGACAAGGTCGTGCTCGAGGTCCCCTCGCCCGTCGACGGCGTGCTCAAGGAGATCAAGTTCGAGGAAGGCGCCACCGTGACCAGCCAGCAGCTGATCGCGATCGTCGAAGCCGGCGCCGCTGCCGCCGCCGAGGCCAAGCCCGCCGCCGCTGCCGCACCGGCCGCCGCCAAGGCCGCCGAACTGCCGGCCGCCGGCGCGCAGCCGATCACGCCCAAGGCCGAGGCCGCCAAGGCGCCGGCCGGCAACGACCAGCTGCCCCCGGGCGCGCGCTTCACCGCGAACAAGGAAGGCATCGACGCCTCCCAGGTCGAAGGCACCGGCCGCCGCGGCGCGGTCACCAAGGAAGACATCCTCAACTACGCCAAGTCCGGCGGCGTCGGCAACGCCGCGGGCGCTCGCCCGGAAGAGCGCGTGCCGATGACCCGCATGCGCGCCCGCATCGCCGAGCGCCTGATGCAGTCGAAGAACTCCATCGCCATGCTGACCTCGTTCAACGAAGTCAACCTGGGCAAGGTCATGGCCATGCGCAAGGAGCTGGGCGAGACCTTCGAGAAGGCCAACGGCGTCAAGCTGGGCTTCATGAGCTTCTTCGCCAAGGCCGCCGCCAACGCGCTGCAGCGCCACCCGATCGTCAACGCCTCGGTCGACGGCAACGACGTGATCTACCACGGCTACGCCGACATCTCGATCGCCGTGTCCACCGACAAGGGTCTGGTGACCCCGGTGCTGCGCAGCGTCGAGCGCATGGGCTTCGCCGACATCGAAAAGGCCATCGGCGACTACGCCAAGAAGGCCCGCGACGGCAAGCTGGCGCTGGAAGACCTGCAGGGCGGCACCTTCACCATCACCAACGGCGGCACCTTCGGCTCGCTGATGTCGACCCCGATCGTGAACCCGCCGCAGTCGGCGATCCTGGGCATGCACGCGATCAAGGAGCGCGCCATCGTCGAGAACGGCCAGGTCGTGGCCGCGCCGATGATGTACATCGCCCTGTCCTACGACCACCGCATCATCGACGGCAAGGACGCGGTGCTGTTCCTGGTCGACATCAAGAACCAGCTCGAGAATCCGCACCGCATGCTGCTCGGCATGTGATGCGCTCTGAGCCCCTCTCCCGCTCGCGGGAGAGGGGTTGGGGTGAGGGCCGCCGCGATCACGCCAGCCCCTGCCTCAAGCCTCCCCTCATCCGCCCTCCGGGCACCTTCTCCCGCCAGCGGGAGAAGGGAAAGGCAAAGGAACTCCGCAATGTCTGAGCAATTCGACGTAGTCGTCATCGGCGCCGGCCCGGCCGGCTACCACGCCGCGATCCGCGCGGCCCAGCTCGGCCTCAAGACCGCCTGCATCGACGCGGCGCTGGGCAAGGACGGCAAGCCGGCCCTGGGCGGCACCTGCCTGCGCGTGGGCTGCATCCCGTCCAAGGCCCTGCTCGACAGCTCGCGCCAGTTCTGGAACCTGCAGCACCTGTTCGGCGAGCACGGCATCAGCGCCGACAACGCCAAGATCGACGTCGCCACCATGGTCGGCCGCAAGGACAAGATCGTGAAGCAGTTCACCGGCGGCATCGCGATGCTGTTCAAGGCGAACAAGGTCACGCCGTACTACGGCTTCGGCACCCTGCACCCGGGCAACATCGTCAAGGTCAAGCAGCACGACGGCAGCGAAGTCGAACTCAAGGGCACCAACGTCATCATCGCCGCCGGTTCGGATTCGATCGAACTGCCGTTCGCCAAGTTCGACGGCGACAAGATCGTCGACAACGTCGGCGCGCTGGACTTCACCGAAGTGCCCAAGCGTTTGGGCGTGATCGGCGCCGGCGTGATCGGCCTGGAGCTGGGCAGCGTGTGGAAGCGCCTGGGCTCGGAAGTCACCATCCTGGAGGCGCTGCCGGACTTCCTGGCCGCCGCCGACGCCGAGGTCGCCAAGACCGCGGCCAAGGAATTCAAGAAGCAAGGCCTGGACATCAAGCTCGGCGCCAAGGTCAGCAAGGCCGAGATCAAGAAGGACGGCGTGCACCTGACCTACAACGACGGCAAGGCCGACCAGGCACTGGTGGTCGACAAGCTGCTCGTCGCCGTGGGCCGCCGCGCCGCGTCCAAGGGCCTGCTGGCCGAGG